>CAUUIE010000094.1:0-7435 GCA_963545065.1 uncultured Treponema sp.
CACCATTATATTCAAATTCAATTTCACTGTTATGAGTTAAAAATTCATAAAGTTTTACTAATCTAATTCCTTTAAAAAGTTCATCGCTTTTCATATTTTCACCCCTTTAAATAATTTTTTGTGTTTTTCATATAATTCATCTCCTGGATTAAGATATTCAATTTCATGTAACCTATCACCATTTTTGTAATAATGAATATGAAGTGATAGTTTCTGTTTATGCTCTCCATAATCAATTGCATATATTGGCATTCTATCTTTATCAAAAGTTATAAAATGATTAAAAATTCCATCGTCATTATATGAAACATAGGATGTGCATGGTGTGTTTGCTCTTTCAGGAAGACTATGTTTCTCGCTTTTATTTCTTGGTTCTAATATTTTAACACCATCAATAAAGCCTACAACTTCATATCTAAATTTTATAATACCTTTTTCTTTTACAAATGCACCTCGCCCTCCCATAATATTACCTCCTTTACATAATATCAATAATTTCGATATCATTATGAATTTCTAATAATGATTTTCCATCAAAACATTTTGTATTAATAACTTTATCAATAACTTCTTTTTCTGTTGCTGTTTTTAAAAAACTTTCTTCTTTTGCAATACAAATATTTTCTTTATCATCATATGCAGTCCATATAACAAGATAATATTTGCCTTCTTCCGCTACAGGTTGAATAATATAAGGCACACCATTATATTCAAATTCAATTTCACTGTTATGAGTTAAAAATTCATAAAGTTTTACTAATCTAATTCCTTTAAAAAGTTCATCATCTTGCATATTTTTATCTCCTTATTTTAAAAAGCAATATATTTATAATTATAAACTAAATATTGTAGATGTCAATATATATAATCATAAATATTATTATATAAGATATTTGTTAAAAAATAAAGATTATTTTTTTTAATTTATATTAAACTCATTGAGTTATATAAATAAAAATAGTTTATATTTTTTTAAATAGACATATTGTATTATATAGAAAAATATGTTTAAAGGTATATAATAATTTATATAAGAAATTAAGTAAATATTAAACTCAAAGAGAAATATTGATCTTTATAAAAGAAGCTTATAAAGTGAAAAAAATAAATTATTTAATAATGTTTATCTAATAACGCGCCCTGTTCCATCCCCTGCAACTAATCTTTCAATTTCTTCTATGGATGATATATTAAAGTCTCCTACAATTGTTTGTTTTAATGCAGATGAAGCTGTAGCAAATTCAATAGAATATTGTAAATCTTTTTTTGTCAAAATTGAATAAAGAAGTCCTGCAGAAAAAGAATCTCCTCCACCTAATCTATCTACTAGAGTAATTTCATATTTTTTAGAAGCGTAAAAATTATTTCCATCATATAAAAGTCCTTGCCATCCATTAATGGAGGCAGAATAACTTTCTCTTAAACTAGTGGCAATATATTTAAAATTAAATTTTTCTTTCATTGCCTTAAAAACATTATAATATGCTTCAATAGAAATAATCCCTTTTTCAGGAGCTATACCCTTCATTTTAAAACCTAACATCTTAGAGGCATCTTCTTCATTTCCAATACAAATATCCACATAGGGCATAAGATGAAGCATTTTTTTTTGTGCTTCCTCTTCGCTCCATAATTTTTTTCTATAATTTAAATCCAAAGAAACAGTTAAACCCATTTTTTTCGCAGTTTTTGCAGCCTCTTTTGTAATTTCAAAGCAATTATCACTTAAAGCAGGAGTAATACCTGAAAAATGAAAATGAGTAGCATTTTTAAATATTTCATTAAAATTAAAGTCTTCCAAAGTTGCTTCTGCAATAGAAGAATTAGCTCTGTCATATATAACTTTTGAAGGGCGCATTGAAGAACCTGCTTCCACAAAGTATATGCCTATTCTTTTTCCGCCACGTTTAACATAGTCTAGTTTTACCCCATATTTTAATAAAGTTTGTAAACAACAAGAGCCTATATCATTTAATGGTAATTTTGTAACATAGTATGAAGAAAGACCTAAAATAGCGAGAGAAACTGCAACATTTGCTTCACTACCTCCAAAAACGGCATCAAAAGATGAAGTTTGTAAAAATTTTAAAGGCACTTTAGGGCTAAGCCTTAACATAATTTCGCCTAATGTTACAATTTTAATATCATTCATAACAATTCCTCATTTAAAAACTTACCCATAGCATATCGTAAAGGGCATTTTATTTTTTTTAAAACTAACTATTTAACCAGTATCGGCATTTTTTAATAATCTTTCCTTTTTTTAATTATGAGCCATAAAACAACAAAAAGATATTAAAATAGTTTTAGGAGTTTTTATGAAAATAAAATTAATCTTTTGTTTTTTTCTTTCCATATTATTAATTACATCTTGTCAAAATAAAAATACAATTACTATTATAAGTTATAATGCCCAAACTTTTTTTGATTTAATAAATGATGGAAGAGAATTTGAACAATTTAAAAAGAGTAAAAATAAATGGAATGAAAAAGATTATGATAAGCGTCTTAACCGTTTATTAGAAGCTATTAAAATATGTTCTAATGAATTGAAAGACACAGAAGACACACCCGATTTATTAGTATTGCAAGAAATAGAAAGCGAAGAAGTGATTAAAGATATTGCAAAAAGATTAAACCAAACAAATTGTTATAAAGAATGTGTCTTTCTATCTCCATGTGATGGGCTTGCATTTAACACTGCTATTTTTTCTAAATATAAAATACTTAATGCAAAAGCTCACAATATATATTCTAAAGATAATCCATTAAGACCAATTATAGAAGCAAATATTTTAATTAACTTATATGGAAAAGATATAAATATTACTCTTTTTGGAGTTCATTGGAAGTCTAAAAAAACAAATGGCTTTTCTTTAAGAGCTATGCAAGAAATTCTTTTATATAATAAAATGAAAGAAAAAGAAAAACTTTCAGACTATGTTATAGCTTGTGGCGACTTTAACCAAAATGATTTTGAATTTTCCAAAATGAAAAGTTTTAATAATGCTTGGAAATTATACAAAGAGTGTAATGAAAAAAGTATAAATGAATGTGAAGAAGATGAAGCTTTAGGCTCTTATTGCTATAAAGGAAAATGGGAAAGATTAGACCATATATTTTATTTGCAAAATCCAAACAGTAAGCATTGTTTAGAAGTTTCGAAATTTATTCTTTGTGCTAAAGCCCCATTAGTTCTTGATGGAAAAATTAACAGATATAACATAGGAACAAAGCAAGGATATTCTGATCATCTCCCAATAGGTCTTTTACTAACTTTATCCAATTAAAACACTTTTTTAAAAAGAGTTAAGCATTTATATAATAAACACTTAACTCTTTTTTATCTATCACCTTTTATTTTCTAAGCCTCATAGCATTAAGGGTTGCAAGAAGAGCTACACCCACATCACCTAGCACAGCAATTTTTAAGCCTGCAATACCTAGTGAACCTAAAATTAAAAAACCTAACTTTATTGCAAAGCTAATAAAAATATTTTCTTTTACAATCCTTCTAGTCCTCTTTGCTAATTTTATGCTTTTTGAAAGAAGAGAAACATCTTCTGTCATAAAAACCATATCACTTGCTTCTACTGCAGCATCACTTGCTAAACTACCTGAAGCAATTCCAACATCTGCCATAGAAAGAACAGCAGCGTCATTAATGCCGTCTCCCATAAACATAACAGTAGCACCTTTATTTTTTTCTTTAAATGCGATAGAAGACTTTTCAAAAAATTCCACCTTTTCTCTAGGTAAAAGATTGGCTTTATAACTAGGAATGCCAAGCATGGACGCTACTTTTTCAGCACTAAATTGCTCGTCTCCTGTTAGCATTTCTACATCACTTATTCCCATCATTTTAAGGCTTTCAATTGTTGCCTTTGCATCTTCTTTAATTTCATCTTGCAAAAGGATTGCACCTAGATACTTACTATCATATGAGACATGAACTTGTGTGCCATACTCTTCTTTTGCATTTATTTTTTCCTTTAGATGTTCTTCTATAAAAGATTTAGAGCCCACAAAAAGAGGTGACATTTTCACTTTGCAACTTATCCCTCTTCCTGTCTCTTCTTTATACTCATCTACTTTCATATTATCAATATTTTCTAAAAGATGAGCATTAGAATTTTCTACATATTTTTTTATTGCTTTAGCAATTGGATGGTTAGAATTAGCTTCTCCTAAAAAGGCATATTTTAAAAGATCGTTATCCAAAACATCTTTAGAAGGCAATATAGAATAAACTTCCATATTTCCACGAGTGAGCGTTCCAGTTTTATCAAAAACAATCTTTTTAGCTTTTGCTATACTATCTATATAATCTGCTCCCTTAACTAAAATACCATTTCTTGCAAAGGCACCAATACCTGCAAAATATGCTAATGGCACAGAAAGAATAAAAGCACATGGGCAAGAAATAACTAAAAATACTAAACCTCTATTTAACCATGGAGCGAAAGAGATAAATCCCTTTATTGGAACATTCAAAAAATAATAAGCAAAAATAGGTGGCACTATAGAAATTAAAAGAGACAAAATTAACACAATTGGAGTATACACTTTAGCAAAAGACGTAATGAGCCTTTCACTTTTAGCTTTTCTCTCACTTGCCTCCTCTATTAAATGTAGCATTTTAACCACCTCTGTCTCTGAAAGAATCTTAGTAGTCTTAATAACTAAAACCCCTGTTAAGTTAACAAAACCTGCTAAAACTCCGCCCCCTTCTTTCACTAATCTAGGTAAACTTTCTCCTGTCATAGAAGAGGTGTTTAACTCTGAAGTGCCTTTAACTACAACTCCATCAAGCGGTATCTTTTCTCCAGGCTTTACTAAAAGGATGGAACCTATTTTAACATGGGAAGGCTCTTCTTCTTTATAGAAAGAATCATCAAAGAAATGTTTTTCATCCCCCTCGTCTTTTAGAACTCTTACTAATGAAGAGGAGACATCTACTAAATGCGTTATGCTTCCTCTAGCTTTTTCAACAATTGCGTCTTGTGCCATCTCTCCCAAATTGTAAAAAAGCATAACGCTTGCAGCCTCTGTCCATTCGCCTAAAATAAATGCTCCAATTGTTGCAATACTCATAAGAAAGTTTTCATCAAAAATAATTCCTTTACTAAAATTTTTCAAAGGTGTTAAAACTACTTCATAGCCTGCAAAAAACCAAGAAGCAACAAAGCATGGAATAAATACACTTATTCCATAAATATTCAGACTAGGTGCAATAAACTTAAAACAAAGCCCTAATATAAAAAAGATTGCAGAAATACTAAATTTATATTTTGCTGATCTTCCATTACTATGGCAGTGAGCATGTGAACAACCACAATGTGAATGATGATGGCTATGTGAATGTTCATGCTCATGTGCATGGGAATGATTATGCCCACATTCATGCGAGTGAGTATGTTCATGAGATGGCTTATGTGTATGCTCATGCTCATGTGCATGGGAATGATTATGTTCACATTCATGCGAGTGAGTATGTTCATGGGATGGTTTATGTGTATGCTCATGCTCATGGGAATGATTATGTTCACATTCATGCGAGTGAGTATGTTCATGGGATGGCTTATGTGTATGCTCATGCTCATGTGCATGGGAATGATTATGTTCACATTCATGCGAGTGAGTATGTTCATGAGATGGCTTATGTATGTGCTCATGCTCATGCTCTATATTTTTTTGATCTGCAACTTTTGCATTACAATTTTGAAGACTATTACTCATAATTTTTCTCCTATATATTAATTAAAGTTCTTCTTTTCCTTCTTCTTCATTTAAGTGAGCTAGACCTACACTATAGAGAATGCCAACGTGGTTATCATCTATAGAATAATAAATCTGTTTTCCATCACGACGAGACCTTACAATTTTTGCTTGCCTTAATATGCGAAGCTGATGGGAAATAGCTGATGTAGACATTTCTAGCACTGAGCAAATATCTGCTACACAAAGCTCGCCACTCATAAGTGCTGAAACAATTTTTAATCTAGTTGAATCTCCAAAATTCTTAAAAAAATCGCTTAAATCACTTATTGCTTTTTCACTTGGCATTTTTGAACGAGCATAAGAGACAGTGTCTTTATTGTCTTCTTCTATTTGTTCTTGGGGTTCCTTTTCTAGCATAGTAAACTCCTAATGGGTTAATCAATTTGAATATTTGATAATTTGAGTATATATTCAACTGTTCAAGTTGTCAATAGATAAAAATATTAATTTATATTTTTTTGATGTCCGTTTTAATTGATGTCCGTTTTAATGAATTAAAAAAGAGAAACACTTTTTTTAATTTGATAGTTTTCTAACTATAATTGTAAACCTTAACTGATATGATTTGTGGATGCTTTAAATATAACCATTTAGTTTGTCTCACTTTAAAAGTTTAAGCTACTTTAAGAAATTGTAGTTTTTTCAATGATTAATTTTCTATAACGATATTATAGAAGAAACTTTTTAAAAAGTGTTTAATATGTTAAGTAATATGATTTTTATTAACGCCTTAAATTTTATCTTTTTCTCCACTCCTTTATGGGTGAATCTCCTTACACTTTGCATGTATAATTCTATCTTTTTTACAAGGCAAATCCTGCCTTTTTATTGGCAAGTCTTTCAAACTTTTTACTATCTTATCGCCTGTTCTCTTATTGGATATTTTCCCATCTTCTTCTTAAAAACCCCTCAAGCATTAAAAACTACGCACTTTCCCTCCAAACTCTAGCTAGAGTTTGGCAAAAAACTAGCTAGTTTTTGAAGAAAGTCTAGCTAGAATAGACCTCCATTTACTACTAGAACATGCCTCCCATCATTACAATAAACGCATCCCCACATATGTAATACTCTCATCTCGTTTCTAGCTAGAAGAGGGATCGCATTCTAGCTAGAAGTGATGCTACGTAATAACTATAGTGTGGAGTCAATCATTTAAGTAATAATAGATGACGTCTAGCCATATTAGATCACGCCGATTAGCTTAAGGGAGACGTCCTGCTAGCTAACGGGACACCTCCTTTTAGCTAGACGGAGCCTTCCCGTTAGCTAGTGATAATGTTTTAATCATAATATGTGTTTACAAAAGAAAATATTTTAGAGTGTATTACACAGTTTTTGGTTGCTTTCACTCTGTAAGTAATATTTTATAGTTTATTTTTTTATTAAAACAGCTTAAGCCTTATATAAAATAGATCGATTTTGTTTTTTAAACTTAAAGATTTTTTAATCTCATCCGATAATATCTTTTGAAGTATGGAATGGGAAGCTCATTTATTTATAAATTTATTGTAGAGGGGTTTATGAATATTTGGGAACTCTCATAAAGTACTTAGAATGAGCATAGTAAGGCAGGGATGCCACACCTCTCTTTATGATGGGGAGGGAAAATCGCCAAAGGAGTAGCATTATGATCATTAATCACAACATGAGCGCT
>CAUUIE010000095.1:0-7147 GCA_963545065.1 uncultured Treponema sp.
TTTTACATTAATTTACTTTGCCATTCAGAGATTTTTTGTAATGCAATAAGAGGCGTTATGTTGTTTAAATCTTGGCTTAATATGTCATTAATTATAGAGATTTCTTCTCCAAAAAGAGAGGGTGTGTAATCTTTTTTTTCTTCTTTTCCATCATTATGATCTTCTTCTATTTTTCTTTGTTTGCTGTAAAAAGTATTTCTAAAATGTAATAAATTTTTTGCTCTTTCTAGCACTTCTTTAGGAAGACCTGCTAAAGATGCAACATGAAGTCCATAGGAGCTTTTTGAAACTCCTTCTACAACCTTTTTTAAAAATACTATTTTTCCATTATATTCCATAATATCTAGCTTTAAATTTTGCAAATTAGGGCTTTCTAATTCAGTAAGTTCTTTATAATGTGTTGCAAAAAGTGTTTTGCATTTAATTTTGTTTAATAAATATTCAGAACATGCTTGAGCTATGGAAAGTCCATCTTCTGTAGAAGTGCCTCGCCCAACTTCATCCATAATTACTAAAGATTTTGTTGTTGCAGTATGTAGGATATAAGATGTTTCTGTCATTTCTACTAAAAATGTAGATTCTCCTCTTGCTAAATTATCAGATGCCCCAACTCTACAAAAAATCTTATCAACTGGATATAACGATACACTATCAGCTGGGACATAAGAGCCAATTTGAGATAGCAATACAATTAATGCAGTTTGTCTTAAAAATGTGCTTTTTCCTGCCATATTAGGACCTGTAATTATTGCAAAAGATGGAAACTTTTCTTTTAACTTAAAAGAACCATCTTGTGTTTCAGATGAAAGGGAAAGACTATTTGGAACAAACTCTCCACTTTTTAAGTGAGCTTCCACAACAGGATGCCTTCCATTTATTATAATGAGAGAGCCATCATTATTAAACTTAGGGCGAGTCCAATTATTTATTTTTGCAGTGTTTGCTAAAGATTGAAAGACATCTAATTCTGAAACCTCTTCTGCTACTTTTTGCAACATTTTATGTTCTTCTTTCACTTCATTTCTAACTTTTATGAATATGCTATTTTCAAGATTAATTAAAGCTTCTTGTGCACCTATAATTTCTTCTACTATCTTTTCAAGTTCCTCTGTTGTATATCTATCAGAATTAGAAATAGAGCGCTTTTTTATAAAATACGAAGGTGCTTTGTTTAAGTTGCTTTTTGAAACTTCTAAAAAATATCCCATAAGTTTGTTATATTTTATTTTTAATGTTTGAATGCCAGTTTTTTTTCTTTCGGAAGATACATATTGTTCTAATATTTCTTGTGCATTTTCGTGAATTAAAGAAAGACGATCCACCTCTTCGTTAAATCCTTTTTTTATAAGATTGCCTTCTAATATGGATATGGGAGGTGTTTCATTGATTGATGAAATAATTAGAGAATATATTTCTTTAATGCGATTAGTTTCATTTTGTGTAAGCTTTAAAAATTGAAGGCTATGTTCTTCTTTTATTTTAATAATATTTATAACTTCTTTTAAGGCTTTTGAAAATGTTATAAGGTCTTTTCCGTTTGCTTTTTCCATTGCAATTCGCCCAATTAGGCGTTGCATGTCTCCAATAGAGTTTAAAGAAGAGCGAATTAAGTTAAATGCATTTGTATTTTTTATTAATGAATCAATTAGGTCTAAACGATCATTTAGTTCTTCTTTTGAATATATTGGCTCTTGTATGCGATGCCTAAGAAGACGATGCCCCATAGATGTTTTTGTGTGATTCACTACTTCTAGCAATGTATATGTGCTACTGTTATCGTTTAAGTTGTTGATTAGTTCTAGATTTTTTCTTGTAGAATAGTCTATTGAAACATAATCACATTCCCTTATTATTTGTATTTTTCCTATGTGATTAAGAAGTTTTTTAGAAGTATTGGAAAGATATTCAATTATAAATCCTATAGGAATGACCTCAGGTGATGTTTTTTCAAGACCAAAAGATTTAAGTGTTTCTGTTTCAAATAGGTTACATATGTGTTCAAAAGCTTTGTTTTCTTCAAAGAGAAAGTCAGGAAATGAAGTAGTTAATATATTAGGACATGTTAGTTCTAGTTTTTTTATAATTGTTTCGTTTAATTTTAAAGATTGTTGTATTAGCACCTCCGAAGGCAAAATACGTCCTATTTCTTTGAATAGCTCTTTTTCTGCATCTTCACTTAGGAATGATGTTGCATAAAAAGAACCAGAACTTACATCTATATAAGCGATAGAGGCATAATAATTATAACCTTTATACCCTTCTGTCTTTTTATTAGAAAAATATATTGCTAAAAGATAGTTATCACGATAGTTTTCTAAAAAATCTTCTTCCGTTGCAATACCAGGACTTATTACCTCCGTTACCTCTCTTTTTGTAAGCTCTCCTGGAAGGGGAGTTGAAACTTGCTCGCATATCGCTATTTTTTTTCCAGCTCTTAAAAGACGAGCAACATAAACTTTATAGGCATGGTATGGAATACCACACATTGGCACTCCATTTCTTTTTGTAAGGGTAAGACTTAGAAGTCGGCTTACTTCTATGGCTTCATCAAAAAACATTTCATAAAAATCACCTAATCTAAAGAAAAGAATAGAATCTTTGTAATTTTTTTTTATTTCTAAATATTGTCTCATCATAGGTGTCACTACTTGCTTCACTTCCATAATAATAGCCCCCTTAATATATAAGATATATTATAATCCTATTTGCTTTTTTTTCAAAATAAAATATTGATTAGTGCAGTGATTAGCTTTCTTTTCAAGTAACAAAATAACTTATGAGAGAAAAGTTAAATATTAATTTTTGAGATGATTAAGAAAATATAAATGAAAGTTATAAAAAATAATCCTTATAGAAGAACCATTAGTATATATTGTTTTATTTTTTTCTCAGTTCTTTAATTACATCTTGTGTTATATCAACAGTAGGACTATACCAAAGAATTGCCCCTCCATCTTGTAAGCTTAAGACCATGCTATAACCTTCTTTTGTTGCTATCTTTTGTATTACATCATATAAGGATGTATAAAACTTATTGTGATTCATTTCACTTTTTATTTTAGCAAGTTCTTCGTTTTTTGCTTTTGAAAACTCTGTAAGAAATTCTGTTTTTGATGTTATTTCTTCACCTAGCATTGAAGCTTCATATAAGTTACCACTTTTTTGTAGTTGTGTTTTTTTCTTTTTTAGCTCTATTATTTCATTTGAAAGAACTTTTATTTCATCTTGATACTTTTGTTTTTTTTCTTCAAAATCGCGTACAATTTTTGAGTTTTGCTTAAATGTGTTATATATTTTTTCAGTATCAATAACAGCAAATTTGGTTATTTGTTTTTGCTGACAATTCAATGCATAAAAGAACAACCCAAAAACTAGTAAGCAACTAAACCTTTTCATAAAAAATACTCCAAAAATTTTATGATATAGCCTTTAAAAGACGGCTGTAATGTTAGCATATAATAATTATAATTTCTATATCATTTTAAATAATAAGTAGTACATTAAATATTTACATTATATTAATAGGATCTGTATCAATTTCTAAATAGGTAGGTTTTTTCACTTTATATATTAAATTAAAATGTTCTATTGTTAAAAGAATTGGTGTTATAGTTTTGCATCTTAGAATTATGTGCATTCTATAATTTCTTCCAACCATGTAAAGCATGCACTCAGAAGGTCCCATAATATCAACATCACTTTTTTTTATCTTTTCTAATATCTTGCCAGCTTCTTTTGATGTTTTTAAAACATGTTTTTCATCTTTACTCCTAAAGGTAAGTCTAACTAATCTTGTATGAGGTGGAAAACCTAAAATACTTCTTTCTCTTATTTCGTAGTCATAATATGATGGCACATCAAAATGCTTTGCACAAACTATTGATGGATGTTCTGGTTTTAGTGTTTGAATTATTACAAGACCATCTTTAGAATAGCGTCCTGCCCTTCCTGCTGCTTGCATAATAAGAGAAAATGTTCTTTCATAAGAGCGAAAATCTGGCATGTTAAGACCTACATCAGCAAAAGCAATGCCTACAAGTCTTACGTTAGGAAAATTTAAGCCTTTAGCAATCATTTGTGTTCCTAAAAGGATGTCAATTTTTCCATTTTTAAAGTCTTTTATAGTCTTTTTAACATGACCTTTTTTTTGTGCAGAATCTGTATCAAGACGTGCAACTGTGCAATCAGGTAATACTCTTTTTATCTCATCTTCAACATATTCTGTCCCAAATCCTTGATAGCCTATATCAAGTGAACCACATTCAGGACAAGACTTAGGAATATCAGAGCTCCAACCACAATAATGGCATTTCATTTTCATACAATCTTTATGAAGAGTTAAAGGCACAGAACAATTTTTACACATCATTTCATAAGAGCAATTTTTGCAATGAAATACATATGTAAATCCTCTTCTATTTAAAAAAATTATAGATTGTTTCCCTTTTATCTTTGTAAGTCTAATTTCTTCTATTAATCTTGCAGAAAGGCTTCCAAAAAGACCTTTAATGTTCACCACTTCCACAGTTGGCATAGCCCCACCTGAAAGTCGTTTGGTGAGTCTAATGCACTCTATTATCCCTCTTTCCATCATATAC
Organism: uncultured Treponema sp.; assembly: GCA_963545065.1. Classification (GTDB taxonomy): domain Bacteria; phylum Spirochaetota; class Spirochaetia; order Treponematales; family Treponemataceae; genus Treponema_B. The sequence goes on from CAUUIE010000095.1 coordinate 4,599, forward strand.
CATGCTTCGCATGATGGAGTGGCAGAAGCCATAACAAGCGGGCATTTTTTAAGCTGTGCTATTCTCATTGCAACTTGTCTTGCATGGTAGCGTGGCGTTGCATTTGATTTATAAGATGTGTCATGCTCTTCATCAACAATTATAAGTCCAAGATTTTTAAAATCTGCAAAAATTGCACTACGAGTGCCTATACACATATGTACTTTGCCATCTTGGATTTTTTTCCACTGAAGTAGTTTTTCACTTGCACTAAGACCTGAATGAATTATTGCAACATCATTAGGAAAATATTTTGTAGCATCTTCTATTGCTTGATGAGTAAGTGAAATTTCAGGCACTAGGTATATTACAGATTTTCCTTCTTCTATTACTTTTTTTGCACTATTAAGAAAAACTTCAGTTTTTCCGCTTCCTGTAATTCCATATAAATAAAAAAGATGGTAGTTATGTGTTTTAGTAATTTTATTTATAGCAGTATTTTGTTCTTCAGAAAGTGTAATTTTATTTTCATCAGTTTTTTCTTTTTCAAATATATGAAATGTAAGTTCTTTTTCTTTTTTTGCTTGAGGCAACATAGAAGAAAGAGCTTCACCAAAAGAACAAATATAAAATTTTGCTATCCATTTTGCCAATTCAATCTGAAAAGAATTAAAAATTGGCTCTTTGTCTATGTACCTTTGTATTTTTTTTATTTTGATCTGTGGATCAAAATTAGTAGGAAGCTTATCTAAGTCTTTAACTACAAAGCCTATAAGTTCTTTATTTCCAAAATTTGCCTTAACCCTTTTACCTAATCCATTTTCTTTTTCTTCTATGTTTTCATATGTAAATTCTTGATTCAATGGTACATTAAAAACAATGTTCAAGTATTTTCCCATTTTAATGGACCCTATAGGTTTTGCAATTTTGAGCGAAAGAATTTTAAGTCATCCCATGCAGGTCTTTTTAAACTTTCATTTCTTAATAATGCACTGGGATGATATGTGGCAATAGTAGGGATGGTATCATTATAATAAAACAATTTTCCATGCAAATGAGATATACCCTTTTCTGTATTAAAAAGGCTTTTTAAGGCAACTGTTCCCAAAAGGAGAATTATTTTAGGTGATAAAAGTCTTATTTGTTCTTCTAAAAAATGAGAACAGGCTATTATCTCATCTTTTCCTGGATTTCTATTCTCTGGCGGGCGACATTTAACAATATTAGTAATAAAACAATTTTTAGTGCGAGAAAGTTCTATTGCATTAAGCATTTTATCTAGTAATTTACCTGATGCTCCAACAAATGGCCTGCCTTGTATATCTTCATCGTAACCTGGTGCTTCTCCTATCACTAAAACAGGAGGATGTTCTAAAAGACCAATAGTTTCTTTTGGACCTTCTCCAAACACTATGTTTACTTTACTTTTGCAAAGCTGACAGGCTTTACAGGTCAAAACATCAGCTTTTATTTCTTCTATACTATTATATATTTTTTTATTGTTTAAAACCTTTGAAATTTCAATATTAGAATAAGACGCATCTATTATAGTATTTGGAGGCTCACTACATTCTCTTTTTTCATGCAATGTATCATCAGTAAAAATAGGATATGGAGAAGCTGACTTAAAACCTTCCATTGCATCTAATGCTACCCTAAAAAGGTGATACAATGCTTTTTTTTCTTCACTTTTCATAAAACAAAAGTTTAATGCTTTTAAATAATTTCTTTTAAAAAGTCCATTATTTTAGAATAATAAGCATCCATATTCACATATTTTGCTTCTGTATGATTAGCCCCTCTCACAATATATATATCTTTTTTACCAGGATGCACCTTATATAGAGCATGCACCATTGCAATAGGAACAAAATCATCAGATGTTGTGTGTATAAAAAGCGTTGGCGTTTTAGATTTCTTTACTTCCTCTAAAACAGATACATCTTTTATACTATATCCTGCTTTTATTCTACCCATGATATCTGCCATATATAAGATTGGAAACGTAGGAAGCCCAAAACGATTTTTAAGCTCAATTTTGAAAATATCCCAAATGCTTGTATAACCACAATCTGCTATAATTGCTTTAACGTTTTTAGGTAAAGGCAAAGAAGAAGAAAAAAGTACTGTAGCAGAACCCATAGAAGTGCCATGATATATTATATTCGCATTTTTATTTTCTTTTATGATATGATCTGTCCACAAAAATAAATCATCCCTATCTAAAAAACCCATTCCAATATATTTTCCTTCACTCTCACCATGTGCTCTTAAACTAATTGTAAGGACATTAAACCCCCTATTGTAATAATGGCGGGCAATCTTTTTTGATGAATGTTCACTAGATTGATAACCATGAACTACTATCACCCAGTTATCCACATTATATGAATGATAAAATTTATGCCCTGAAAGTTTTAGTCCATCTTTTGATTCAATTATTATATTTTTTGTCTGGTTTTCTACTTCCTTTAACCACTTATCACAAAGCTCACTATCAGTCTTTCTTGCAAGAGCTATTTTCATTTTTAAATCTTCAGAAAGTTCTTCATAACCATCTCCATCTTTTT
>CAUUIE010000096.1:0-7122 GCA_963545065.1 uncultured Treponema sp.
TATGTGGAAAAGGTACTGTGTCAGGCAATAGTGTAAGCAAGTCTATGAACCATAAAAGAAGAGTATGGAAGCCAAATCTCATAAAGATGAAGACAGAGATTGGTGGTAGTACTTTTAGCGTTCGTATCTGTGCTAGATGTCTTAGACGCGGTCTTTTATCTAAAAAAGTATAAGTGTTTACACCTTAGAAAAAAGCTCAAAGTGAGTGTTCACTTTGAGCTTTTTTTTATTTAAAGCATTCCAGAAAGAAGATATATCATTTTTCCATTGAATATGACAAACATTAATAATAGGTACTTAATATACTATTCGATCAGTATTTTTATATCATAGATAGTAGTATTATTCAGCAAAGTTTAATTCACTCACTCAAAATAGTAGTGTTATACCTCACAATTACTTACTATTTCTTTACAAATAGCTCTTATTTTTACCAAAGATAATACAATTTTAAAAAATTATGTACTATTTCTAGATTATCTTTGTTTAAGCGACATCAGTGTTCTTAATGTAGAGATGTTGAACACTGAAAAACTAATTTAACAATTATCCATAGTTTTAAAAATTATGGATTGTTGGCTTATGGAGGTTTCTTTATATGAAACAAGGAAAATTATTTAAAAGTTTTTTATTACTAGGAATGGCGGTTCTGTTATTTGCTGTATCATCTTGCGATAATCCTAGTAACTCTTCTGAAGACAAAACAGAGAGTGTAGTAATTACTAAGGTTACCATTAAAGGTCAGGAATTTGATGTTTCTACTACAAATACAATATCTCTTCCTAATGGAGTAGATAGCTTTACAGCAGATGATGTGAAAAATGTGAAGGGTAAGGTAAAAGGTCAAGGTGCTGAAATTGATTTGGCATTGGATAAAATAGATCCTACACCAGTTCAACCAACAGTTAAAGGGGTAAATTTTACTCTTTATACAAAAGCAACTAAGGAGTATAAAGCAGGTAAAATAACATTAGTAGCTTTGAAAGGAACAAATCAAGGCAAAACATTTGCAGTTAATTTTGTGGTAACACCATCTGATGCTGCAAAAATTACAGCAACAGTTGCAGGCAATCCTATAACTTCAGGCACTCCTGTTTCTGAAGATGCAATAGTTACTTTTGCATTAACAGATTTAAAGCAGAATTTCAAAGTAGTAGGTTGGACAGGTTCTACCCATTTAGTAGAAACCGCTGACAAAATGGGAGCAACATTGACTGTTAAAGAAATTACCACCGTTACTGTAACTTTGCAAGAAGACCAACAAGCTCCAAAAGATGTTACTGTAACTTGGGAAGTTGAAACAGGAGCTGATAGTGCTAAACATGGCACCATGGCTGTGATTAAAGGGACTAATGCTGTGCCAAGTGGATCAAAAGTTAAAGTTGGAGACACCCTCACAGCAGCAGCATCACCTGAAACAAACTATGACGTTGAATCATGGAAGATAAATGATGTTGTACAAGCAAATAAAACAGGAAGATTTTTTAATGTTAAAGTTTTAGATGAACATGTTACACAAGGACTCAAAATAACAGTAAAGTATAAGGCTAAGTAAATTATACTTTATTTGTTAAGTTTTTATGGCGTTTAAGGTTTTTTCAATACCTTAAACGCCATTTTGTTTTAAACATTTTTTTTATTTTATAGAATAAGAAATATAAGGTATTACCACTATTTTATATAAGAACATCTCTAAAATTATACTAACACCTAAACATATATACACATTTTATAAGCGACTATATCCATTTATATTCATCTATATAGGCTTATCAATTTAAAAGAATAATCAATAATTTTTTTTGGGATTGCTTCATCACTAATATTTGCAAAACGTATAAAACTTAAATTTTCAAAAATAGATTTAATCAAACTTAAAATCTCTTTATTGGGATCATTTATTGCTTCCACAATTTCAGTATATGTAAATGAAACCCAATTGTCTTTAGTTTTGTACATAGAGGATAAAAATAGACGAAATGCAGCTTCATATTTTTTTACCCATATATTTCTTTCTTCTAAAGAAAAAACATTCACCCTATGTTTTAATTTTCCTTTCAAATTTTTTAGTGTAAAATAAAAGATAAAGATCGCATACTTTTGTGAAAGTGTTTTTATAATTGATTTTCGTTTTTTTCTTATCCAAATTGCAAAACTTGCAAATAAAAAGCATAGAATAAAAAAACTAAAGACATAGCTATAAATTAAATATGTAGTTCCATGTAGTAATAAAGGAGGGCGAGCTTCTTGTAAAGATATATTTTTGTCTAGTTCTAAAATAGAAGAAACATATATAGAAGGAAATTCAAAATTAATCCCAATGTCCTTTAATGAAGGAAAGTTAATTTTGCCTGTTTCCCATGCAACAAAATCAAGCTTGATATAACTTTTATTATGTATTTTAACGATTGAAACATCATTGATTGTCATCGATGTGTTTTGTCTTATTTTGTCAATGGAGAATTCTTTGTATGTAAAACCTTCTGGTAGGCAGAAATAGAACTGTACAGGATCACCTACAAAAAACTCATTAGGCTCTAAAAAATATTCCACGTTTCTATTACTTCCTTATATTATTATTGTAGGAAACAAAAAAATTACACAATACTTTTATCACATCATCAGTAGCATTTATAAGAAGCGGATGTGCTTTATCTTTTAAACATTGTTTTTTCCAATATTCAATTTTTTGAATAGCCTGCTCCCTTCTATTTTTCATGTAATTTTTTGAAGATGTTGGAATTAACATATCAAAATTACTTTCATAATCTTTGCATATAATAGTGCCTACCTTTGGAAGTGAAAAGCTAGTCTCATTTATTACTTTTATGCACACTACATCATGTTTTGCTGTTAACCTTGTAATAGCATCCTCATAACCAGACACATTAAAATCTGAAATAATAAAAACTATTGAGTGAGTTTTAAGCAAAGCAGAAGTATGTTTTATTGCTTGAACCAATGGCGTTCCCTTTTTTTTGCCTTCCATAAATTGATGAGTATCTTCTAGCATTTTAAAAATATTATTTTTATTGCTTGAAGGTTTGAAAATCTTAAAAGAGTCAGCATTAAAATATATTCCTCCTATTGGAATGAAAGAATATAATGCAGCAAGAGAAAGAGATAAAACAATAGTCTGTGCAACATCTTTTAACATTTTTCCGTTGTAGGAAAGATTCATAGAAAGAGAATAATCAACACAAAGAAATAGATTTAAGTTGCAATCTGCCTTATATGTTTTGACAAAAGGAGTTCCTGTTCTTGCAGTAACATTCCAGTCTATATTTTTTGCATCATCTTCTTGTGTGTATTTTCTAATAGAATCGAAATCTAAACCATTACCTAAAAAACGAGAGCGAAAAACACCAGTGGTCATTTTGTACGAAAGAAGCCTAGAAGAAAATTTAATGTGTCTTATTTTATTAGCAAAATCTTTATCCATAGCTTAAAAACTTTCAGTAATATCACTATTAGAATCATTTGGAATTTTCACATTTCCACTATAAATCTTGTTACCTATTGCTTTGACCTTAATAGTATATGAAGCAGGTAATAACCCTCTAAATTCAACTTTTCCATCACTTCGAGTTACTCCCAAAGCTACTAGAATATTTTTACTATCATAAATTGAGACTATATGCCCTGCCCTATAAGGTGAGACTGAAACTTCTAATCTTCCTAGGAAAAATTTATCGGCTGGTATGTTATTAGTTTTCAGTAGTTTTCTAGCTTCATAAACATTAATTCGACCATATCCTCTTTTTGTGTTAAACTCTTCTTCCCCTTCTATTTTGTCAGCAGAAGCTTCTAAAATAGTTTTAACTTGTGATGGCGTAAGCTCACAATTAAATGTCATTAAATAAGCAATTGCACCTGTCACAAATGGGGCAGCCATAGAAGTCCCATGATTAGAATAATAATGTTGTCTATATTTTGCTCCTAAGCTCATTATGTTTTCCCCCGGTGCTACAAGCGAAATATGATTCCCTTTATCACTAAAAGCAGATACCTCATCTTTTTCATTAGAAGAACCCACGGCAATAACACCTGGATAAGCTGCAGGATAGTTTACAAAATGCGAACCAGAGTTTCCCATAGCTACTACTGGTTGCACCCCTTCAGAAAGTGCCTTAGAAATTACCTCCAATGATAAGGCTGTGGGAATTCTACTACCAAAAGACATATTAAATGGCACTGTTTTTTGTCTTAATCCACAATTCTTTCTTTTTTCTTTTACATAGTCCACAAATTCTAAAATACTTCTATATGTATTAAAATTATCTGACATTTTTAATGGAATTAGATGAGTCTTTTTCCATGCAACCCCTGCAATTCCTTTTGCATTGTTTCCAACTCCTGCTATAATTCCTGCACAATGTGTTCCATGCCCCTTATAGTCTTCTATATCTTCATTCCCAACCATTTTTGTGATTATACTTTCGTGTGGATTTATAAAAAAATCTTCATGATTTTCATTTATTCCTGTATCCATAATACCAGCAATAACCTCATTATTACCAAAATAAAATTCCTCATAAGCTTGATATGCTTTTGTTATGTAAAGTGAATAGCAAGAAGATTTTAGAAGAGGATCATTCATATAGCTGGAGTAATACTTAACATCTTTCTCATTGCTAAAAGGAAATAAGTTGTTTTCTTCCATACCTTCAATAAGGCTTATAGCTACATCATGTTCTGCACTAACTATTCCATTTCTTGCTAAAAGAGAGTGTAAAATGTCTTTTTCTCCAGATGTTTCAATCTTATAATATGTTTCATTTTTTTGCTCATCAACTTTCATTTTATCAACAACTCTTGCATTTAAGCTTTGAAGAAAGTCAAAAGAAAAATCATCAGGAGCCTTTACTATGTATGATGTAGTTATAATGCCTGTACTTCCATCTCCATTGTCTAAATGAAAACTAAATGCCCCATTGGAAGAATATGCTGTTGGAATATATGGATTAACATTTGAACTAAGCATTATGCTAACATCTTCATTTTGTATATCTTTACCAAAACAACAAGTAGCAGTAGGATTTTTCGTATCTTTAGGCTGATATATACAAATATCCCAATAATACGGAGTATATTTGTCATAAACATTCCACATAGATAGTATGTTTGTATGCAACAAACTATCTTTTTTTATAGTAATTTCTCCTGTTTCTTCATTTATTTGAACAAAATCTGAAATTGATTTATTTGCAAGGCTTACATTTCCCTTTTTAAACTTTGCTAAAGAATCATATTCACCGTTTTTAGTTTGAATTTCTAACTTTTCATCACCTTTGTGTGCATCATCTAACCAATACTTAAAAGTATTCATAAATACTAATTCATTTTTATAAGAGCGAATCAAAAGTCCAAACAAAAAGTAATCTGCATTTTGTTTTGAAAAAAGTTTTTTAATATTGCCTTCACGAGAACTCATCTTAAAAGTAAATTTAGAAAGAGAATCTAATTTTGAATTATTAATTGGGCTAACAAGCTCAATATTAAATGGGAGAATAAGCTTAACATTTATTATTTTCGATTCAACATAAAAATGATTTTTGATTAACGCTCTAATCTTATATTCATATTCTTCTTCAAGTTTTAAACCTCCGTAAGTATCAACGATCAAATGAGGGGGTAGTCTTTCTTTTTCATATAAAACTTCAGAAACTTTTATAAAATCATCATTTTTTGTTTTATTCCTTCTAAAAAGCTCAATACCATAGATTTCCACCACAAATTTACCTTCAACTTCAAATTCGAAGTTTGGAAAATAATAAATATTCTGCTTTTCGTCTGACATTGAATATAAATTGATATCAGAATAGGTAGTCTTTATGTTGCATAAAACATTCTTAATCTTGATATCTTGCTTTGGATATTTTTTATATTCTTTCATATTATTAAAGCGAATTTCTGTATGATGTTCTAACCTATTACCTGCAACATCATAAAAAAGAAAAATAAAATCAACTTTTTCTTTAAGCCCCATATTATGTGTATTTAATTCAAACTCAAAAATGTTCTCCCATCCATCTTCTTTTTGAATGTTTTTTACATCACTTGGATTAATTCCTGACAAAAAAAGAGAATCTTTATGCGTTATAGAAGAAGGAGATATCTCTAAGCCAAGTTTTGCACTCATCCCTCCACGAAGAAGCTTTGTAATCTCTCCTCCATAAGAAAATACATGAACGTATATTTTTGTCTTCAAAGGCAAAGTTAAATATATGCCATCTTTTAGTTCTAAGTTTTTTCCTTGAATTTCTGCATATATTCTTGTAAGACTAGGAGCTTTTGCCGGCCTATCTGGTAATTTCTTATCAAGTTGAACAATGTTTATTTCATTTATTCCATCTCGTAAATAGAAATTTTTAATTTCTGACGAAGCTAGTGTTTCTGTACTAGAAAGGATAAAATCATAACGATTAAATTTTTCAAGATTAACTAAAACAGTACTTCCTTCAAGCAAAATAGGAGGAAGATAAGGGGTGTTCTCACCTACTTTATAGATAGAAAGAGTAGAACCTTCCACAATTTTTGTTGAATTTCTTGCATTTAAAACATTTATTTTTACATCTACATTTATTTTCACTTCAGGCTTAGTTTGATTTTTGCAAGAACATACTAAACCTATAAAAAATATTGCAATAATAATTTTTTTGACTAACCTTTTAATCACAAAAACCTCTCTTAGTTTTAAAGTTTTTCACAAGGTATTGGTATACATAATTATAACATCTTTTTTTTAAATTGGTTAGAGATAACTTTCTTAACCATGTTTATATAGACACTAATTTAATGTTCGCACAAAAAAGATTCAAAACCAACAAGTCAAATCAAAAAAACTAGTATTCATCAATAGAACACACCTATACAATCTAAATGTTTTTTATTGTGAAAAAATGTTAATTATGCTAACATACAACAGTCTATAGCATTATAGATACGTTATTTCTTACAAGTTATTAATTTGTTAGGAAAGGTTGAGGTTTATATGAATAAAATTATTGAATGCGTTCCCAATTTTAGTAATGGGCGAGACGCAAAGGTATTGGAAAGCATTGTTGAAGTTTTTAGAGGAAAGCAAGACTTAAAGCTTTTAGACTATGAATCAGACAAAGA
>CAUUIE010000097.1:0-6893 GCA_963545065.1 uncultured Treponema sp.
CTTGGAGTAACCTTTGGAGACTATGGCTTAAAAATGTATCGTTATGCAAAAGATTATTACAAAAAAGCTATAGAACAAAAACAAAAAACTTAACTTTTTATCTTTCCCCTATAAGGAGCATCAAAATGAAAAAAAATGCAACAATAGATTATTCAATGATTTTTATTCCACTAATTGCAATAATGTTAATTTCAATTAGCCTTTTTTTATACCCTGAAACTTCAAAAAACATAATAGACTATCTTTGGAATATCATGGTGAATAAGCTAGGCTTTTTCTACATGCTTTTAGGTTTTTCACTTGTTATAATTGCATTATATCTTGCGTTTTCTAAATATGGAAAAATAAAGTTGGGTAATTTGGATAAACCTCGTTATTCCAATTTTTCGTGGGGAGCAATGATTTTTACATCCACTATGGCTGCAGATATCCTATACTGGTCTTTAATTGAATGGGCATATTATTATAACTCATTTCCATTTGCAAAAACTAATATGACTTTGGCAGAAAGACAAGACTGGATAGCAACTTACCCTCTTTTTCATTGGGGAGTCACTCCATGGTGTTTTTATCTAGTTCCTGCAGTTGCATTTGGTTATATGCTATATGTAAGAAAAGCAAAAACTAAAAGAATCTCAGAAAGTTGTAGATCAATATTAGGACGTCATACTGATGGTATTGCAGGAAAAGCTATTGATATTTTTTCTATTATAGGGCTTTTAGCTGGAACAGCTACAACTTTTTCTCTTGCGACACCTCTTCTTTCTCTTTGTGTCTCAGAGCTTTTTGGTATAGTTCCTTCCACAACCTTAACAATAATAATACTTTTAGTTATTGCATTGATATACACTCTTGCAGTTTTGTTTGGCTTTAAGGGAATATCACATCTTGCAAATATAGCAGTCGCCTCTTTTTTAGTGCTTTTGGTTTTGGTAGTCTTTGCTTCAAATAAAGTTTTTATGATAGAAGAAGCTATAACAGGAATTGGAAAAATGATTCATAACTTTATTCCAATGTCAACATGGATGGATCCATTACGTCTTTCAGGGGATGGCTCGTCAGGCTTTCCTCAAAACTGGACTATTTTTTATTGGGCTTATTGGATTGCTTGGTTTGTTGCAACACCTTTTTTTATTGGAACAATTTCTGAAGGTAGAACAATTAAGAACACAGTGCTAGCTGGAATATTGTGTGGAATGCTTGGAACATATCTTTCCTTTGTTATATTGGGATATTATGGGCTTAATCTGGAAACACAGGGCATTTATTCAGCTGCCTCTGCATTAGCTAATGGCAAAGAACCTTCACTAATCATTATAGAAATACTAAAAAATATTCCATACAGCAAGTTGGTTTTAGGAGTTCTGTGTTTCACTATGATTGCTTTTTATTCAAGCACTTTTGATGCAATTACGCTAATTATTTCGTTTTATTGTCAAAAAGATGTGGATGAAATGCCTAAGAAGACTTTGCGAGCTTTTTGGTCTATAGTTTTTATAATCTTGCCAATTGCTTTAATTTTGATTAAATGCAATTTAAACCAATTGCAAAGTCTTTCTATTCTTGCAGCCTTTCCACTGGGATGCATTATCATACTAATAACTGTAAGCTTTTTCAAAAGTGCAAAAAAAGATGCCTAGCTTTTTGATATCATCTTATAAAAACCTATAAGAAGTTTTTTCTTATAGGTTTTTATAGCTCTAATTGCTCAATAAGATTTTGGCAAATCTCTTTCACTCTTTTTTCAACTTCAGCTTCTATGATCCCGCTCATTGTTAAGTCTGTTTTCACTTTCTTAAAACCTGATTTTTGTAATATATTACTGAGATCGTTAAAAGCTTCTGGTTTTCTATCAGCTCTATAGCTAAAAATGAGATTGTAATTTCCACTTCCAGCATATTGAATATCCATATAAAACTCATGCTTTTTATACATAAGGCTATCAAGAGCAATACAAGAAAGCTCTTCATAACAAGTTGATTCATAATACCATACAGAAGAAAATGGTTTATATTCATTTCCTTCAAAAACTTTTTGGAACAAATTATATGAAAATAGCTCAGCATGACGACTATTCATTTGCGTTTTTGAAATTAAATATATATTATCATCATCTTCAAAGCGTATTTTTCTCATTGAGCAATACGAAATACATTCAGAATTTTTTATGATTATATCTCGCCAATCGTTTGTATTTTGGTTTTTAACAATGCGTTTTAACTCAACTAAAATATCATCCCCTTTGATGTCATCAAGTAAAGCTTTTAAAATAAGTGTTTTTTCAGCATCATTGAATACTTTTCTCCAGTTATCTGTTTTACCACGTAATGAAGCTTCAAAACTGCAAAAAGAATAATTACTTCCAACTTCAATAAGGTAATTTCCTTTTGATAGCAAAGCTCTTTGAAAAATAAATTTATGATTTTCTTGAAACTCATCACTAAAAAGCTTCATTAATTTAGAAGAGTAGTTTTTAAAATCTTCCTTACTGTACTCTCCATCTTTTACAACTGCATATTTTAAGATGAATCCAACTTGTCCATCAAAATAAGAATGCTTTTCTGCTGTTTCAAGAAGCGGTTGCCATTCTTTATCTTTTAGTATGAGTTGAGCTTTTAGTTTTTCTTCTTTCTTTTGACGATTTGAAAAAAATGATATTTTATCTCCAAACTTACTTACATACTCTAGTATGTTCTCAATATTCAAGGCTAATTTTTTCACTTCTAGTATAGCATCTTTGTAATCTTTCGGACTTTCAATTGAAGTATTATTAATAAGATTTTTTGCTATACGCATCCAATTATTATGCAGTTTTTCATCTATATTACCACCTTTATTTTCTGATTTCCATATAAAATAACAACACAAGGCATAAAATCTAACTCTTTCCCAGTAAGTTGGATCATCAGCTATAAAATTTTTAAATATACTTTCATCATCTTTATAAATAGTTAGAGCATTAAAAATATGAATGATTTTTTTTACATATTCTTGATTGCTATATACAGTTGCATAATCTTTAAAAAGTGAATATTTTGCTATATCTTCTAGAGTATTATTTTCTGCATAAAACAAAAATGTAATATTTTGAAAAAATTGATAATAGTTTTTATCCACATTATTTGGAAGCATTTCTCTACCATCTTTTTTAGCTTCGTCTTTTTCCATATTCCAGAAGATGTCAAGCCACTCATTATCCAGTTTTGATTTTTCATCAATTTCAAGATAACCAGAAAAAAGTGTTTTAAAGTTTTCAAAATCAGTTAGTTGTTTACCTCTCTCATTCATCTTTATATATAACTCATCTGTAAGCTTAAAATCTTCCATTGGTAAAAAATAAAAAGTTATAGGAGAGTCATCTCCTTGCAATTTTTCAAACACTGCACACTCTACATCTTTAAATTTCTCATGAAGTTTATCTATCATATTTAACATAGAGACAATAGTGGGATCATGCTTCCATGACGAAAAATACCAAGAACTATCTTTAATTGAATCGCTTATTTTAGAATCAGTATTATTAAGAAGTTTTACAAAGTCTTTACCATTTTCAACAAGACCTTTACAAAAATCAATTGAAGTTAATCGTGTTTCATAAGTAAATCTTTGCAACTCATCCTTATAGTCTTTTAGTTTATTTTCTTTTACTATAAAATACCAATGCAATAAAAACAATGTGGTTAATCTTTGTTGCCCATCAATTGGAATAAGACTTCCATTTTCTACTTTGCCATAAATAAAATTAAGATTTAATGGTTTATTTTTTAAAATAGCTTCCTTTATGTCATTTAAAAAATCTTCTACCAATAATTCAGTTTTTTCATCTAATCGCCCTTGTGCATAAGCTCTCTGTATTTTAGGTATTTCAATTTTATATTCTTCCAATAACTGCCAGAAGTTAATTTTTCTTTCCATTTTTTTCCTCATTAAATATAACATCGTTTAAAGTTTCTTTTATTACTTTAATATATTCATCTCCATCTTTTTGTGTCCACTTTTCATTTTGTGTTGTCTCTGCACTGTAATATTTTAAGAATACATTTTTTGTGCAAAGAGGTATAAACTCTCCCTTAGTATCAAGTGAAATTATCTTATGCCTCTTTTCTTTGAACGTATCATTGCTCAAAGTAGAATTGTTTTTAGAAGATAAAAGTGCTAAGTTATGAATTAAATTATTATTTCCATCGTCATCAATTTTTGTTTGCAACTCATCAAAACGATCTTTCTCAATCTCTTTTTGTTTTAAGAGTTCTTCTATTATAGATGTAATTTCACCTCTATTCAATTCGCTATAATAATCTTTTTGTTCTTCTAGTAATTTTCTTCTTTGCTCATCTGTATTTAAACTTTTCGAGTTTTGTGCATGAATATGTTCCAAGCTCCATTTTTCTTTCACATATTTTTGAAACGAAAAATAACTATTATCAGATTTCATGCTTGAAAGTATATTAAATAACAATAAGACATTTTTGACTTTTTCCTTATCCTCATTATAGTTTAAACTATCTAATTCTTCTTCTTTTATTTCCATGATGTTTTTTATTTCTTTTTTTAGTTTTCTCTTAAAATCAGATTTTTTTGAATCTATAGATAACTTAAAAATATATGCAATAGGTTTACCAGTATGAATAAGATAACCTACAAGATGGTAATATTCTTTATCTTTATCAGAAAACCATTCTTTAAGAGTTCTAAATATTCTTTTCACTTCATCCCATAAATCTTTGATAGACTTTGTTTTATCTTTTATTGAATTATTGAAAATATTAAAAGTGTAATAATCATCTTTTTTGGAAATGTTATTATTATTCTTATTAATCCTTGTTAATAAATCAAAAATGAAATCTATTCGCGTTATTTTGTCATAATTTTCGTGATTTAAGAAAAGCCAAAACTCATCATCTTGTAATGCATCTTCTATTTCATTCCATTCATAACTAAAATTATTTTGCCATTTTTCTTTTTCTTCAGGCTCTATATTAGATGTTAAAAAAAGTGCTTTTATTAGCTCTGCATTTGTTAAAGGAATTCTTCCCATATTAATTTTTTTAAATAATTGCTTATCACTATCTTCATTTTCTGTTTCAACATAATACCAAATAAATCTTACATTATTAGCATTATCAACCACATCAGCATTTCCAGTATTTTGATAATCAACCTTTATTAAGGTATTTAGAAAATCTCCTATATTTATTTTTTGTTCTTGCTCTTTTTTTTCAAACCATTCTTTGATAGTAAGATATGCCACACTCATACAATAAAAATCTGCATTTTCATCATTTGCTTTTATTGTTTCTCTTATTTTATTTAAGAAATTTTCGCTTTCGAGCCTAGTTTCGTATGAAAGTGAGAACAATCCTGACATTGGAAATAATATATTTTTTGCCTCTTCAAGAAACTTTAATATGATATAGATAGTTGTAAGTCTTTGTTGTCCATCAATAACACACCAAACATCTTTTTTCTTTGTAATAACAATTGGTTGCAAACAATAAAACTCACCATGTGTCTTATTGTCCTTTTTTGTAAATTCAAAAATATCATCTAATAAAGAGATAACTTGAGATTTCTCCCACCTATATCCACGTTGATAAGATGGAATAAAAAAATGTTCTTTGAGAATATCATTTATAGAAATAAGCTGTAAGCCTTGCATATCTAAATTCTTCATTATTTAACTCCAACTAAACTAGTCATTTTCTATCTCATAATAGTCTATTTTAACAAATGTTTTTGTAACAAAAAACTATTATATTGTGTTCCATGCCCATTACCAGTTCTAAAACCGATTAGCCTTCTTTTATCCAAAACTCAATATTCTCATCTTTAATTTTTATTTTATCCATATATTTTGCCAATCTTTTCATTTGTTCTTTTATAAAAAGATCATCATAACCAAAAGGAATACCCAGCTTAAATTTATTAAGTATTTGAATTAAAATAACTTTTGTCTCTTCATTTTTAAAAACACCATCACCATATTTATCTTCATATATATCGATAAATCGCTCAATAACGGCTTCAAACTCAGGAGAATCTTGCACAACAATTTTTGATAAGCAAGTATTTATAATATATAGATATCGCTTTTCAATGCGTAAATAAGAAAAACATTCAATTGCTTTCAGAAAACATACCTTAAATGTGATCAAATCTGTTGTATATAACCATTTAAACTCAAAGAATTCAGAGTGCTCTTTTAAATATTCTTTTTCAAGTTCTGTATATATTTCATTTAACTCAACATCTTTTTGAGTTTCTTCTTTAGTAAAAAGTTCTGCAATAATCAAGAAAAAACCATCTTTTAAGTTTATATAATGTTTATATGGATCATGTTTAAACTTTTCAATATTATCTTGTAATATTTTATATTTTTCCATTATATCTTTGCAAATTTCTTTTTTATCGGTTTCTTTTAATAGCTTTGCATAATTAAGAGCTTTAACAAAAGTTAAAAGCCTATATTCATCAGACCTATATGACATTATATTATAATTTTTTATTATACTTATAATTTTATTTTTTAATTTATCTGTTTTTAATTTTATTATGAAATATGGATCAGTTTTTATTGTATAGTTTTTTTCAAAAAATGCAATCAACTTGTTTTGCATACCTTTTCCTAAATAATTGTAAGCATAAAGAGTTAATTTTTTTGTATATTGCATATCTTTATCTATTAATTCTTTGCCTATTTTTGATTTAAAAAACTCTTTTTTCTCATTAGCAAATTTATCATCAGTAATTAACTGAAAATAATATGAAAAAAATGCTGACTGAAATATATTTGAATTAGTTTTAGAATATGCATCACAATCCTTTAAAAACTCATTCATAATCCATATTAATATTTTTTTATAATCTTCAAATTCATTTATATGTTTTAATAT
>CAUUIE010000098.1:0-6868 GCA_963545065.1 uncultured Treponema sp.
AATATATTGTCGTTACTTTCCTTATAAATTTTACTTCTATTATAAAACAAATATGAAAGGTTAAAGCTTATGTTAGATAATAACCTTCCTTACTTTAAGCTTAAAAATATTAAAGAGCCCAGATTAAACTTAATAATGACCTTGACATTTTAATACAATATAAACTATCCTTAAAACAAGGTAAAGATGCTAGATCATCCCCCGCCTGAAGCGTGGTATTACATAAGTCTTGTTTTTCTCCTTTTTTGCTCCATGTTTTTTTCTTCAGGAGAAACAGCTTTCATTTCATGTAACCTTTTAAGAATTAAATATTTAAGCAAAAAGAGCATAAAGGCAAAACGTGTTCTTAAAATAATAAGCGAAAAGCATAAATTTTTAATTACATCTCTTATAGGAAATAGCATTGTTAACATACTAGTTGGTGTTGTGCTCACCTCTTTAACCCTGCATTTTTCTAGTAAAAATGCAGTTACTATAGCCACGTTAATTGCTACAACATTAGTTTTAATCTTTGGTGAGATAGTTCCTAAATCCATCGCCTTAGTTTTCCCTGAAGCAATTGCAATACATTACTCAAAATTAACACATTTAATTATAAAAATATTTCTTCCTATCTCGTCCATTTTTATTTACCTAACATCTTTTATTGTGCAAATCTTTAAAATAAAAGTTGGAATGAAAGGCTCATTAATTTCAGAAGATGATTTAAAAACATTTTTTGAACATAGTGCAGGGGAGGGAAGGCTTTCTAAAGATGAAAAAGAGATAATGGATAAAATACTTAAATATGATGACCTTGTTGTAAAAAACATTATGGTGCCACGCCCTCAAATTATAGCACTAAACATAAATACAAGCATAGAAGAGGCACTGAAGGTGTCTAAATCCTCTTCTCTTTCTCGTTTTCCAATTTACGAACATGACATAGATGACATAAAAGGCGTTTTATATATAAAAGATTTTCTTTTTTCAAAAGAATATATAAAAACATTAGATGACTATAACAATAAAAAAGAAATAAAGCTAAAAGATTTTTTAAGGGAGCCGTGTTTTATTTTTTCAAACACACAGCTTACTAATGCAAGAAATATAATGGAAGAAAAAGAGCAAAATATTGCTATTGTTATAGATGAGTATGGAGGAACGCAAGGTCTTATAACAATAGAAGACTTAAATGAAGAGATTTTTGGAGAGATAGTAGATGAATATGATAGACCTTTAATGTCTACTCCCCTTTTTTATAAAAAATGCAAAGAAGGTTTTATTATAGAAGGAAGTGTGCCACTTAGTTTATTAAATGAGCAATTTAATTTTAATTTAAGTTCTAATTTTAACATGAGTTTAGCAGGCTTCATAATGGAAGTATGTGGAAAAGTGCCTGAAGTAGGCTTTAGCATAGACTTAGAAGGTTTTACATTTGTGGTTAAAAAATTAAATGGAAACAGAATAGAAAAGGTTTTAATGAAGGAAAGATAAGGAATGATTTCATATTTATTTATGCTTTTAGAATTCTTTATTTTTATTTTTCTTGCAGGCTTTTTTTCTTGCACAGAAACGGCAATAACGGCAATAACAAAGGCAGAGTATAACAAAATAAAAAAAAGCATTAAAAGAAAAGATAAATTTTTAGTGCACCTAATAGATGAAAAAGAAAAAATAGTTTCTTCCACCCTAATAGCAACTAATTTTTTAAATATGCTAATTTCTTCAATTACAACTGCTTTCACAGTGGAAACACTTGGCATTTTCTATCTTCCAATTACAACAGGGCTTGCTACTATCTTTATTATAATATTTGCAGAGATTATTCCTAAAACTCTTGCAACTCATTATGCCTTTTCCATAACAAAAAAAAGTGCTTTCCTTTTATATCTTTCATATCTATTAAACTATCCCTTGGTTCTTTCTTTTTCTTTTTTTTCCAAAGGCATAGTAAAGTTTATAAGACTTTTTTATAAAGAAAAAAAAGAAACGTTTAGCGAAGATCAATTAAAAGAGCTTATAAACATAAGCCGAGAAGATGGTGCCCTATTAAACTTTGAGCATGCATTATTGAAAAAAGCAATTCATCTTAAAAACTTAAAAGTGAAACATATAATGACAAAACTATCAAAAATTGTGTACATAAAAGAAGACATTTCTTTTCAAGAATTAATAAAAGTTTTTAAGGATAGTAATTTTTCTCGTTTACCTATCTTTTCAAAAGATGAAAAAGGAGTTTTAGGGCTCATTCATTATAAAGATGTGTTGTTTAATTTTAAAAAAGATTTGTCTGTTTCATCCATTATGAGAGCCCCTATTTTTGTTCCTGAAAGTTCCAATGTGTTTTTCACTATAAAAATTATGAATAAAGAAAAACGAAATATGGTTTTTGTAATTGATGAAGATGGGGATGTTTTAGGTCTTATTACAATGGATGATATAGTTTCTATTGTTTGTGGTAAGGTAGAAGATGAGTATAAACATGAGACGATAGCTAAAAAGGAAGAAAAGTTAACTTATCTTGAAAACGGTGAAATTCGTGCCTCTTCAAATATTTCAATTACGGCACTAAATGAAGCTTTAGGTTCTCACTTTAAATCTGAATATTACGATAGCCTTTCAGGTTTTATTTTAGAATGTTTTCAATATTTGCCAAAGGAAGGAGAGGTAATTACTTTAGAAAATGTTAGTTTTAAGATAGAAAGCATAAAAGGCTCTAAGATAGAAAGCGTTATAATAAAAAAGATTTAAATAAAATAAATAATTAATTTCTTCCACATTTTTAATTTATTACATAATTGTTTTAATAAAGCCTCTTTTTCTCTTTCTTATTAAATTTCAAGCCTTTTTCTATAATTTATTTATAAACAATATTATATTTAACTTTCTTAAAAATTGTTTTTTTATCTACGCTTAAATTCATATGTTGACCTAGATGTTTTTTTTATATAAAATTATTTTTCACACTGTATTTTGGAGGGATTATGTCAGGACATAGTAAATGGGCCACAATTAAACACGCCAAAGGGGCAGCTGACGCAAAACGTGGTCAGATGTTCACAAAGTTTATTAAAGAAATATCTATTGCAGCTAAAATGGGTGGAGGGGACGTTAATTCTAATCCACGCTTGCGTACTGCTGTGTTAAAAGCAAGAGCTGCAAATATGCCAAAAGATAATATTGAGCGTGCAATAAAAAAAGGCACGGGAGAAACAGGAAATGTAAGCTATGAAGAGCTTTTGTATGAAGGATATGCACCAGGTGGTGTAGCTGTTTTAGTTGAAACTTTAACAGATAATAAAAACCGCACTGCAGCGTCAGTTAGAAACATATTTAATAAAGGCGGGGGAAGTCTTGGAGCTACAAACTCTGTTTCTTATATGTTTAATAGAAAAGGCATTATTGAATACGAAGCGGAGAAAGTGAATGAAGATGCCTTAATGGAAGATGCAATAGAGGTAGGAGCTGAAGATATAGTGAATGAAGACGGCATTATTACCGTAACATGCGAGCCATCCACTTTTGCTACTGTCTTAGAAGCATTGCAAGGCAAAGGCTATGAATCTATGTCTGCAGCTATTTCTATGATTCCTGCTACTTACATGGCATGCGATGCAGAGACTACACAAAAGGTATTAAAACTAATTGATAGGTTAGAAGAAGACGAAGATGTCCAAAATGTTTCTTCTAATATAGAAATTCCTGACGGCTTCCAAATGGAATAAGCATAATATGCATTCAATCCTTAATAAGCTTAAAAGTTATAAATGACTTTTAAGCTTTTCTTTTGTTTTTTCAAAACAAGTTTTGCGTATCACTTTCGTCTTCCATCTCTGGCATTTTTGTTATTAAGTAGTCTTTAATGTCAATATTTTTTTCCCAATATGGTATCATATCTTGGTTTGTTTCGTTAAATTTCATAGCTACTATATTAAACAATTCCATGCACACACGTGCATCGTCTTCTGCTCTGTGGGCTTCAAAAGCTACAATTTCAAATCTTTTTGCAAGCTCTTGTAGCTTATAACTATCTAGCCTAGGAAAAACTTCACGAGAGAAAATAAGAGTGTCTATTACTTTGTTAGTGATTTTTCCTATTTTACACCTTTTTAGCTCTGCATTAATAAAAGCAATATCAAACGAGGCATTATGGGCTACTAAAATAGAGTTTTTAATAAAGCGTAAAAAATCTTTTGCAATTTCTTTAAACAAAGGCTTTCCCTTAAGCATTTCATCTGTTATATGGTTAATAGCTCCAGCTTCTTCAGGCATGTGACACTCAGGGTCTATTAACACACTAAACCGTGAGAGAACTCCATCTTTATTGAATTTAACAGCACCTATTTCTACCACTTTACTTTCTTCAGGTTTTAATCCTGTAGTTTCAGTGTCAAAAGCTACAAAAGTTGCTTGATTATATAAAATAGAAACCCAATCATAGCTCCCCATTTCACATCTCCAAAAGCTCATTTAAAAAGACTTCATATTCTCTTACTTTGTTTTTAGCGTCCCTTTTTGCTTTTGCTAAATCATCATTCTTTTCAAAAGCTATAATATATGCTTTAATTTTAGGCTCTGTACCACTTGGGCGAACACTTATAATGCTCCCTTCTTCCATAAAATATTGCAACACATTGCTTTTTGGTAGTGCAATTTTCTCTTTCTTTTCACTTTCAAAAAAATATTCATAGCTTTCTAGCACATCTCTAATTTTTAATACATTAATGTTAGCAATTTTTGAAAAACGGGCTTTTCGCACTCTTTCCATAATGCCTTGCATTATGGAAACCCCTTTTGAGCCTTTATATGTTTTGCTTATTGTAAGCTCTTCAAACACGCCATATTCCATAAAAAGTTTATCTAGCCTTTGCAAAATAGAAACATTTTGAAACTTCCAATAAGAAATTAGTTCTGCAAAAAGAAGAGAGGCTGCGATTCCGTCTTTGTCTCTAACATCTCCTCCAAAATTATAGCCAAAGCTTTCTTCAAACCCAAAAACATATGTATAATTCTTCTCTTTCTCTAACTTCTCTTGCACCCCACAAATCCATTTAAACCCTGTTAGGCATTCTATAAGCTTTACATTATGTGCTTTAGCTATTTTATCAACCATATGTGTAGTAACAATTGAGCGAACAACGCAAGGGGCTTTTATATTTTTCAATTTTGTTTGGCAAATATAATCAAAAAACAAAACACCAATTTGGTTTCCCGTAAGAAGGTGCATCTTTCCTTCATCATCAGAAATTCCACATGCAAAACGGTCTGCATCTGGGTCTGTTGCCATAATTAAATTTGCCTTTTCTTTACTTGCATATTCTATAGCAAGTTTTAACGCTAAAGGGTCTTCAGGATTTGGATAGCTAACTGTTGGAAAGCTTCCGTCTCCTTCCCTTTGCTCAGGCACTGTGAAAAGATTAAACCCCATTTCCTTCATTACACGTTCTACAAATGGAGAGCCTACACCATGAAGTGGAGTGTACACTATTTTTAAATTATTTTTAGTTTTATTTATTGCCTCTTTTTCTTTCACTAAAGATAAAAGAAAGGCTATATAAAGCTCATCAAGTTCTTTATCTATTATTTTTAGTAAGCCTTTTTGGAGTGCCTCTTTTTCTTCCATATAGCTAATGCTTTTAACATTTTTCACTTCCTCTGTTATAAGCTCGTCATGAGGGGAGCTAATTTGGACTCCATCAACCCAATATGCCTTATATCCATTATATTCAGGAGGATTGTGGGAAGCTGTAATAACTATTCCTGTTTCACATTTAAGCTTTCTTATTGCAAAAGAAAGCTCAGGGGTTGCCCTCATAGAAGAAAAAAGATAGCACATTATGTTATTTCCTGCAAAAATTAAAGCAGCATTTTTAGCAAACAAAGCTGAATCATGCCTTGAATCATATGCTATAACAGCCTTTAGCTCACCACTTTTTGCTTTTTGAGGAAAAGTCTTTATAAGATAATTAGCCATTCCTTGCGTTGCCTTAGAGACTACAAAACTATTCATTCTATTTGTTCCAGCTCCTATAGCCCCTCTTAATCCTGCAGTTCCAAAGCTTAAATCTTTATAAAACCTTTCGTATAAAGCTTTTTCATCGTTACTAGAAATAAGTAAGTCTAACTCTTTTAAAAACTTTTGATTTCTCTCTTTCTTTTTATAGTCTTCTATTCTTTCGGTAATAGCTTTATCTAACATAGTTTTGTTCCTTTACTCATTTTCAAATTCAATTAATGTGTATATTGGTGCCCCCTTAATTACTTCCTTATAGTTTAGAAATGGCAAACCTATTACGCCTGCAAAACCTACCACATGTGCATTAGCTTTTTCTATAATGTTTTTTGTAGCTTGCAAAGTGCCCCCTGTTGCAATTAAGTCGTCAATTACTACTATGTTTTGACCGCATTTTATATCGCTTTTATGAATCTCTATTGTGGCCTTTCCATATTCTAGTGAGTAAGACTGTGAATAAACTTCTGCAGGCAATTTTCCCTCTTTTCTTACTAAAATTAATGGAAGGTTTAAACGTTCAGCTATTGGGGAGGCAAAAATGAAACCTCTAGCTTCTATTGCAGCTATTGCATCCACCTTTCTTTCTTTGCAAAACTCTAGCATTTTATCAATGCAATATTTAAAAACATCAGGTTTTTGTAAAATGCCTGTAATGTCATAAAAACATATTCCTTTTTTAGGAAAATCATATACTCTGCGAATAGCATTATCTATTATTTTGTCTTTCATAATGAAATTATTCTATAACTAAAAGGAAAAATAAGCAATTGGAATATTAAGGTGCTTAATTATAGTTTAATGAAAGATAAGTTTTTAATCTAAATCTAAAAGAGTTTTTATTGAAAAGTAGCTTTTAAAGTTAAACACAACGCA
>CAUUIE010000099.1:0-6851 GCA_963545065.1 uncultured Treponema sp.
CATAATTCATATATAAAAGGTTATTCAAATTTAAAAAACGTTACATAGTTTAAAAGGTGACGTAGCTAATAGAAAAAATATTATTGTTTTAATAGCCCTTGTAAGATTTGAGATTAGTGTTTTAGATTAAAAAAGATTTAAAGAGGCGTTTTTTGTCTATAGCCATATTATATATTGTGCTTTTATGAATAATAAAATTTATGTTTTTTATTTCTTATTGACATAATTTTTATTATTTTGTATCATTGTTTAACATTATTTAAGCCTTTCTAGGCAAAGCTTTACTACTAAATAGTGATATAATGTCTCCTTCGTCTAATGGTCAGGACATCGGGTTTTCATCCCGACAATAGGGGTTCAA
The DNA here is from genome assembly GCA_963545065.1 of uncultured Treponema sp. Lineage (GTDB taxonomy): Bacteria > Spirochaetota > Spirochaetia > Treponematales > Treponemataceae > Treponema_B. The sequence continues at coordinate 362 of CAUUIE010000099.1, forward strand.
TTCCCCTAGGAGATGTAAGCTTGCGGATGTCGTATAACGGCTATTACCCGAGCTTCCCAAGCTTGAGACAGGGGTTCGACTCCCCCCATCCGCTAGAAAAATTAGTTAAACCTTCTTGAATCTTGCGTTGTTCCTAATTAAATTGATGATATTTCACTATATTTATAGCCTATATTTTATTAGTTTGATATTAAGAAAAAACCACTAATCAATTTGAATAAATTAATCAGTGGTTAAAAAGTTAAATGGTTTTTTGGTGATTAATGTCTACACAACTAAGCTTGCAAAACCTGAAAATGCCATAGAAAGAATTGCAGCTGTAATAAACAGAATGGGAGAGCCTTTAAGGAGTTTTGGCACTGGAGCTGTGTCCACGCGACTTCTAAGCCCTGCAAGTAGCACAAGTGAAAGCATAAAACCTAAAGCTGTTCCTGCAGCATATGTTAGTGCTTCCAAAAAAGAATAGCCTTCTACAATAACATCAAGAGTTACAGCTAAAATTGCACAATTAGTTGTTATTAAAGCAAGATAAACACCCATAGAAGCATATAGTGCGGGGGCAGCCTTTTTTAAATAAAACTCTACTAATTGCACTAAACTTGCAATAACTAAGATAAACATTAAAGTTTGCAAAAACTCAAGATGCAATGGAGAAAGCACATAGCGATACACAGGGTATGTTACTGCAGTTGCCAAAAGAGTAACAAACAAAACAGCATAACCCATGCCCATAGACTTTTTAACGTCTTGCGACATTCCAATAAAGGGACATAAAGCCAAAAATCGCATTAAAACTACGTTTTTTACAAACATAGCACTAAGAAATATTGCTAAGAATTTATTCAATTTAAGCCCCCTTCCTTTTTAAGTTTTTCAAAATAGAGTTAAACGCAATAAAAAAACCAAACACTAAAAAGCCACCTGGAGGGTTTGCAAAAAATCTTATATTATATGCCTCTCCTATAAGATGAATACCTGCTATAGAACCTGAACCTAAAATCTCTCTAACAAAAGAAATGCTAACTAAAACCCATGTGTATCCTAGGCCCATGCCAAGAGCGTCAAAAAAAGAATGAGTAATACTTTGCTTTGAAGCAAAAGCTTCCACACGCCCCATAATAATACAGTTTACAACAATTAATTTAATGAAAATCCCCATAGATTCAGAAAGTTGAGGGGTGAAAGCTTGCATTAGAAGGTCAACAATAGTTGTAAAAGATGCAATTACAATAATAAAAATAGGAATGCGGGCATCTTCAGGAATAAAGCGACGAAAACAACTTATAATCACTTCGCTCATAACAATAACTACTGTCATGGCTACCCCCATGCCAAGCCCGTTTATTACACTAGTTGTAACAGCAAGGGAGGAACATAACCCAATCATTAAAACTAAAAGTGGATTATTTTTTATAATACCATTTGTAAATATGCTTAAGTTTTTCATACTCTATTCATTTCCCTCCTTGTTAGATTCAATATATTTGTCTATTAAGCTAGAAGCGGTTTTTAATATTGCTGAAACACCACGAGAGGTTATTGTGGCCCCAGAGATTGCTACAATATCTTCTCCAACACTAAATGAATCTTTAATGCTTTTATTAGTAAACTGCCCAATAAAAGGCTCTTCAGCTGCTTTACTTCCAAGGCTTGGAGTGTCAAGGAGTTCCAAAAATTGAATAGCATTTATCTTTTTTTCAAGAGTAATTCCTATTAGAATGGTTGCTTTTGCATATGTAGGACCCGTTGCTTGAATAGTGAAGCCTATTTTTTCATTCCCTTTTTTTGCTACATGAGCTGCTTGAATTACTATCTTTCCTTCTATGCTTTCAAGTTTATCAACAATCGTTTCAAAACTATCAGCTTCTGGGAAAATGCTCTGTAATGCCCTTTTGCTTTTTTCTTCTTTTGTTTTTTGAATTATAGGTTCAGTAAAACTATGGACCAAAGCTAAGGCAATGCAGGCAACCACAGTGTAAAGAGACAAAATGATTGAAAGTTTTAATGTATCTTTCATTTATTTGCCTCCTTTTTTTATCTTAACATAGCCATATTTTCTTCTAACTAGCTTATTTAAAAAAGGCACTGTGGCATTCATTATTAAAATGCTAAACATAACGCCTTCTGGTAAAGAAGAAAAAAGACGTAATAATGCAGTAATTAGCCCGCAACCTGCTCCAAAAAGCAGACGTCCTTTAGATGTTACAGGGCTTGTTACATAATCTGTTGCCATAAAAAAAGCACCAAAACATAAACCACCTGTTGCAAATGAAAGAATTGGGGGCACTCCTCCTAGCCATGAAACGCCAATAGCTGTAGCAATCATAGAAATAGGAATTCTCCAATCAATAACACCTTTAACAATAAGATATATTCCACCTAATAGTATTAAAAGAGTGCTAGTTTCCCCAATACAGCCCCCGTGGTTTCCTAAAAAAATATGAACATAAAAATCTCTTATGGAAAGACCAAACATTTGTGCAAAATGGTCCACATTCATGGGAACACCTGTAGGCTTAATAAGAGAAAGTGGTGTTGAAGAACTTAAAGCATCGAAAGGATTAAAAAAAGATGGTGCCACCCATGTTGTCATAGTTTTAGAAAAACTAACAAACAAAAAAGCTCTGCCTACAAGGGCAGGATTAAACACATTGCATCCTAAGCCACCAAAAACTTCTTTTCCTATTACAATAGCAAAAAAATCTCCTAAAACTAATTGCCATATAGGAAGTGTTGGTGGAACTACTAAAGCTAAAAAAAGACCTGTTATAATTGCTGAATTATCTTTAATTCTAACTTTAAGACCCAATATTTTTCTAAAGCCTGCTTCAAAGGCAATACACAAAGCTATGGAAAGAACTATTCTAATTAATGCTTGAATGGAAAAAAGATAAATGCCGTAAAGCGTTAAAGGAGCAGACGCTATAATTACAGACTTCATTAAGTCTTTTGTTTCTACCTTTGAAAAAGCATGAGGAGATGATGAAAGGAATATCTCATTTTTATCATTTTCACCCATTATTTGCCTCCTTTTGCTTTATTAAGACGTAAAAGCTGTTTACCAATTCTAAAACGTTGCACTAGCTTTATGTGAGCTGGGCAAATGTAAGAACAAGCACCACATTCCACACAATCCATGAGTCCAAGTTTTACAGCTTCATCTAGTTTTCCCGTTTTTAATGCTCTCACCATTAAAACAGGAGAAAGATAGCAACTGCATGCTCCAACACATCTTGCACACCCTATACATGGGTCTTCTTCTTGTAATGATGTTTCTTGTTTAGTTAAAAAAAGCACTCCTGAAGTATTTTTTTGTATTGGAAAGTCTGCACTCTTCATTGCAAAGCCCATCATAGGACCGCCTGAAATAATTTTAGTTACATTATCTTTTAAGCTTACAACTTCAGGAATTAAATCTCCAATGCATGTACCAATAGGAGCTATAATATTTACTGGTTTTTCAACGCCTCCACCTGAAATTGTGAGTGGGCGCTTTATTAATGGCATGCCTAAACGAAAAGCATCAGAGATAGCTTTTAGTGTGCCAACATTTTGAATTATGCAACCAATTTGAAAAGGCAAACCACCTGATGGAATTTGGCGACCAATAACTGCTTGCACAAGAGTTTTTTCTCCGCCTTGTGGATATTTTGTTTTGCAAACAACTACACAAATATTATCTTTGTTTGGTAAAGAAGATGAGCTAATAGATTTCTCTAAAATTGGAACTAATTCTTGCTTGTTTGCTTCTATTGCTATTATCCCTTTAGGAGCATTTTCTATTTTCATAACAATAGAAAGACCATCCACAACTTCTTTTGCATGAAAATACATTGTGGCAGCATCTATGCAAAGATAAGGCTCACATTCTGCTCCATTAGCAATAACATATTCTATTTTTGCATCTGGTGGTGGAGAAAGCTTAACATGTGTTGGAAAAGAAGCACCACCCATACCTGTAATGCCTGCCTCTTTAATCCTTTTAATTGCTTCCTCTTTAGAGATTTCAAAAGGATCAAGAATGGGAAGCATTTCTGTTCTCCCTTCTTCATCAATCTGAATGCCTATGCACATTTCTTCTTTATTTGCTGTTACTAAATGAGGTTCAATTTTTTTTACAGTACCAGAAACAGAAGAATGAACAGGTGCAGATACAAAAGCTTCGGACACGGCAATTACTTGTCCCATCGCAACCTTGTCCCCAACTTTCACTTGTGCTATGTTAGGAGCCCCGCCTTGTGTTATGGGAATCCACACCATCTTAGTAGATGGTAACACTGCTTGCATCCCCTCTTTAGATGCAATATCCTTTTTTTCAGGAGGGTGGACGCCTCCTTTGAATGAATGCATACTCATGCTTTTATTATAAAGGAAAATAACACTTGCGGTCAATCAAGAAGCATATTACCTATACTTTAAAAATAATGTGAGTGCTTTTAAGCTTACATTATCCCTTATAGCGTCTGCTTTTTAAAAATTAAGAAAAGTTAAGGATACATAAATTAAATAGAAAACACTCCTTAAATCATTATTAAATACTCTCGATATATATAATATTGCTATACTTTTAAGTAAACAAAACGTTTTTCATTTAAACAAATTTAATTTAGGGGGTTATTATGGACATTATCTGGACACTCATTATTGTCGCTAGTGCATTTGTTTTAATGTTTGGAATTAAATATATGCAAAAGCTAAATATGAGCTTTAACGTGAGGGTTATTACGGCTTTAGTGGTTGGCATTATATTTGGTGCAATATTACAATTAACCATAAAAGATGCTAATGTAATAAAAAAAGCAATGAGCTGGATTACATTAGTTGGTAGTGGTTATGTTAGATTATTGAGAATGATTGTGTATCCTTTAATCATTGTAAGCATTACAAAATCAATTGCTATTCAAAAACAAAACATAGGAAAAGCGGCTACTAGAATTATGGCGGTTTTAATGATTACGGTTGCAATTTCTGCATTTGTTGGGGCGGTTATAACATCTATTTTTGGTCTTTCGGCTGATCATTTAGCAACAGGAGAAAATGAGATTGCACGTGGAAAAGCATTAGAGGGAAAATTACATTCTTTTGAAGCAAAACCCATACAGCAACAAATACTAGAAATTATTCCTGTAAACCCATTCTATGCCTTTTCAGGTGAGGGAGCTAATGCAACACTTGCAACAGTTTTCTTTTCTGCAATGCTAGGCTTTGCAGTATTTTTCTTAAAAAGAAGTAAACCAGAAAGTGCAGAAGTTTTTATAACATGGCTTAACTCATGTTCAGAAGTTGTTATGAGGCTTGTTAGAATGGTGCTTAGAATAACACCTTATGGTGTTTTGGCTTTAATGATTAATATTACAGCAATGTCAAATTTTACAGAGATATTGCGTCTTATAGGCTTTATTGCTGCAAGCTATATTGCAATTTTTATTATGTTTATTGTGCATGGAATTTATTTAATTACAGCAGGATTAAACCCATTTACATTTTTTAGAAAAAGTGTTTCAAACTTAATGTTTGCATTTACCTCTCGCTCTTCTGCAGGCACATTGCCTTTAACTGTTTCTAACCAAGTTAATAACTTAGGTGTTCCAGAAGGCATTGCAAACCTTGCAGGAAGTTTAGGAACAAGCATAGGACAAAATGGTTGTGCAGGCATTTATCCTGCAATGCTTGCTGTTATGATTGCTCCTACTTTAGGAATTAACCCACTTGCTCCAGCCTTCCTTATCAAATTAATTGTAGTTACAGCATTAGGAAGTTTTGGTATTGTAGGCGTTGGAGGCGGGGCTACATTTGCTGCTATAGTAGTTCTTTCTTCCATGGGGCTACCAATCACTTTGGCAGGTCTTCTTGTTGCAATTGAACCTCTTATTGACATGGCAAGAACAGCATTAAACGTAAGCGATTCCATTCTTGCTGGTGTAGTTGCTGCAAAAAGGTGTGGGGAATTGGATGTTTCCATATATAATAGAAAAGAAATAATAATAGAGTAAACTAAAAAAGTGATCTTTTTAGTTCACATTTTATAAGGAGGAGTTTTATGAATGTTAATATTGAAGAGAAGGCATTAAACTATCTAAAAACAAAGGGGGCAAAAGCTGTTACAGTAGATTTAATTGGTTGTGCTTCTTGAGGGGTGGGCGAACCCCAGCCGTCCGTGTTGCCGGCAGAACCTAGAAAAGATAAAGAGAAGTATAATTTACTTAATGTAGACGGGTTTGATATATATGTTAAAAATAACATTACAGCTTCAAATGACACTCTTTTAATAAAATATAAAAAAGTATTATTTACTGAAAAATTAATTGTTGAAGGAATTGTTTTTTAAATAATTATTTTAGTTTTTGAACATGTATTGAAAGTTTTTTATTAATTAAAAACTTTCAAATACATGTTTTTTTATTTTCTAAACGCCCTATTAGTCTTTGTTTAAGTTACAAAAAAACATTTTTCTTTACACCTTAAACTTAGACACTTCCATAACAAGGGA
>CAUUIE010000100.1:0-6746 GCA_963545065.1 uncultured Treponema sp.
TGCCATACCATAGCCAGGTACTATTATTACACTCTTTGCTTCTTTTAACCATGTACTTATATCATTACCTTGACTTGTAGCATTCCCTACACTTGCACAAACATTAGATGAACTTTGCAATTTAGCAAGCAAGCTATCAATGCTAGGTTTTGCATCTCCTAAAAGAAGCTCTGTTTTGTCTTTCATCTCATAAAGCGGATTAGGCACACCTGCATAACCAGGCTTTAAGTCAAAGTTACAAATAATTATGTGTTTTCCCTTTCCAGCTTCCAATATAGGCATTCCATAAATTGGTGTCCCTTCAGCTGTGTTTGCTGCAGGGTTCACAACATCACTTGCTCCAATTATGATTACAAGGTCTGTCTTTTCAAAGTCATTATTAATAGCTTCCATTTCATATAGCTTTTCGTATGGAATATCCACTTCGCACAATAATACATTCATGTGCCCAGGCATTCTTCCTGCTACCGGGTGAATCGCAAAACGCACATCCTTACCCATCTCTTCAAGCTTATCTGCCAACATCTTTACTCTGCTTTGTGCTTGAGACACTGCCATACCATAGCCAGGTACTATTATTACACTCTTTGCTTCTTTTAACCATGTAGCTATTTTATCTTCATTGACATCTTTTTTAGCTGGAGTTGAACTACTACCATCATTTTTATGCACTACCATATTAGGAGTAGCTGGAGTTGAAGAAGCTTTTTTTGTTGCCTTACTAAACAAAATATTACTCAAACTGCGGTTCATTGCACGGCACATAATCTGGGTTAGCAAAAGACCTGAAGCACCTACTATGCCACCAACAGACACAGTCAAAATATCTCCTGTTGCCATACCTGCAATAGCAGCTGCAACTCCGGAAGTAGAATTAAGTAGTGATATAGTGATAGGCATATCTGCCCCACCAACTCTTATTGCAAAAACAATACCAAAAATCAAACTTATAAGAGTTCCTAAAGTGGAAGCAATCACCAAATATTTTATTACATATAAACCTGGTGCAAATGCAAAAAAAAGAATGAAAAGAATTGACAAAGCTAAACAAAGCATTGTCCACATTTGATGGCAAGGCAAAACAACAGGCTGTTGCTTTAGCACACGGTGGAGCTTTCCTGCTGCTATTAAACTTCCAGAAAAGGTTACAGCACCAACAACCACTGCAATAGCTGAAGTGATTAATACAAATCTCCCCCCCATAACTCCTTGAAGCCCAACCAACGTTAAAAGCCCTACAACTGCAGAGGCAGCACCTCCAAGACCATTTAATAAAGCCACCGTCTGTGGCATAGAAATCATGTCAACTTTAATGGTTAGCACAATTCCTATAACAAGACCTATAGCAAGACCTGCCCAAACTAAATAAATTGACAATATATCATAGTGAACGAAGACTATAGCAATAGCTATGAGCATACAAAGAGCACTTAAGGCATTACCAAATCTAGCCGTTTGCACACGGCTCATCATGCTAATACCTAAAAGAACCCCTACACTTAAAATGGCAGAGATAATGTAATACAAATATAAATTATTTAGCACACTACTCCCCCTTTTTGCTCTTATCAGACTTAAACATTTTTAGCATTCTGTTTGTAAGTCCAAAGCCTGCAACAACATTGCATGTAGCACAAACTACTCCAATCACTCCTGCTACTTTGCTACCCGTTGTGAGTGCCAAAGCAGTAGAAGTCATTGTTGCAAGAACTGTAACACCTGAAAGAGCATTCATTCCCGACATTAATGGAGTGTGTAAAAGACTTGGGACATTTTTTATAAGAAAATATCCCAATACAGTTGTAACTAAAAAAACAATTACAAGAGTTAGTTCAAAACTCATAGTCCCATTGCCTCTTTAGCACCTTTGTGGACAATCTCTCCATTATATGTTGTAAGGATTCCTTTAACAATGTCATCATTTAAGTCTAATTCAATCTTGCCATTCTTAATTAGATATTTTGCTAAATTAGTAATGTTTTGGCTAAACATCCACGTAGAACTAGATGGTAATAAACCTGGAATGTTTTTAATTCCTACAACATGCACATCATGTTTCTTTGCTACATCTCCTGGAGGAGTAATTTCACAGTTACCACCTTGATCAATAGAAATATCCACAATAACAGAACCTGGTTTCATTGTCTTAACCATTTCTTCTGTTATAATAACAGGTGCTAATTTACCAGGCACTAATGCAGAAAGGAAGATAATATCCATATCTTTAATGTGAGGAGCTAAAAGTTCTCTTTCTTTTTTCAATGTTTCAGGCTTTAAGTGAAGAGCATAACCACCTTCTCCAATTGCTTCATTTTCAGGAACACCTAAGTCAATAATCTTAGCACCCAAAGATGCTGCTTGCTCTCTTGCTGCAGGGCGAATATCTGCTGCGTGCACCACAGCACCAAGTCTTTTTGCTGTAGCTAATGCTTGTAATCCTCCAACACCTGTTCCTATAATTAAGACATTCATAGGCTTTATTTGACCTACTGCACAAAAGATTTGTGGAATGAATTTAGGAAGCAAGTTTGCTGCAATTAAAATACCTTTATAACCTGCACAAGTACTCATAGAAGTTAAAGCATCCATATTTTGTGCTCTTGAAATACGAGGCACACCATCAAGTGTTAATGAAATAACACCTTTTTTTGCCATATCTTTAACCATTTGATGATTTACAGGGGCAGCTGGGTGAATGAATGTAATAAGGTACTGACCTTTATGCATCATATCTATTTCATGACACTTTTTTTCTTCGTTATATAAAGGCTCTTTCACTTTTAAGATAAGCTCAGCTTCATCATAGATTTTCTTTACATCATCTACAAGTTCACAACCTACAGCTTTGTAAGCTTCGTCTTTGAAATAAGAGCCTTCACCAGCTCCTTTTTCAACCAACACTTTATGCCCATCTTTAATTAAAGAAGCACAAGTTTCAGGTGTAGAGGAAACCCTGTCCTCTCCATGCATAATTTCCTTTGGAACACCGATAATCATAACCTTACTCTCCTTTTAAGCTAAAAGCCTTTTAGCTTTATTCTTAAATTAATATTATACTTTGTGTTTAATATAACATTAATAAGTAATGTTAATATTACATTAAATAACGCCTATTTTCAAGAGAGGTTAAAAGAATAAGGATATTCTTTCAAAAAACCTTAATTTAGAATAGCTAAAAAAAGAGGAAGGGTAAGTCTTTACAAGTAGCTTTTACAGTTACATCTTTGGTAAATTTAAAAGTTTTTAATTCTTTTTTCTTTGTTGTATCATCACTTACTATTATATCACCTTTCCATGAAACTTTTGGTTTAGTACTAGTAGCCAACACTAGATTTTTCTTTTAATAGCCTTTAAGTCATCAAATATAGTTTTTTTAATTTTAACATCCTTGCCACTTCATATTATTTTAATTTTTATTTATAATTTAAAAGACTTATAAAGCTTTAAGGTAGCTATTTTGCTACATAAGTGTAAGAAAAATCTATTTCGAAGTGTGCTAACAAAAATTTTTAAACAAACTGTTTTATAGAAATCTTTTAATCTATCCGAAACTAAAGATTAAGGTTTAATAATTTATGGGCATTACTTGCTTTATTTTTAACACTATAATTTATTGCTAAAAAGAATATTAAAACATATAGAAAACTATAAACTTAAAATTATTATGCGATTATTTATTAGAATATTTGCTATTGCACTTTTCATTTTCTCCTCCAAGATAATAAGCTTTGCATCCCCATATTCTTCCCTTTTTAAGGTATTCAATATTTTTTCTAACCTTTATGAAGGAGAGACAGGGTTTAATTCACTTTTAATACATCCTGGGGGGAGAATTGCAGGGTTAAATGGTGCTTTTACAGCTCTTTCAAATGACATCACTTTTTTTGAAACAAATCCTGCAGGTTCTGCCACATTAAAAAACACAGAACTTGCATTTTTTCATAATGCTTGGATAGCAGATTCTCACCTAGATACTATTTCATATTCTATGAGAAGTGGAAACTTAGGTTATGGATCATCACTTAGATGTTTTTATGTGCCATTTACAGAATATGGCTTTTATGGAGAGCGTCTTTCTTCAGGTTATTATTCTGAAACCTTTGCAATTTTCAACATTGCTTATAATTTGTTTAAAGGCTATAAGTTTAAAGGAATAAGCTTAGGAGCTAACATTAAGTTTGGCATAACATCATTTCCACCTTTTCAAGGACAAAATGCAAAAGAAGACATTCTATCTCCTAAGATGCGACGTTTAAATGCAAAAGCACAAATGTCCTTTGCTTTTTTAGCTGATTTTGGAATACAATTTAGATGGGATTTTCTTAAAAAATTTAGCTCAAGAGAACCCAACGTATTCTTAGGTCTTGCAATAAAAAACATAGGTCCTCCAATAAAAAATGAAATAGCACCAGCTACTGCATCTTTAGGCTTTGCATATAGACCTTTTAAGGTATTTACATTTTCATTAGATGCTTCATATCCAATAAACATATTAAATTTTAAACGCTCAGGAAAACCTTTCTTTGCAACAGGTTTTATGTTTGGAATTACAAAGTATTTTAACCTTCTAACAGGATTTGGAGTGCGTGGTGGAAACCCTCGTTTCACTCTTGGCGGAGAGGTTAACTTTTTAAATGTCCAAATAACTGCAAATTACACATTAGACCTTACCACTCAAACTACTGCATTAAACCACATAATACTGGGTGCAAAAATAATATTAGGTGATAGAGGCAGAGGATTACAAGAAGATAAAATTGAAAAAATGTATTTAGAAGGCTTAAAGCTATATCAAGAAAAAGAATATGAAAATGCTATTAAGATATGGGAAGAAATATTAAGCTTAAACCCCCGCTTTACTCCCGCAAAAGATAGTATAAGAAGTGCAAAAAATATGCTTTTATTACAGACTGAGTTATTAAAATTAGACCAAAGCGACTGGTAATTAATGAAATTAAAACTTTTTTTAAGCTTTCTCTTATTTTCAATGTGTGTACTCATAGCTCAAGAAGAGCAAAAAGAAGATAAAAAGGAAGAAGAAAAAAATAAGTCTTTAGATTTATTTGTAGCAAAAGAAGATACATACGTAGTCCCTGGAAATGATGGAGGTTTTCACCTATACATAAGAGCTAGAGGAGATATAAAATCTGTTCTTCTTACAGAAACTACACAAGACCCAAAATTAAAACTTCACAATTATGCTTATAGAGACACAGTATTAAATGAAATAAATGGAAATGAAAAACGTCTTTTAAATGGAGAGCCCCTAGATATTCAAAAAGGACTTTATAGCTTAATTGATTCTACAGTTGAAGAAGACACTCCATTAGGCAAAGCATTTCACATATGGATTCCCCACATAATAGTATATGGTTATAGTTGGAGTAGGCACGGAGAGCTTGAAGTTATTGATGGCACTTTTATAAACATAAGAGCCTTTGATCTTCCATATGGCGATTATCGTGGTAATTTTAGAGATAATCCTTTTGTATTAAAGATTGGCGAGATTATGCTTAACTATATACATGAAGCCGTCTTTTCATTTAAAGAAGTTGCAAAAATAAGCGGGGGCGAGCTTTTTTATGCAAGAGAATCGAAAGATATTGTTCCTTTAGCAAAAAAGATAGTTAGCTACTCATTTGATAAGAAAATGATTGATTTAATGTTCGTTTTAGATGTAACTGAAAGCATGAAAGAACATATTGAAACTACAAAAACTGACATAATATCTCTTTTAGATTCTCTTAAAAAAGATTTTTCTAATATACGTATTGGGCTTATGCTATATAAAGACTATGGTGATGACTTTGTTGTAAAAGAAGCCTGCGTTTTCACTAGTGACTTCTCTCATTTTTCGTCTATTTTGCAAAAAGTAGAAGTAGGAGGAGGTAACGATATTCCTGAAGCAGTTTACGAAGGTTTATACCTTGCTTTAAGACAATCTTGGAGATTAAAAGACGATAATGTAATAAGAAAAATAATTCTTGTAGGGGATGCTCCCCCTCATGCAAAGCCTAGAGGACGTGTGGGTCTTTCTGATGTTAAAAATATGGCAAAAGACAAAAACATTGAAATAAACACAATTCTCCTTTCGTCCATGCCTACTAAATAATTATATGGTAATTCATATTGTAAAGAAAAGCATTTACATGATATATCAATTTTAATATTTTTTGTTAATTTATAAGTGTAAAACATATTAATTATAAAAGAATGAAAAGGATTAACTATCCTTATAATTTAAGATATTTTAGAAATTGATAGACAATAGTGATTGTTGTGCCTTGCAAGTTAAATTTTTAAAAGTCTTTTTCTCTATGTCTTCCATCTTCAATATGTGAATACCCATTTAAAGTAGCTTTCCATTGTTTTTTCTTCATCCATAATTTACACAATAGGAACTATTAAATCTATAAGTATGTGTTATAAAGGTCTTTTCAAACCTGCCACGACATTATTTGCCTTAATTAAAAGGTCAATAAAATAAATATAAAAATCATAATAGGCATTTTTTAATAACATTCTATTTAACACATTATCTATTTTTACATGTTTATTGAAGAAATTTTTTAAAAAGTGTTTAATAAGGTAAGTAACATGATTTTTATTAAAGCTTATAATTTTATCTTTTCTCATCTTCTCTTTAATGGGAAAGTCCACTCCTTTTATTTAAGGCTCTCTTACTTTCTTATTAAAATCTTCACTTCTCATAAAAACTACGTAAGTTTCTCCCAAATTCTAGCTAG
>CAUUIE010000101.1:0-6562 GCA_963545065.1 uncultured Treponema sp.
TAAATTAAAAAAGCTACCTTATTAAAGATTATAGATTAAAGAACTTGCTTTTAAAAGACATTATAAAGCTAAAAGCAATTTTAAGAAAGTGGGTAAAAATGCAAACAGGCATAAATATTAAAATGAAGCACACTAATTTGGAAGAAAAAAGCTTTTATGTTTTTGAAAGACATAAGCAAAAATTAGCTATATTTACTATATGAAAGTGAGTTTAATATATTATTTTATCTAAACTTTAGAAAGTCATTAAAAATGCCTATATATCTAGCGTGCACATTAAACTATTTTTTTTGTTTTGTATAAAAAATATTCTGTTTTTTACTAGTCAAGATATTTTTATTTGTTTACAATAAGAATGCCTATAATGCTGGTTTTAGGAGAAAATATTATGAGTTAATCATTTTTTGGCATTAATTCATAAAATAAATATAATGGAGATTAAACAATGGAAAATTTAAACCACATCCCTATTTTTAATAGGATTAGTGTAAGGGTGAAGTTTTTGTCCGCCATGTTACTTTTATCCATCGTCTCGCTAAGCTTAGCCACTGGAATTAATTACGCAATAGTGCGTTATTATACACTTTATGAAATGATAGACAAAAGTTCATCTCAGTCTCTTAAAGTATTTAGTTCCTATGTAAATGAATATTTTAAACAATATGAGTCAATGCTAAAAGTATATTCATCTTCAAATTTAATTAAAAACCTAGATGAAAATGAAGAATTTGATGATGAAGTCTTAAATCTTTTTAAAAATGTATCGCAAAGCAATAACAACATAATGAGCACATATGCAGGTTGTGCTACATCTTTTAGGCACATTCACTATCCTAACACTCCTATGCCAGATGGGTATAATCCTATAAAAAGACCTTGGTATATTGATGCTTCTAACAATAACGGGGAAATTTCATATTCTGAAGTGTACATTGATGCTAGAACAGGTAGTAATACGATCACAATTAGCCAAGCAATTTATGATGATAATAAAAGACAAACAGGTGTTATGGGAATAGATTTGGCATTAGATAAATTAGCAGAAAGACTTGCAAACACAAAAATTGGTAAAAACACAGAAATATGTATTGTGGATAAAAATGAAAGACTAATTTCAAGCTCAAACACAGAAAGAATTAAAAAACTTTCTAATGAAGCAAATAAAAGCGAAATGACTTCTTTTGTTAAAGAAATAAAAGAAAAAAGAGAGAAAAACCCTGTTTTTGTAAAAATAGAAAGAATAGAAAAGCAAGGTTGGGATATTTATGCCTTATATGATGAAATGGAAGAAACTGAAATGCTTGCTAAACTTTTAATTAATAATATTTCTATGGTGCTTATTATGTCTTTAGTTGCAGTAATATTTTCTATTCTTTTAGGGCGTAATATAATTACAAGAATTGCAAGAACTGTTAAAGCATTACAAAATATTTCTGAAGGCTCTGGCGACTTAACTGTGAGAGTTCCTATTCATGGAACTGATGAAATTTCTAAAATTGGTATTTATTTTAATAAAACAATTGAAAAAATACATAGCACTATGAATGATGTTAAAAAAGAAACTCTTGTTATGGGAGAAGCATCAAAAGACTTACAAACAAATATGCAAGGAGCTACTAAGAGTATTGAAGAAATAAAAACAAATATTGAAACTACTCAACATCAAGTTTTGACACAAGAGGCGAGCGTTACTCAAGTGGCAAGCACTGTAGAAGAAATTATTCGCACTATTAAATCTTTAAATGCAAGAATTGAAAGTCAAGCATTAAGTGTTTCTCAAAGTTCGTCTTCTATAGAAGAAATGGTAGCCAATATAGTAAGCATTACAGGCACATTGGCTAAAAGTGATGATGTTATAGTAAATCTTTATGAAGCCACAGCTAACGGAAAAGAAACTCTAAATCATTCAAGTACTGTAGCCTCTAAAATTGCAGAAGAGTCTGGTTCTTTAATGGAAGCATCGTCTGTTATTCAACATATTGCAAGCCAAACTAACTTACTCGCAATGAATGCAGCAATAGAGGCAGCACATGCAGGGGAGGCAGGGAAAGGTTTTGCTGTTGTTGCAGATGAAATTAGAAAACTATCTGAAGAATCTAGTTCACAAGGAAAGATGATTAGCACAACACTTAAATCTTTATCTGAAGAAATTGAAAGCTTATCTTTGGCTTCTAAAACGGCTTTAGAAAACTTTAATACTATTTTCTCATTAGGTGAAGAAGTGAAAAATATGAGTGGGCGTATTATGGAAGCAATGAGAGAGCAAGAAGCGGGAAGTCAGCATGTGTTAGAGGCAATTCATAATATTAATGATGTAACAGAAGAAGTGCAAGAAGGCTCAAAAGAAATGATTTTAGGTGGTGAAGATATAGCAAAACAAATGCAAAAGCTTGATGACAGTGCAAGAGAAATTACAGATAGCATGAAAATAGTTACCAAGATGGCAGAAAAGCTAGATATAGCAGCTAAAGGAGTGGAAACTATTGCAAAGCATGTTAAATTAGGCACGAATACATTAAACGATGAGATAAATAAGTTTAAAATTTAATTGTTTCTTTCGGCATTTAACATTTTATTATGTTTTCTAAAACCTTAAATGTTATTTGCCGAATATCTTTCTATGAATCTTTTTAAAATAGCTACTATTTTTTTAGTTTTTAATATATTTATATCACCTGTTTTCCCTTTAAGAAAAGCTAAAACGCAAGATATTAGAAGCCTTATTTTTGAAGTAAGTTATGAAGATGAAAATGAAGAAAATGTTCCATTAGTGCCTTTTGAAAGCATTCCAGATTCTTCAAAAGTTAGGCGTTCTATTGCAAAGCAATGGATATTATCTAGTCCTGAAGAGATTTTGAAACTTGAACCTACTATATATTATGATGATGATGGAAAAGGGTTTAAGTGCATGGTTGTAGAAATACAAGAAAGGGAACAAATAGCTATTGTAATTACTCCAATAAATACAGATTTCACCACATCTACTGCAGATTTTGTGCCACAAGGAACATGGATATTATATAAAGATAAAAACACTGGAAAAAACCTTTTTCTAAAAATATATCCTAGAGAAAATCCTGAACTATATTTAAGGTTAACTCCTGCAAGAGAAGACATGACATATGTGGACATTTGTCTTTTTAACGCTTATGTGAAACGTCGCTATCCTATAGGAATTCCATTCAATAAGCTTTGCTATTTTTCTATTTCACAGCTACGTTCTTTCACAAACGATAGCCTTCCTTGGCAATTGTTTAATCCGCCCATTTTTTCTAGCACTGTTGAAGCTTGTTCAGACATAATTTCAGACCGTCTTTCTACCCTTGTGTATCTTGAAGATGGCGGTTTTGACGAATGGGGAATGCCTATTCATTTAAAAGATGGCTCAAAACAGACAAACAAAGAGTTAGCCTATCAACTTAGAGGGATTCAAAACTCAGAAAGTGTGATTGGTGGAGTGAATTCTGCAGGTTTTCTAAAGTGGATTATAGACGGTATTATAAGACCTGTGGCAGGGCAGGGAGTTTATGTTTCTTCTTTAATGCGACAAACTGAAGCAGAGCAATCTCAATTTAATTCTGTTTTTGATAATAAAGAAGTGTTTTTAGGTCTTGATTGGATTCGAAACTTAAGTGCAGCTACTCTTACATTAAATTTAAAAAAACCATGCAAGCCAGAGACTTCAGGAGTGGACGTTAGAATAGAGCCCTTTGCAGCTTACCCTTTTATTTCTCAAAAAAATGAAGGTTCACCGTCTTTAGAATGTTTTGAAGGTTGCTTGAGTAGTGCGGGGTATCAAACAAGTTATTTAAAAGCACTTTTATATTATTTGGCAATTACAGAGCCAGGACATTTTTATTTAGGAGCAGTGAATAGAGAAGTTGGTTCTCCAGCCTTACGACAATATAACCATGTTGTTTCATTCTTTCCATATTTTGATGCTGTTGGAGCTTTTCATATTGATGTTTATGAAAGTGCTAAAAAGGTTACTATTTCTCATTTTGTTTCTATGAATAAAGACGCTTTTGTAGCCTTAACAAGAGTAAAAGCACCAGAGCGAGGCATTTTTAATCCTTAAATTTGTTTTAATAATTCATTTTATTACTCTCTTTTCTTATGTACTAGTTTTTATAATTAGTATATAATTTAGAATTGTTGTTTAAGTTATTATTTGGAGGGCTATATGCTTAAAGAAATAAATGTAAACTTTGATGTGCTAGAAATGATGCTTTTTTATTGGGAAAGTGTTGCTTCAAAAGACAAAATGAGTGATGAATATTTTATAGAGATTGCAAACAAAAAAGAAATGCAAGTATTATATAATGAAGAATTTTCTGTTGATTCTTTTAGACGTGTGCTTTCTGCTATTTCTAATAGAGAAAAGTTAAATAGTAAAAGTAAGGCAGAGTCTAGATTTTGGAGTCAAAATATGAGAATGATAGAAGATTTGGAACTCACTCGTGCAATGCTTGCTCCAATTAAGACATTAAATATTTCTAGCTTAGTAGGAGAGAATTTACGGAGTGAAAAGTTAGAGGTTGTTTTTATTCCATTTTGCGAAGGTGAAGAAATAATAAATAAAGATAAGATATATTTTAATTTTTTTAATATTATTGCTTCAAGAAAGTATGATGAAAATGGTTTTGCAGAAACTGGCGAGATTACAGTGTTTTTGCATGAAAAAACAATAAAAGATTATGTGATTGAAAGGGTGAAACAAGTTTATAAAAATTAAGGCTTTTTTTTATTAATTATATTTAATATCGTTTTGTTTATAGAAATAATTCATATAAGGTTTTTGTTAAGGCTATCTTTCCTCTCTTTAAGGTTAAGAAGAGGAAAGATACAGTAGTTACATTTGATAGATGAAAAAACTCTTAAAGAGTAAAATCTAGTATTAGTTGCTATTAGCAAAACTGGGGAATAGAAACTTAACTACTTTATGTAAGAATTAACTATTACAAAGCAAAAGCTTTATGGACAGGGATTTGAAAACCCAATAGCTGATGCTAAAGAGCGAACTGTAGAAGTTAAACCTAAAGATTAACCTTTTTTATATCTTAATTCTAAATTAAAAAACTTATCTTTCTGAAGAATATATATTCTTCATAAGGTGTTTCTCACTTTTACTATTAACGTGAAACTTAAGCAAATACCAAAATATCTTCCACGTATTATGTGTTTAGTTCCTGAATCTCTAGCTGTTGGGTCTTACCCACCTTAATGTTTTTAGGTAACTCTAAAGTTCCAGCAACATTCTAACACATTATCAGCAATATCAAACAAATCCTGTTTTTACGATACCATTTGAAACTTGCCCATGTCTTTTACTTTTTTAGTGAGTTCATTATAAAATGCGATATATTAAAACCAAGTTGCATTTTCTACAGGACGCTTTTCTTGCATTTTTCCATCTTCTACTTATTTTCAAAAAGTATCATCATAGTAGCTTGGGTTAGTGCCCATTACTTTTTTGTATAATTCTTGAGTTACTTTAGTTTTACCCATGAAGTATTGAAAAAGGCTAACCGTTCGTTGTTTGTTCTAGCTCGTCACCTATTTTGTGTTTTGAGCTTCCTGTAATATTTTTTAATTTATGCTAAGTCTTATTTACTTAAATAAAACCTAGCATAAGATAATATGCTTTTTTATATTGTAGTTTTTTTATTTTATAAGCGATTATAGAAAAAATTATATAAATTGGAAAATGCTTTTTAGTTAATATTTTTACTCCTTAAAAAAATTGTTTCGCTTCATGGAATGACTATATGGATAAATTATATTTCTTGTAATTAAAACTCTTATTTTGCAACTATATTAAAAAAGTTTTGTCTATTTTTCATAAATAAAGGTGCAAACTAATGAAGAAACTTATTTTTGTATCAATACTAGTTTTTATTCTTTGCAATGTAGCTTATTCACACGACATGGAAGAAAGTCAAGAAAAAATTAGCGAGTGTTTTATATATCCCACATTAGGATGGGGAGCTGTTGGGATTAATACCGGTTTTGATTTTATCTATCGCCATAAATCAGGTTTTGCCTTGTTTTGTAATTCAAATATTTCTTTTCCGCTTAATAAATTGGGTGGAATAATAGCACATCAAGAATTGTATTTTGGTTATGCACTAAAATATAATAATTTATATGTTGCACTTGCAGGTGGAATCTGGGGAGGTGCTGGAGTTACTTTTTATAAATTAGAAGGAAATAGTAATCTTGAAAAAGGAATAAATTTTTTAGTTTTGTTTGGAATAAGAAATGATTACATGTATTTCTTTAATCAAAAAGTAGGTTTTTCTTTTTCTCACACATATGGCTTTGGAGTCCATTATGGAAGATGGGTATTAGATGACAGGATAAGATATTATAGTTTTTTAATTAAAACTGCTGTAGCATTTAGAATTTAAGTGTATCTTTAATTATTAGAAGTCTTTTTTCTTTATAGCATATTATTATGCACCATTGTTATAATTCGCATATAACAAAAAAGAGTAATATGTAAAAAAAAATTAATTTTCTTTACGCACACCTTTAAAATGTGTGCCATCTTTTTTTACAT
>CAUUIE010000102.1:0-6411 GCA_963545065.1 uncultured Treponema sp.
AGACTTTCTTCAAACTCTAGCTAGTTTTTGCCTAAACTCTAGCTAGAATTTGGGAGAGAAGTACTTAAGTTTTTAAAAAAGGGCTTTTTTTGGGGTGAGGAAAGGGATGAGCTACCTATAAAACAAATGGACTTTTTCAATAAAAGAAGAGGCGATAATCGTCTTGTAAAAATGGGTGAAAGTGCTAATAAAAGAGTTTTGAGCTTGTCCGTAAAGCGAGCGGGAGTTATTGGTGGAATAGCAGACGATCTACCTGTTGAAGAGCTAGACTTTGCCCATAAAGTGGAGGGCAGTTCATTCATAAAAGAGAGGGCAAAAAGATTAAAACCACAGGCGTTAATAAAAATCATTTTAATGAGGCAAATTAAACAATTTTTATCAAGTTTCTTCCATACCATATAGTTTAAATGGTTCATTTTTTATTAGTTCAATTTTTCATAATATATTTATCTTAAAAAAGGGCATTCTACCTTGAATATTTTTAAAGGGCACCTTAATAATAATTCTTATATTTTATAATTTGCCCTTTAAGCTATGTTCTATCCCTTTTTTCTCTAATTTATCCACCATTTCAATTTGACTATTTTTTAATATTAGTATAGGCTAGATTGTAATGCTATTTTTTAGGAGTTTATATGGAAAAACAAAAAGAAGCCAAAAAGATATTTTGGTACACTCTGGCATTTATGGCATTTTCTACTGTTTGGAGCATGGGAAATATCATAAATGGCTATTCTGTGTATGGTGGATTAAAAGCGATAATTTCATGGATTTTAATTTTTTCTATTTATTTCATTCCATATTCATTAATGGTAGGTGAGCTAGGTTCTACATTTAAAAGTGCAGGTGGTGGGGTAAGCTCTTGGATTGATGGAACTATAGGCAAAAAGATTGCATATTATGCAGGTTGGACATATTGGGTGGTCCACATGCCCTATATTTCTCAAAAGCCTTCTCGCATTTTAATATCATTTAGCTGGATAATCTTTCAAGATGGAAGAATTAGTAAGTTAGATATGCACATTCTTACCATTGCATCATTAGCTATCTTTTTAATTATTTTGTATCTTTCCACTAGAGGTGTAAACTTTGTAAAAAGAGTTGCTACAATTGCAGGCTCTTCAATGTTTATTATGTCAATATTATACATCTTTATGGCAATTTCTGCTCCTTACATTACAGGTGCAAAAGTACTTTCTACTAATTGGTCATGGAGTACTTTTTTGCCAACATTTGATGTAAAATTCTTTACGTCTCTTTCCATTTTGGTTTTTGCTGTTGGTGGCTGTGAAAAAATCTCTCCATATGTGAACAAAATGAAAAATCCTTCAAAAGATTTTCCTCTTGGAATGATTTCTCTTGTGGTGATGGTCTGTTTTACAGCTATTATTGGCACCTTTGCTCTTTCTTTAATGTTTGATACAAACAATATTCCACAAGACCTTATGACAAATGGTGCATATTATGCCTTTTTAAAACTTGGTGAATATTATGGTCTTGGTAATTTCTTTATGATTGTATATGCAATTGTTGATTTTGCAGGACAAATTTCAGTTATGGTTCTTTCTATAGATGCACCTTTAAGAATATTATTAGAAAGCACAACTGATGACTTTATTCCAAAAGGGCTTTTTAAAAAGAATAAGTGGGGAGCATATATTAATGGGCAAATCTTGATTGGAATTATTGTTTCTATTTTAATTATTATTCCAATTTTTGGTATTAAACAAGTTGATGACTTAGTTAGATGGCTTGTAAAGTTAAATTCTGTTTGTATGCCTTTGCGATATTTATGGGTGTTTGTTGCATATTTTGCTCTTAAAAAGCACATGGATAAATTTGATGCAGAATATATGCTTACAAAAAATAAAGCTTTTGGCATGTTCTTAGGTGCATGGTGTTTTGCTTTTACAGCATTTGCTTGCATTTTGGGCATGTATTCTCAAGGTTCTATGTTCCAAACAGTGCTTAATATTGTAACTCCAATTGTGTTAGTAGTTTTAGGTTTGATAATGCCTGCACTCGCTAAAAGACAAAAGATGAAGGTTATACAAGCTTAAAGTGCTTAAATAGTTTTTTTAAATATTATGGCAATAGTTTTTAATGTGTTATGAACTATTGCCTTTTTTTTACTTTTAGAAATGGATAACTTTAATGACTTTTCGTTATTAAAAGATAAAACCCTTGAAGAAATTGCATGTTTTATCTTTCATCTTAATTTAAATCCTAAAACTAATATTGGCTATGTTCCATTTTCTTATGACGAGATAAAAACGTCTATTAAAAATAACATGAATGTTAAAGATGACATAATTGTTTTGGGAAATGATGATAAGATAATAGGTGTGCTTGCTTTAGATAGAGATTTAGAAAGTGCAGAAGTTTGGGGACCATTTGTAGAGGAAGGGTATAATTATTTTGAAGTTTCAAAAGTTCTTATAGATATTGCACTAACCATAGGGAACATTAAATTACAGTTTTTTATTAATGAAGAAAATCATAATGCTATTAATTTCTTAAATTGCATAAAAGCAAAATATATAAACACTCACTATAATATGGAGATAGCAACACATAATCTTAAACTCTCTCAACACATTGTCTCTTTCACTAAAGAATATGAAGTTTCATTTATAGCCTTACATAATTTAGCATTTAAAGATTCATATTATAATGGCTTAGACATTATCAATATGCTAGACTTTAATCATCACTTATTAATATATCCTTACATATTGCATTCTAATTTAATTATGGGATATTTATTTTATACTATTTTTGATAAAGAAAAAGAAATAAACATTGAATTTATTGCTTCGGCTCAAAGCTTTCAAAAAAGAGGCGTTGCAACTTCATTAATAAATCATTGCATAAAAGAAGCGTTTGATAAAGGCATTAAAAACATTAAAATAACAGTTTCTAGCAATAATGAAAAAGCAATTTCTTTTTATAAAAATAGAGGCTTTATAAGGACTAATACATATAAACATTATATCTACAGTGTTAGATGAAAAAATTAAAAGAAAGACTATTATCTTTTATTACTTTTAGCGTGTTATTATTGCGTGTTTTCAGTTTTAGAAAAAAATAAAGTTAATATATTGCTTCTACTATTAACCACTCCATTTTCTATGCAATCTTTAGCTACAGGCTCTAAAACTATGGAATCTTTGTTTGTTTTATACATAAAGTCTGAACTATCTTCTACATTCTCAAATTGAAAAGAAATTACTCCGTCATATTGGCTATTTTTTCTAACTGCTCTTGAAAGAAAATATTTAAAAGATATAGTGCCAGCGTTTCCTGATGCTTGTGCTATTATAAATGGAACAATTGCATTATAACCTGTCCAAGAAAAATATCCTTCCTCTGTTATTTCCAGCTTACCATAGTTTTGAGAAGTGTAAAAACCAGAAAGCTTTTTCATTTCATTTTCTCGTCTTGCTTTTTCATTTTCTATAATAACTTCAAGTGGAGCATTTAATGTTACAAAATTTTCATATAGCCTTGTTCCTTCTTCATCTGTAAATTCTACAGTAATAATGTCTACGTTTCTAATATAAACAGATAGAGGAGAATCTCCAAAACGATATTTATTTTTTGCTTTTTTAATTTTTGAATATGGGAAAGTGCGTTGTATTTTAGGCAGATTTACTCTTGCAGTGTTTGTAGAGGGAATAACAAAAAAGCCATAAGATGGAGATATGCTTTCTAAATCTACCATTTTGTTGTTAAGCATTTTTCTATAATATTCAGGATACCATGTTGATGTAATAAGTCTATTTAATGCTTCATCTTCAGTGTTTTCATTATTTTCTTCTTCTTCACTCGCCATAATCCCTACATTGTTTTTTTCATTTTCGCGTCTACCAACTCGTCCATCAAAGATATTTAAGTTATGAGAAAAGCACCAACCTTTAGTGCTATCTTCTGTCATCACTTCATACCATTTGCCTTCAACTTTTTTATTTCCACTCATAACAATAGCACCATCTCCTTCCCAAAGGAGTTTTACTACTTGTCCCGACCTTAAACGATATATTTGTTTAGAAAGATTATCGGGTGCCATTCTTAAAGGAAGACCATCAATGCCACTAGCCGCATACATATGTTTTAAGCTTTCTAACCTTTCTTTTAGTTCAAGAGCATCCTTTTTTGTTGCAGAAAGAAGCAACTTCCACATAGGCATTTCTATTTTATTATCTTTTTCTTCTTCTGCCACAATGTATATTTTGCTAGCTTCAGACTTTGCATATACTTTTACAATATCTCCAACTTCTATTACATCATTTTCTTCTTTCCATATTACAACACCAAAGCCTAGACTGCTTGAACAAGAAAAAAGCAAAAAAGAAAGTGAAAGCACAAAAAGCAACTTACGCATAAAACGCTCCAATTATCAATAGATGAAAGTTAGGGAAGTGCATGAATTAAAGCTTAAAAAGCATATGCAAAGTTTGATAACAAAGTTACAAAAAGTTTTAAGCATTTTAAATTATGCACTTATCCGTGCGTGATAAATTAATGACGCAAGAATTAACAAATAACTTAAATATTTAATAATGAATAGCTTTTTAATAAAATATCAACTTTATAAGGTAATAACAGAAGCTACTCGCCCTTCTTCACTATAAACGCGGTCAGGGTTTGTTGAATCTACCTTTGTTTCAGAGCCAAAAAAATAATAATAAAAGTGTGTCCCTTTTGGAAGAGAGAGAGAGAGTTCATATATTCCATCAGAGGTTTCAGTCATAAAATACATAAAAGGGTCCCAGTTATTAAAAGAGCCTGCCACACTTATTTTTTGGTGAGGTTTACCTACATAAACAAAATTTATTATCTTTCCATCAATAACGCGTGTTTTTATATCTTTTCTAGGAGGAAAGGTAATAAAAGAAACGGTCATACCATTTTCAACATCAAACTCTTCATTTTGATTTTCAGGATCATGTGTCCAAAGACCATCAAAAACTAATCTATATCTTATTTTAGTTAAGTTTTCAGGAATTTCTATTATGTAAAATAGTAAAGGTTCTAACAAAACACTTCCTGCTTCTTTATCAGGCGTAATTCTTCTAAACGAATGAGGCTTTGAATAGTTTTCATGTTCAAAAGCAATGGCGACATGGCGGGAGGCACTTTTTGCTGTAAACACTATATATTTATCAACTATTTTTGGTGAAGAAACTTTTATAATGTCTCCAACAAGTTTAAGATACGTATCGCTTTCAATGTTGTCAATCATAGTTATTTCTTCAGATTGAGAGAACAAAAAACATTGCATAAAAAAAAGTAAAATTAATAAACAAACCCTTTTGCTAAAGGGTAGATTAATTGGAAAGCCCATGACCTTATAAAATCCTTACAATAAGTAAATTACGTTTTATTGTTATCGGCAAAAATAAATAAAGGCTAAAACGGCAAATTATCAGTAAAAAGAATAAAATCAAGATGTGCAAAATCTTTAATCACATCACCGGGATAATTTGGTAACTTACCTCTGTTAAGTCTTTCTGTTGCTGCATCCCATAAAGATAAAGAGGTAGCATCAAAAGAAGAGCCTTTTTCTAATGCAACACTTCTAAAAGGGTGTTTATGAACTGGAATATTTCCAGCCATAGGATTATTTATTAAGTGCCAGTTTGTGTGTATTTTATCTCTTACAAAAGTAAATACCTCTTCTCTAGTAGGCAAAAAAATAAAATCATATTGAAAAGCGTAGCCCTTTTTATCGTTTAAGTAAAAATCTTTTACCTCTTCATTGTTTGTTACTATTAGTTTGTTTTTTAATGTTGAAATTCCCATAAGCGTTAATATTAATAAAAATGAAACAAATATCAAGAGTGTAATTTTGTTAAATATTATTAAATTCTATTGGTCTGTAATTATCCATTCCATTATGCTCTTATAAAGTTTATTTTTACTACTAATAAGGCTTTACAATTGCTTAAAAGTAGATAAAAGAGTAAACGGGTATTTTCTAAAAAACTAATATTTTTTAACTGGAACATTTGGCTAGTAATAGCTTTAAGCACTTTCATGCCATGAAAATATAAACGTACAAAAAAATGTTTTAAATTTATTACTGCAATAAGCCTTATTACTTCACTTTTTCGATCTGCCACTTTCCTAGTGTCCTTTTGTTTCGGCTTATAGTAGCACCTATAAGATAAATGTTTTTGTTTGTTGCACTATGCTTTTCTCCATAGCCCGCTTCCTTTATTTGTGCTATAGCATCAATAGGTTTCCCGCCAACCTTAAACTCAAAGATATATATCCCGTCTTTTGTTTCCACTTCAACATCTGATCTTCCCATAGATGAATGCACTTCAGTCCTTACATACTGCCCCATAAGTGTAAAGATTAAATATATTGTTGTTTGGTAGTTATGTTCTCTTAAAAAAAGCTTAT
>CAUUIE010000103.1:0-6236 GCA_963545065.1 uncultured Treponema sp.
AGCAAATCTCCAGCCATCCATTTTTGGCATAATCATATCGATAAATGCAATATCAAAAAAACTACCATCATAATAAGCAGTTTTAATCATATTTAGTGCTTGTTCGCCTGTTTCGGCTAAAGTAATATTTTTAAAACCAAATTTAATAAGAATTTCATGTAGTACTCTCAAAGCTCTAGGATTATCATCGACGATTAAAAATTTTGTGCTACTAGGAAGTAAAATATTTTCATAAGAAACTTGCATTTTTGCTTGCACTATAGGAATCTTAAAATAAAAAATTGAGCCATGCGGTTCATTATCTTTACATCCAATCATTCCTTTCATTTCTTCAATAATATTTTTACAAATTGAAAGCCCTAAACCTGTGCCTCCGTATATTCTTGAAATATCTGCTTCACCTTGATAAAATGAATCAAATAATTTTTTCTTTTTTTCATCTGAAATACCCATGCCTGTATCTTTTATTTCAAAAAGAATTGCAGGTTTATGTGTTTGCAATATATTTTCTTTTTCTTGAAAAGCAGAAAGAGAAACAATACAAGAAACAGAGCCTTGGGAAGTAAACTTAACAGCATTTTTTACAAGATTCAAAATTACTTGTCGAAGCCTATTTGCATCTCCTATAATAAATTCAGGAAGAGTTGTGTCTATATCAACAATTAATTCCAGTCCTTTTTTATTGGCTTCCATAGAAATTAAATCTATAGTGTTCTCTACAACATCTATTAAATTAAAAGGATTTGCTTCAAACTTCATCTTTCCTAATTCTAGTTTATAAAAATCTAAAATATCGTTAACTAAAGCTAAAATAGCAGAAGCACCAAAACGTATTTGCCTAGTATATTCAGCTTGCTCTGCATCTAAATTAGTTTCTTCTAACAAGTCCATTACAGTTAAAATAGTTTGAATTGGTGTTCTAATTTCATGGCTTGTGTTTGCAACAAAAAGACTACTAGAAGACTTATTTTTAAAGTTTAATATTTTCTGCCTTAAACCTCTTTTCTTTTGTTCTGTTTTTGTTACAATACATAGAATATTTTTATTTTCAACTTTAGAAAGAGTAAGAAAAACTGTTTTGTCAGACGTTTCAGAATTAAAAGAAACATAATTTGAAAACTTATCATTAAAAAGAAAGGAAGAGCTTACAACATTAAACGCCTCTTTATCTAAAAAAGTTTTTAAATATTGAGAGAATGTTACAGTCTTATCTTTAGTATTTGGTGGAAAAATAAGGCGCATCCCACCTATTTTATTAGGTAAATCTTTTAAAAATGACGGGAAAAGACTAGAGACCCCTTTACTATAGCAAATAGGTTTTAGATTTTCATCTAATATAAAAAAATCTACATTTGAAGATAAAAGGGCTTTTCCTAGTCTCCATAAAACGCCATTACTATAAAATCCCACCAAGAATCTCCATGGTTTTTGCAATAATTAAATCAGATTTAATTGGCTTAACTAGATATTGTTTAGCACCTTTTTCAAAAGCCTTAACCACGTTATCTTTTCCACTCATAGAAGAAAGAATGACTACAGGAGCAGGATTTTCCATAAGTTTAATTCTATCAAGGCATTTAAAGCCTGCCATACCAGGTAAGACAACATCTAAAAAGATTAAATCAACCTTTTTCCCGTTTCTATATTCTTTTAAAAAAGATTCAGCATCAGGATATACACTAACATTAGCTTTAACTGTCTTAAAGATAGAGACCATTGTGTCTCTTATAACTACATCATCATCAATTACAACAATGTTGACATTTTCTAAGCGATCGAATTTTAATTTTGTTGATATGGAAGAAACTTTTTGTTTTGTTTCAGCTGGTGCTGAAGCTATAACATCAATGCTACTTACACCTTCTGGAGTTAGTGTATTTAGCAAATCTTGCAAAGAAGGGGCACTTTCAATACCTTTATATTTTGGATGATTTTGTAAAAAATCTTTTACAAAATCAGTAGAAGTGAGCACTTTTATGTTTTCTTTTGAAGTATTAGGTATTGATAAAATATTTTCCAATAAATATTCAAGATTTACCGTGTCTAAAAAAGAAACATTAATATTACTCATTAATATTATAGCTTTAACTACAGGAAGTTTATATAACTCTATTAGTTCTTGCATTCTATAATGCAAAAGTTCTATTCTATCCCTATTTAAACCATATGCAATCTCTACAAATATAATTCCTTCATTCATGCTACATTCAACTAACGACTGAGTTATATCAAACGTAAACTGCACTTTTATAAAGTTGCCTATCTTTTGCAAAAGTTCATCAGCACGTACAGGTTTCATTACAATATTTTTAACCCCATAACTTGCAAAAAGCACTGAATCATTTTTTTTTAGGTTATCTGCTACTACAATAGCGGGAATTGCCTTTATGCTATTGTTTGCCCACTTTCTTTCAAACATTGAAATAATGCCTTCACGGTCTAGTGAATAATCCACAATAATACAATCAGGCTTCACTCTTTCCATATAGGAAAGCACTTGTTCTGTGCCACTAGACTTTTGCACCATGACACCCATATCATGCATCTTTTTTGAAATATATCCAGATAAGACAAAATCCATGTCTACCAATAAAACTCTTTTCATAGCATCTCCATTATAATATATATCGAAAAATTATGTCTATAATCAAAGAAAAATATCCGTAAGAATATATCTAAAATTTACGATAAATCAATTTCTAATCTTAAATAGTTTAAGATTTGCCAATTTAAGTTTTCACTTTTCATTGCCGAATAGTTAAGACTAACTTCTTAAATATATATTTTTCTTTGCATACGGGGGCTTTTATATGAAGCGTATAAGTTCTAATTTACAACACAATGATAGTAACTATTCAATAAGAAGACAAGAATCTCGCTTACATAAATTAAACAATAGCATTCAGTCACAAAGAAAAATACAATCATTAAGAGATGATCCATTAGCTGCAGGACATTCAGTTAGATATAAATCTTTTTTATCACGATTGGAGCGTTTTGAAAAAAATGCAAAAACTCTTCAAGACCAATATAGTGTGGCAGAAGCATCTCTTAATAGCACGTTAGAAATTATGCATAGAATTAGAACTCTTGCTGTGCAAAATGCAAATGGAGTTTATACTCCCTCCGATTTACAAAAGGCAGCAAATGAGGTAGACGAACTTCTTAAAGAATTAGTGCAAATTGGAAATGCACAAAGTGCTGATGGCATTAGAGTGTTTGCAGGTGCTAAAAGCTTTACAGAACCGTTTGAAACTGTGTGGGGAAATGTGCATGGTGCTGATGAAAGTGTGATTACACAAGTAAGATACGTTGGCTCTTTAGGAGAAAAAATAGTAGAAACAGATGAACAAACTTATCTTATGGCAGATAATGTGGGCTCTCGCATTTTCTGGGCAGAAAGGCAATCATTTTTTTCTCAAGTTGACGCTAAAGATTATATAGTTCCAGAAGATACAAACATAAAAATAGATGGAATACAGATTAGCCTTACAGAGGGAGACAATATTTATGCTATTGTTTCTAAAATAAATGATTCAGGCATTCCAATAAAAGCACACCTTGATCCTCTCACAAATGGTCTTTCCCTTGTTAGCACTGACGCACATCAAATATGGTTAGAAGATGGAGAAGGTGGCGAGGTTCTTTCAGAGTTAGGCTTAATAAATAAAGAAGGGGAGGCACCTTATAATCTTTCTCCGTCTCTTAGAGTTTCAGGCATTTCTCTTTTTGACGCAGTTATTTCCATGCGTGATGCACTTTTTGCAGGAGACCAAGAATCATTAGGTGGCAAAGTGCTTGGTGCTATAGATGAAGGAATTGATAACCTTACAACAAGAATGACAGAACTTGGTGCTAGATATAGTAGAGCACAAACAATTCTTGCCCGTTTAAGCCAACAAACATTAAACGTAACACAAGCCGAATCTCGTGAAGCAGATTTAGACTTTACCAAAGCAATAAGTGACTTAAAGATGTACGAGTTTATTCATTCTGCATCTTTAAGTGTGTTAGGTAATCTTTATAAGAATTCTCTTTTAAATCATTTAAAATAAAAAACTAACTCAGTTTTTATACTTTTTCTCTATTATGTTTAATAAAGCTAGTATTTTATGTATTTTTGTTAATGTGCTTTCATAAACAAAAGAAGTAGTGTTAACTCCAGAATCTAAAAACTCAATTTCTATCAATGGCGTATTAAAATCGTTTACTTTAAAAATAAAAGCAAGTCTTCCAATCCTTTTTGAAGAAAAACCTAAACCACCTATTATAGCTCCAACATCACCAAAAAATAGCTTACCTGCATAAGCAGCTCCTAAATCTGGTGCATTAGAGTATCCATCCTTTAAAACTTCAAAACCATTTATGTCCTTAATATGATACACTAATTCATAAGCTTTATTAGGAAGTACAAAACCTATATAACCACTTTGACTTATTGTGATAAAATATCCTGTAGCACACTCAAAAAGGTCTGCTTCCTTAAATTTTTCATGTTCTTTGTGTATAGCTATAAGGCTTTCTCTAGTTTTTATGTGCTCTTCTCTTTTCCTTTTTTTATAATTAGAATGTTTTACATCCGATGCAATGAAATATCCTAAAATCATTACTATAATGATTATAATAGCTCCAACAGGAATGAAATGAGAATATTCACTTAAATTTAATAAAAAATCATTAAAAGCCATAAAAAAAAATAGTCTCCAAAAGACGGTAAAATATTAGGTTTACTCCTTAAACACTCATTACATATAATGAAAATCACAATAAATTATAAAAAACTCACCCCTTTCATGATACTACCTATTTTTAATCTTTTCAAGATAATTATATTTGCTTGTAAAAATCTTTTCAATAATTATTTTAATATGATAGAATAGATGATGTGTTGATATTAAAAGAAATATTTTCAAACCTACCTTTTCTTAAAAAGAATGAAGGGCGTGTAATAGCTTTTGTAGGAAAAAGTGGTACAGGAAAAAGCTATAGGGCCAAACCTGTTGCAAAGAAAGTGAAAGCAGACCTTATTATTGATGATGGGCTTTTAATAGAAGGAGATAAAATAATAGCTGGGCATTCTGCAAAGAAAGAACCTACGTTTATTTCTGCAATACGAGTAAGTATTTTTGATGATAAAAAACATAGAGATGAAGTTTCAAAAAGGTTAAAAGAGAAAAAAAACAAACGTGTTTTAATTCTTGGCACATCATTAAAAATGATTGATAAAATAACTGTAAGATTAGACCTTCCTCTTCCGTGCCAAATAATTAAAATAGAAGATGTAGCAACTAAAGAAGAGATAGAAAATGCACAAAGAGAAAGAAACATGGAAGGAAAGCATGTTATTCCTCTTCCATCTTCAGAAGTGAAAAAAAACTATCCTCATATTTTTTATGAAAAGGTAAGGCTTTTTTTTAAGCCTAGAAAGCCACCTGCAATTGCTATAAAAGATGCAATTTTATTTGAAAAATCTGTTGTGCTTCCACAATTTTTTAAACGTGAAATTCAAAGAGTGCCAATTGAAGTGTTAAAAGAAAATGTTACCAATTACATTATGGAATTTGATAATAAAATTATAATAAAAGAGTTAAAAATTACTTTTGAACAAAAAGGGTATAACCTTTCTTTGCTTTTAGATTATCCTTATTATGAAAACATTGCTGTTTCAATTAAAAACTTAAAAAAACACATTACAGAAAATATTGAAATGCATGATAATACTTTTGTCTTTCATATAAACATAGTAATTGATAAAATGATTAATGATTAAAAAAAAGACCTTTCTTTTTTATAGATGTTATGTATAGTCTTAGCTAAATTTAGGGCTTACAATATTAATTATGAGACTTAAGCTATTTTTTAGGTCCATTTTCTATATATTCCCCTTAAATCTCTTTCTAAAAGTAACGCCTCTTTTAAAACTTAAGCACTTTCCCCCAAATTCTAGCTAGAGTTTAGGCAAAAGCTAGCTAGATTATGAGAAAAGTCTAGCTAGAATAGGACCCCATTTATTACTAGAATATTGATCCCATCATTACAATAAACGCACTTCAAGGTATGTAACACTCTTAGTCTTGTTTTAGCTAGAAAAGGGATCGCATTCTAGCTAGAAATGATGCTGTGTAATAACTAGAGTGTGGAGCCAATCATTTAAGTAATAATAGATGACATCTAGCCATATTAGATCATGCCGATTAGCTAACGGGATGCCTCCTTTTAGCTAAGAGGAGACCTCC
>CAUUIE010000104.1:0-6089 GCA_963545065.1 uncultured Treponema sp.
TATACACAAAGTATATACTGTTATAAAGTATAATTTTAACTTAGACCTTCTACCTGACCATTAACCAAATCTATATGAATTGCTTGTGGGTCTTTAGGAAGACCAGGCATTCTCATCATATCTCCCATTACTGCTACAATCATTTCAGAACCAGAGTTCAAAACTACATCACGAACATTCATTTCAAAATCTTTTGGAACCCCATATAAAGCAGGATCACTAGAGAAAGAATACTGTGTTTTTGCAATACAAACAGGATATGAAGAAAAACCTTGCTCTTCTATCTTTTTAATCATCTTGCTAGCAGCTACTGAATATGTAACTTCTCTAGCTCCGTAAATATTCTTACATATCTTTTCAATCTTTGTTTTAACCTTATCATTTTCATCATAAACAAAGTTGAGTGATTTTGAAGGCTCTTCAGCAATCATTTTAATAACTAAATCTGCAAGTTCTAAAGCACCATCTCCACCTTGCACAAATGCATTATTAACTGCAAAACCTACATTAATATCTTTGCAATGCTTTCTTAATAAGTCAATCTCTTCATCATTATCATAGCCATAACGATTAAGTGCTACCACAACAGATTGTCCAAATTTTTTCATATTTGTAATATGAGCATCAAGGTTTTCTAATCCTTTTATAAGTGCATCTTTATTTGGTTTAGAAATATCTTTTTCTATAACTCCTCCATGCATTTTAAGAGCACCAGTAGTTGCAGCAATAATAGTAAGCTTAGGACAAAGTCCTGCTTTTCGGCATTTAATATCAAAAAACTTCTCAGCTCCTAATTCTGCAGCGAACCCTGCCTCTGTTATTACATAATCGCTATATGTCATAGCCATTTTAGTAGCAATAACAGAATTACAACCATGAGCAATATTTGCAAAAGGACCACCGTGAATAAAAGCTGGAGTATGTTCTATTGTTTGAACAAGGTTAGGGTTAATAGCATTCTTCAAAAGAACAACTATAGAACCTGCAATTCCCAAGTCTTTAACAGTTACACTGTTTCCTTCAGCATCAAAACCCAAAATAATTTGCTCGATACGGCGTCTTAAGTCTTCAATATCACTAGCTAAGCAAAAAACTGCCATAATTTCACTAGCTGGAGTAATATCAAAGCCAGATTCCATTACAACACCATTGCCATCTCCAAGCCCTGTAACAACTTGTCTTAAGTTTCTATCATTCACATCTAAAACACGTTTCCATAAAACTTTTTTGATAGCTTTTGATGTTCCTTGCATTCTAAAAATATAGTTATCAAACAATGCAGAAATCATGTTGTGTGCAGATGTTATAGCATGAAAGTCACCTGTAAAGTGCAAATTAATATCTTCCATAGGCAACACTTGTGCATAGCCACCACCAGCAGCTCCGCCTTTCATACCAAAGCAAGGTCCTAAAGAAGGTTCTCGCAAAGCAACAGCTGTTTTTTTGCCACGCTTATTCATTCCAAGAGCAAGACCTATGGAAACGGTTGTCTTTCCAATACCTGCCTTTGTTGGAGTAATTGCTGTAACAAGAATTAAATTGCTTTTCTTAATTTTTTCATTGTCTATACAAGTATAAGGCAACTTTGCTATATACTTACCATAAGGAATAAGTTTTTCTTCATCTATTCCAATATTTTTTGCAACTGAAGCGATATTGTCTAGCTTCGCTTCCCTAGCTATTTGAATATCTGTTTTCATATTATATACTATTACACAAAAAACGTCTTCAATCAATAGAGAAAGATAAGATGTATTTAACATTAGTATTGAAAATGCAAGAGAAAAAATATAATATCCTTACTATAGTTAAGGAGGTTTTAATGCAAAAAATATTTTTTTTTACACTATCACTAGTATTCTTTAGTCTAGGAATGACGGCATATAGAAAACATAAACTAAATGATGATAAAAATGCAAAAACAAGCTATATTTTAAATATGATGGCTTCTGCTAGTTTCATGGCACTATGGATTTTACATTTGATAAATGTGTTTTAATTATATTACATTTTTAAGGTATAGTATTTATACTTCTTCCTATCTTTTATTTAACAATTTACTTTTTAAAATAGGCAAAAAGTCCAACACACCAATATCAAGTTTTTTTGCAAATTGACGAGCAGAACGTGCTCCATAAAGAACATTTTCTGGGCTATGGGCATCTGAATTACAAATAATAGTAGCTCCCTTATCTCTGGCAATCTCCCAAAAAGCAATTGCAGGATAGCCAACTTCTTCAACACCATCCCTTGTAATTTTTTCTCCTAAACTACCAGCACCATTAATTTCTATGGGAATATTTAAATCAATGCAAGCTTCTATAAGATAAGAAGAAGCTTTTAAAAGATCAGAGTCTATGTGTAGACAATTAGCTAAAAATAAATCAGGATGTGCTAAAAAGTCATAAAGACCAGTTTTTAGACCCTGAATTGTAAAATCTATATAATTAAAAACGTCCTTTTTATGTTCTAAATGTGGAGCCCAAATTAACTCACCACCAATAGGAAACCAATGAGAGCCAAAAACTAAAAAATCAACCTCAAGTTCTGCCCTTAAATAATCCCTATACCAGCTTTCAAAATGTGGATGCCATTCACATTCAAAACCTAAAAACACAGGAAAGCTTGCTTTTTCTTTTGCTTCTTTCACCATATCCAAATACAAGGGTATATCAGAAGCATTCATTCTGCAATAATTCCAAATATCATCATAAGGATATGGGCAATGATCAGAAAAACCTAAACCTATGCAACCCTCTTCACTTGCTCTTTTTACATAATCAATAGGCGTTCCTGTTGCATGTTTACATAAATATGTATGGGTATGAAAACTAGTTAAACATTCTTGTTGCATTTCTATCTAGTTTTTGCCATCACTTTCATAAGCATTATAAAATCATATATTCTTTTATATGCTTCTTTAAGCCATGGCTCAATAGGCTTTTCTGAATACTTTTCTATTTCTTTCCAATTGTGGATTAAATCACTAGTAGTTTTTTCGTGATCTGCAATTACATCCTTAAAATTATTCCCAATAACCACTATATGCTTAACAGTCATAGATATAATCTTAAAAGCGGCATCATTTGCAGAATCTAAAAGCTTTTGCAATTGCTTTCCAGCATCTTTTTCTCTTTCCATTCTAGAAAGGAGTGTTTTAAATTTCACTGCCACATCAGAGCCTGGTTTAAATTGCTCATCAAACTCCACTACTTTTGTAGAAAGTTGCATAATTGCATGATAACTATTAGAATAATCTTGTGTTATACTTTGCGTACCCCAATTACCACGAACTAATAGAAGATCAGAAAGCTCGCGAATATCAGTTTTTACATAGTCAATCAAAAAAGCTTTTAAATAATTCATTGTTTCTGCATGGATAAAACCATCAACTCCACGCTTCTTAAACGCCTCATTTGCAAAAGGTGCGTAATTTTTCATTCCTGAGCCAACAGCATCACCAAAGACTTTTTTTACAAGCACTGCTACTTGACCAGATTTCTTTTTTTGAATTAGCTTATCTAACGCTCCATTAGCAATTTTTTTAATATTTGATATGTAATTATCTGAAATCTTTTCTGAAAAAGGAACTGTTTGAATTCTATAAAACGGGTCGCTAGAAATATGGCAGATTAAAAGCTCTAAAAAACGTGTTCTTTTGATGTCTTGCAATGTTCCAAACACTTTTTTCCATTGTGCTTCATTTACCAATTTCAAGCTTTTATATTTTTCTAGCACAGAAAAAACACTCTTCCAATCAGCCTCTTCTGGAAGAGCATAAAGCACAGTCGCAAAATCCTTTAAAGCATCTAAAACATATTCGCCTTTTATAGACTGGAAGTGTGCATTGTAAGTGAAATTATTTTCCACCATTGTTGCATCAAATTTCTTTAAGAAAAAATAAAAATCGAATAACACAAAATTAATAAAAGCATCCATATATTCATATATGAGATCAGCTTTTTGTATTTGCCCACCACTAATTTCAGCAAGAAAAGAATTTAATTCTTTTCTCACTTGTTCAACAAAAGAATCCACATCAGCTTCTGCAGATCTTTCTTCAATTGCTTTATCAGTTAGATTTTGCACTAACTGCAGTTGAGAATCAGTAAGAAAACATTCCACAGTAACAGACTTTAAGACCTTAGAAGCATTTGCATTCATAAGAACTGCCTTGCTAGGTCCTATAACTTTATAAACACTATAAAAAAAATCCGCCATTAGTGGTTTTATTTCATTGGAAGATGCTTTATACCATTTACCATATCGAGTTTTGCTTATAGATTTAGCTATCTCCTTCAGTTTCTTTTTTGTAACCGCTTCAGGAGTCGTGTTTGAGGACAAAATAAGCGATAAAAAACGCTGCCAAAGACTAAGCTTTTCTTTTACTTTTGGTTTCTCTTTCTCTTTTTCTTTTTTCATATTTATTATTCATCGTCAGACATAACAATTTCTATTAGTTCTTCACATGTTTTTGCATTTAAAAATTTGTCTCTCATAACATCACTTTTAAGAAGAGAGCTTACTTGAGAAAGAAATTGTAAATGAGGCCCCGTACTAGTAAGTGGCGAAAGAGTCATAATAAATATTCTCGCAGGTTTTTCATCCAAAGAATCAAAATCTATTGGCACATCAGAAATGCCAATACAGGCTACAAGACTTTTAACGCAATCAGTTTTTCCATGAGGAAGTGCTATACCGTGCTTAATTCCCGTTGACATCTTTTTTTCTCTATCTAAAACGCAAGCTAATGCCACTTTTTTATCTTTAATCTTTCCAGATTCCACTAATATATCAAGCATTTCACTAATAATTTCTTCTTTTGTAGTGCCCTTTAGATGCAATTTTACCATCTCGGGTGTTAGAACTTTTCTAAAATCTATTGAATTAAGCTCCATAAATGCCCCCATTTAATTAATTTTATGATCATTTAATATAAAAGTCAACCGCCAAAAAAAAACTAAAAAATCTTTATTTATATTATTTTTTATATTATTTATATGAAAATTCCTTAAATTCACACTTGATAGTAACATATGTTTTAATTATACTAACCAAAAAGTTAGCTAGATATGCTAATTTATTCTAAAAAATTATAAGCCTAATTATTATAAATGCACTAAACAATAAATATTGTTATATATCGAGATATATTTATTTTAATAAGGAGTCTTTTATGAATAGTTTAACAGCATTACCCCCCCCCCCCCCTAAGAGAGGTACTAAAATGCCTAATAAACGTTTTTCAATTCGTACAAAGTTACTTTTAATCTTCACTTCCCTTATAGTACTATCCATTTTTACATTGGGATTATTAGCTTTAAAAATAGCAAGCAAAGCTGTAACAGAGAAAATAGAAACTCACTTGCTAGACAAAGTAAAAGATACGTCAGAAATTGTAAATGGTAGGTTAGAGTCCCTTTTTCAATTTTTAGAAGGTATTGCAAGAATGCCTTTTTTACAAGACGAGAGTATATCTTCTATAGAAAAACAAAAAATGTTAAAAAGTGAAGCAAATGTTAATTCAATAATTAGAGAAATATATTTTATAGAAGGTTCAGGACAAGCATATTTCACTGAAGATTTTAGTGATTCATATGAAAATGCAGAATGGTTTATAGAAAACAAAAAAGGCAATCATTATGTAACAGAGCCTTATGAGGATGAGGCAAGTGGCAATATTCTCATTATGGGCCTATCTGTGCCAATATATGATGCAAATAAAAATATAATAGCAGTATTATATTCGGAAGTAAATGGAACTTGGCTCACTGAAAACATAAAAGACTTAATAATAGGAGATACTGGCGGGTGTTATGTAATAGACGAAACTGGAGCGATTATTGCTCATAAATCAGAAAACCTAATAATAGAACATTTTAACTCACAAGAAAAAGTAAAAACAGATGCTAGCTTAGAGTCTCTTGCAAAATTCGAATCTAATGCTCTTTCAAAAAACACATCTGAAATAGGATACTATACCTATCAAGACACCTCTAATATAGCAACATTTTCTAAAATAAAAAGTGCAACATGGACGGTAATAATTAAAGCCCCTGTAAATGAGTTTATGGGAACAATCCAAACAT
>CAUUIE010000105.1:0-6027 GCA_963545065.1 uncultured Treponema sp.
TACTATTCACCTCTTACACAAAGGCATTCCAATATCTTTAAAAAAGATTCTAGTTCTATTCTAATTCGCTTTAAAAAAGAAATGTCGTCAAGATTTAAAGTTTTTTCACTAACATAATCTGGAAAGTGGAAATATAGATAGTCCGCATCTTTTAATAGAATAGCCATTTTTTCTTTATCAAATAAAATCTTTCCTACTAACATATTTTTAATT
This sequence comes from uncultured Treponema sp., assembly GCA_963545065.1. GTDB lineage: Bacteria > Spirochaetota > Spirochaetia > Treponematales > Treponemataceae > Treponema_B. The sequence goes on from CAUUIE010000105.1 coordinate 214, forward strand.
TCATTTAATCTTAATTTTTCTTTTTCTAACATATCTTTTAAAACATTATCATCAATTTGTTTTTCTTTAATTACTACATCATCATTTAATATAAAATTAATCTTTTTCTCTGCCATATTTAGACAAATCGTATTTTCAGAAAGATAAAGTCCAATATTTGCAATATCAAAAATAAAAGATGCCTTGCTAAATAGTTTTTTATAAATTAAAGCATAGCTTTGTAAAATTGGTGTTGTAAATATTAAATGCCCATTTTTTCCTTTGCATTTAATATTTTTAAGAGGAAAAATAGAAGAGCCCTTATATAAACTATTAAGTCTATTATTAGAAAGAAAAATATTTTTTATAGGCAAAGTGTTTTTTCCATGAGTAAAACCTTTTTCATAAGCAAAATCTAATCCCATATGAAATATTGGCACTTCTTGTTTTGCAATAAACATTGCAATTTGAAGGGCTACAAGACCTACAGAACCTACAGAATCAAAAACTGGCATATCAGTAAAGGTTTTAGCTAAATTATTTAAAAATTGCATTTTTGCATATTTAGTTGCATATAAAAAAACATCCCCTTTTAATAATCTTAACACCCTAGGATTTGCCGTAATGCTTGTAAAAAGGGAGACATCTTTACATTCGGATTCTAAAAAAGCATTTTGCACCCAATATTGCCCTTCCAAAAGGACCACTCCATCAGGCTTAATTCCCATTGAAATGAGAGAAGGCAAAACCACATCTACTGAAAGTAAAAATAATTTATTTCTATTTCTTTTAATAAAATCATAAGAAAAATCTAAAGAAGGTCCTGCTCCTAAAACTAAAATAGGAGTATTTACATAACTTTCTTTTAATATTTTAATTCTTTTTCTTTCTTCCTCTAATAGCGTTGATATAAAACACAAATTTTTAAAAATATTTTTTGCATATAGCCTGCCCATTTCTATTAATGTAATTCTATTTTTCCAATGAATAGAAACTACATCTTCCACTAGCCTAACAAGACTTATATAAAACTTTTCATACAGTGAATACCCTCCACTGCCTCTAATCAACACTGTTTTTGTAAAATTAAAAGAAGTAAAATCTTCTATATGTTCTATTATTTTAAATATATTGTTTGATGAAACGTAACTAACATTTTTAACGTTTGGAAGTAAGGAAAGAATATTTTCTTCAAAAAGATTAGCAAGACATGAATCACATTCAACAAAAAGCAAAAATGAAGAGGGAGGCAACACATTAATAAAACTCATAGCCCCATATCCTAATGGGGAAGATGCAAAGAGAAAAAGCGTTTTAGGTGTTTTTTCCATGCCTTCTATAAAAGTTTCTATTTGTTTAGAAGGCATTCTTTTTGAATATAAATAGCGTTCTTTATAAAAGACTGTATAACCGCCACCTGTATTTAATATTTGAGGTAGGTCGTCTTTATTTTCATCCTTCACAAAACTAACGCACTATAATCTTATCTTTTAGAAAAAAGAAGTTCATGATTATCAGAGAGTTTTGGGCTTTGCAAAATAAAATTAACAAAGGCTTTTTGTGCTTGTGGAAGATGGTAGTAATGCATGCCACGAGCAGAAAGAAGCATTATTAAATTGTAATAAGGTATGTAAGAAGTGCATTGGTTTTTATACATCTTACTATTATCTTTTGCCTCTTCGCTACTTTCTCTTTCTTTAATTTGGCTTAAAACCACCACATTAGAATCTAATAAATATGGAGAAGAAATGGAGCCATCTTTTAATGAAAAAAGCTCTTTATAAAAATCTTCATTTTTGTCTGCAGATGAAAGCATAGAATCTTTGCTCTTTGAAATTGCTGGGAAAAGATCGATACTACCATAGTTTAAAGAAAATCCATCGCTTTCTTTCACTTCTTTACCATACTCTTTAGATACTGCATCAAAGTTACTATTTTTTGCTTTTTCTACAAACTCTTTTCCCTTTGCAAAAAGATACTCTTCTATTTTTCCCTTATCTTCTATTTTCATCTTTTCAAAAACTTTTTTAATTGTCTCTTCATTTTCAAAATCTGCCCTCTTAGTCTCCCCATCACACCTTATAATCATATAATTAACAGACGATGTTTCCATTACTTCACTCATCTCTCCCACTTTTAAGGAAGTAATCTTATCAAGATCAGCGTTATCAGGGAAAAGTTCAGCAATATCTGACCTCTCACTTTTCTCTAGCTTTCCCTTCTCGTCTGTAAGACGTTTTGTTGAAATATCTTTTAATGCATCTTCAAATGTTTTCTCTCCATCTTTTAATGCCTTATAAGCCTTTTGTGCTTCATCTTTTAATTCATAAACTAAAGCAGAAAAATCATATTTTTCAAACAAACTTGCCTTCTCCATTCCATACTTTTTAATTTCTTCTTTTGGATAATCATCAAAACTAAAATTAATATATTTAAACTCTCTAACCCTTTTTGCCATATCATTTATTAGTGAAAGTTCAGCTTTACTCATCTTCATTCCGCCTTTTTTTCCATCACCAAAAACATCTTCAATATAGCGACGAGTAAGGATAAGATTTTCTACAGCTTTTTTATATGCAGTTCTTGTATTAGAAGGAGTGCTCTTATACTTTGCCTCTGAATACATGCCATTATCATCTAAATAATATCCCACTAACTCTTTACTCACAAGAAATTCTGGTGGAGTGTATCCAGAAGAGGTAAGTTCATCTTTCATAGCCACTTCTATTACACTAGAATCAAAAGCAACTTTTGCTAAACTATGATAAAATGCTTCACGAGAATATCCATCTGAGGGAATTAGCTTTTGGTTATCTGCATATCCTGCTAAATTTCTATACTGGTTTGTAAACTCTGAATGCTCGCTATTTTGTATGGGAATACCATTCCATTTTCCAAGTGTTAAAGCTCCCCCTCCACGTTGTATCATGCTTGGTACAAAAATGAATGATATAATTGATAAAATTAAAATAAACACCCCACCTAATGAGGTGGAAACACTTTTATAATTCATAGCGACTTTCTTCCCTTTTTTAAGAACTAATAAATATAAATAAATTGACTTTAAGTATAATAAATGTGTGCAGGCAGTGTCAACTTAATAAAATGGATCTACACTTTAAATCTTTCAACTTCTTTCACTAAATTATCAATACTTTCTTTATTTTGTCGGCTTACCTCTGCAACCCCTTGCACTGCATTAGTAATCTCTTGAGCACCTATTGACATTTCATTCATGCTATCTGTAATTACATGTGTTAGACCATCAAGCTTTTCCATTTCTTTAGAAACACCTTCACTACCTTTAAGCATTTGTGAAGAGTTTATTTGAACTTCATTTGTCACTGTGTTAATATCTTTAATTGCTTTTAAAACTTCCCGGCTTCCATTTTCTTGCTCTCTCATTGCCTCCGTAAGGCTTGCACTCATCTCTTTAACTTGTTCTGAAAGATTAAATATAGCATTAAACTTATGCTCTGCAATGCTAGAAGAACTAGATAAACCTTCAATCTCTGCAGAAAGAAGCTTTAATGTTGATGTAATAGTCTTTCCTTGTGTAGCAGAATCTTCTGCCAACTTTCTAATCTCATCAGCTACAACAGCAAAGCCCTTTCCAGCCTCTCCTGCATGTGCTGCCTCTATTGCTGCATTCATTGCTAAAAGATTAGTTTGTGAGGCAATGTGTTGAATAACAGATGAAGCTTCCATTAAAGAGCCTGATTCTTCTGCTATCTTCTTTGTAACAGTATTTGACTTCGCCAACGTTTCTTTACCATCTTCAGTTGCCTTTCCAAGTTCTTTTATAAGACCATCACTTTTTTCAAGGGTTGTTGTAATGCTTGCAATATTTGCAACCATTTCTTCTATAGAAGATGAAGACATTGCCACACTTGAAGCTTGAGTTTCAATACTACCATTTAATTGCTTTATACTTTTTATAATCTCTTCTACAGTTAAAGCTGTTTCAGAAACTGAGGACGATTGCACTGCTACTTGTTGCTTAACACTGCTTATATTTGAACTAATTTCATGAATGCTAGAAGCAGTCTGCGTCATATTATTTGCAAGCTCCGAACCAATTCCTTCCATGTTTTTAGCATTCACTTCCACAGCTTTTATGGAAGATGCTATTTTTTCTATAGTGTGATTAAAATATCTACTTAACTCTGTCACCTCATCATGCCCTATTAATGGAAGGCGCACTGTAAGGTCTCCTTCTCCTTCTGAAATGCCTTTTAGTGCAATCACAGTATTTTTAATAGGATTCATTAATTTTCCTGCAAGAAAAAAGATTACTAAGATAGCACCCGCTAAAATAAGTGCACCCATAGCAATTATAGAAATTCTAAGACTACTAACTTTACCCATAAAATCATTATAAGGTGCTTTCACAACAACTGTCCAACCACTATTTTTAACTGTTGCATAAGATGCAATATAAAAAGCCCCCTTATAATTATAAAAGCCCACCTCACTAGCCTCTACTTCAATAGCATGTTTTAAAAAGGAAGCAACAGAAGCATAATCACTATTCTTTTTTGCTTCTTCAATTACATTAAATTGATTTTCTACTGTAGTGTGATCTTGGTCTGCTATGGCAACACCTTTATTATCAATCATCTTAGCCACACCTGTTTTTCCAACAACAACATCATCTATCATATCTGTAAGATAAAACCCGTCTGTATATGCTACAATACTTGCAATGTAACGATTGTTTTCATCATAAACAGGCACTGCAAAAGCTACAATTAAGGCATTATACGCTAAAGATTTAAAAGGCTCTGTTACAACGTTTCCTAGCTTTAGCTTATTAGCCCAAGAAAAATGAGATATGTCTGCTGTATTTCCATTTCCTAAATACATTTTTCCAAAACTATCTATTATATTAAGATATTTTATGTCTGGATTAATATTTGCTTCCATATCTAGCAAAGCACTCTTTTGTGAAAATGTTAAGCTTGAATCTCTCATAGACGGCATGCGTGCAATACCTTCAAGAAATTGCCAAAAAGATTTAATCCTTGCATCTATTAATTGAGCTGTATCTGTAGCTTTATTTGTAAGATGTGCTTCCACCTCTTCAGTAACTGCTTTTTTAGCAATACTTACTGACATAAGACCTAAAAAAAACAATGCCAATATTATAAGAGAACTAAAAACTAACAATAATTTTAATCTAATTGGAAATATTTTATTATTGTCATTATTCTTTGTATTATGCACACCATTATTTTCCACACTCATTTAAAGCACCTCTTAAATTGAAATAGAGAATTTGGAGGCTATCATATTTCACATATAAATACAAGCAAAAATTTAAGTAAAGTTTATAAAAGAATTATTCAAATAAGCTTTTAAAAAAGATAAGATATGTTTTTATCTTCTTTATAGAAAAAACTTTTTAAAAAGTGTTTAATTTAAGTCATAAATTATGTGTGTTAGTGCTATAAGTTTTAATTTTTCACTCCCTCTTTTATGGAGACGCCCCGCTTTTTATTTTCCTCCCTCTAATGCTTTTAATTCTCAAATCCCCCGTTTTTTTATGGGAAAAGCCCATTCGCTTTATAAACGGTTCACCTCTTCTTTTGCTATTAGCTTTCCCTTATCTTTTCATAAAGGTAAGCCCTTTTTTAAAAAAGGCGTGCTTTACTCCCAAAATCTAGCTAGAGTTTGGGCAAAAACTAGCTAGAGTTTGAGGAAAGTCTAGCTAGAATAGGACCCCATTTACTACTAGAACATGCCTTTCATCATTACAATAAACGCACCTTAAGGTATGTAACACTATGCCTCTTGTTCTAGCTAGAAGAGGGATCGCATTCTAGCTAGAATTGA
>CAUUIE010000106.1:0-5890 GCA_963545065.1 uncultured Treponema sp.
ATATTCATCTATAGAAGAAAACTCTCTTAAACTAAAGCCGTTCTCTTCCATTTTTTGCTTATAATATTCAGGCATGGCAAGTTCTTTTGGTGCAATTAAATCCACTTCAACTTTTTCAAATAGCTTTAAGCCATCTGCCTTTGAGTGCACAGTACGACCATGATATAAATCTCCAACTAAAGCTATGTGAATTTTTTCAGTTGACCATGCATTATCTTCAAGAAAAGTGAATTCATCTAATAGTTCTTGCGTTGGGTGCTCATGCTTACCATCTCCTGCATTAATAAAACTAGGTATGTTTTTTATTCCATTTCTTTTAGCATATTCTTTTGATTCTGTTTCAAGCCATTTACAAACGCCTTCTGTTGTGCTTCTTATTATAAAAATGCTATTTCTATAGCCTATTAATGTGTTAAAAGTATCTGCATAGCTTTCTCCTTTATTAAAGGATGAAAAATTAGTTGCAAGATCATTTAGTTTAACATGATGAAAATTAGCAGCATTGCGAAAGGATTCTTTTGTTCGTGTGCTAGATTCCAAAAACACTTCATAAATTCCAAAATCAGCATCATTTATTCGAAATTTATCCATTGCTTCTTTGTTGTCGTCCTCAATAGCTTTCTTTAACTCTTTTGTTTTTTGAAACAAATATTTTCGCTCTTCAATAGAAAGATCATCAATTATAGTTAATGACCTACCTTTAAAATAATTATTCATACATCCTCCTAAATTAATATATAATCAAATCCTTATAAGCAAAAAAAAACACCGTCTAAAACAGACGGTGTTATAATAAAAAATTTGTAACAATCTCATAAACCGATATAATAATCTTACAAATGGCATCACTAAAAAAATACTTCATACTGCTTGAACATTATTATAAATATAAAAAAAGTTGTCAATTAGTTTTAAGAAAAAACTATAGCTCTTTTAATATAAGAGCTTTATATTTAGTGCAAGAAAAATTAGCTTATTGAATTACAGAAAGGCGAAAAGATGTTTTTTTTAAATTTATTTCATTTCTATAAGTTTATCTTCCACTTCTTTAAGTCTTTTTTGCATGTTTTCTATTGTTAGTTCTAGCCGTCTTTTTTCTTTTTCTAACATTGTTTTCTCGTCAATTTCTTTTGGTTTTTTTAGCATTGCATTAAAAGTTGCAGGGCTTTTTGAAGCATTATATAAATTTTCCACCTCTTTTCTTTTTTCAGCATTTTTAACATTTGCAACTGTTTTCATAGCATCATAGCCAATAGAGGGGTCAACATTAAAAATATGCATTTTTTCAATAGAAGATGCAGTATTTCTAGGAAGCTTTACCACACGGTCTATGTAGTCTTCATATCTAACATTTTGTGCTTTACAAAGTTCTCTTGCTCTATGTAAAAGAGAACCTAATTCTTTTAACAGGCGACCATCTTCCACCATTAAAACATTTTTTATCTTTTTTGTAATTTCATCTAACTCAGAGCCATTTTTAAGAGAAATATTATAAAACCCTTTTTCTTCTGCAATACCTAGTAAATGATGGAACATACTCCAAAATTTAATAGTATGAGGTCTTTTTGTATTTTTTAAACCTTCAGCTTCAAATTGTTTATGATGAGTGTATTCGTGTATTGCAGTATATATTAATTCATTATCACTAGAGAAGTTTCTATTGTGAATAATAATTTCATGTGTTTCCACCTTATAAAGCCCATTTACTTTTTTACTTGTTTTGCCTGAAAAAATTAAAGAAAATTCAAGTTTTGTGTCTTCTATTTCTAATAAAATCCTTTTTACCTCTTCTGCATTCATACTCTACCTTTAAAATTGCTTAATTATTTATTAACAATTTTATTATTATATTGAAAGGTTTCAAGCTCAAAAGCAGGCAATATTGCAAAAAGATGGTCAAAGATATTTGCTTGTATTGTTTCATATTCTTCCCAAGCTGTTGTAGCAGTGAAAAGATATAATTCTAGTGGAATTCCTGTAGGTCCAGATTCTAATTGTCTAACTAATAAAGTTAAGTCTTGGCGAATCTCTTGGCTAGCTTTTAGATATAACAAAACATAAATTCTAAATGTTCCAATATTTGTAAGCCTTCTTTTGTTAAAAGTGTAGCTTCCATCATCTTCATAATAAACACTTATATCTTTTTCTATTTTTTCAAAATACGGTTTTAGTATATCAATTTCACCTAACCTCTCTCTTAATTTTTTATCTAGGAATTTCACAGAATGAGAATCTAAAAAGATAGAACGCTTTATACGTCTACCTCCTATTTCTGTCATTCCACGCCAATTTTTAAAACCACTTTGCAAAATCTCATAGGTTGGCACTACAGAAATTGTTTTATCCCAGTTTTGTATTTTAATTGTGTGCAAAGCAACTTCTATTACATCTCCATCAGCATCGTATTTAGGCACCGAAATCCAATCTCCTAAACGTACTAAATCATAAGAAGAAATTTGAAGACTAGAGACAAAAGAAAGAATAGTTTCTCTAAATACTAAAAGCAAAACAGCAGTCATTGCACTTATTCCACTTAACAAATCCCAAGGAGACTTTCCGCTTATGGTTCCTGCTCCAATAATAAATGCAGCAATATATAAAATTAATATTAAAACTTGAATATAACTTCTATAGGAACGCCCTCTAAATGCCTCTTTACTTTCTGTGTAATGAGCTATGCCATCTAATATTTCATGCAAAAATCTAGTAATAATGTAAATTGTGTTTAAGGTTGCTAAAATGGAAAAAAACTCACCTGCATACACAAAACCTTCTTTTACAAACTTATTCTTTAAAAACACAAAAGCTGCCACATATACAAAAAGAGATAGGCGTTCTAAACGAACTTTAGAAAAAATATATTGTTGAACTTTTAACTCTTTTTCTATGGATGTAAGTCTTTTTTTTACAATGAGCAACAACCTTCTAATAATTCTATGACAAAAAAGGGAGATTAAGAGAACTAAAAGAGGATATAACGTGTGAGTGCTTTCAAGAAAATCAGTTATAGCATTTTTTAATCTTTCAAATGTTTCTTGCATAAAATTACTTTTACTCTTTCCTTTCTGATAGGCGAACATTAAGTTCCAATTCTGTGCCCGCTCTATTAATTTTCACCTTTACCACATCACCCGGCTTTTTATCTTCTAGTGCTGAATAATAGTCTTGAAGACTTTCAATTTTGTTTCCTGCAATTGAAATAATTATGTCTCCACCAACATAAAAAACAGAGCTATATCTACCATAACCAGAACGCACAGCCTCTGTGCCACCTTTTAAGCCTGAAATTGCAGCATTGCTTCCCTTATGCACTTTAGAAACTAATAATCCTTTATCAACGGGAAGTTTTGCATAACGAGCAAGAGAGTTTGTTATTTGCACCATTTCTGCATCAATATCTCCACGCCTTACTTTCCCATATTTGATAATTTCTGCAACCACTCTTTTTGCTGTGTCTACAGGAACTGCAAAACCTATTCCTGCAGAGCTTCCTGAAGTGGAATATATCATAGTGTTAATTCCTATCATTTTGCCAAAAGCATCTAAAAGAGGACCTCCTGAATTACCAGGATTTATTGCTGTATCTGTTTGAATCATATTTTTTATAATTATGTTTTTTTTGCTTTGTATAGGTCTTCCTAATGCTGAAACAATGCCAACAGTTAATGTTCTTTCTAGTCCAAAAGGATTCCCTATTGCTAAAACCTTTTGACCTACTTTAAGTTTATTAGAGGAGCCGAATGGAATTGTGCGTATCTTAACATTCCTAGGCACATCAAATTTAAGCACTGCTAAATCATTTTCTGCATCTATTCCTACAACTATAGCCTCAAATTGTGAGCCATTTGCTAGTGAAACATATATTTTAGAAGCTTCAGCTATAACGTGAGTGTTTGTTAAAACATAACCTCGCTCATCTATTATTGAGCCAGAGCCAGAAGCTCCTTCCATAGGAACAGGGTCTAAAAACCAATTTACTCCCATTGTTTCTGTTGTTATGTTGACAACCGCTTCGTTTGCCATTTCATAAACAGAGATATTTTGTGCTTCATCTTGAGTAAAAGTTGTATTTGTTGCAACATTTTGTAGTATATTTTTCGACTTATCATTTTCTATTAATAAGGGAAGGTTTTTAACGTCTTCTTCTTGAGGAGTGCTTATTGCACTCTTTTTTGTGATATTCTCTCTTTCTTTGTTATAAGAAAAGAATGAGCCCCCTATTTTAAAACCTAAAATGAAAGAGCTTATAGCTATAAAAAATATAATTTGTTTTTTTGATAAATTCATGTATATTCCTCATTATATTAACAGTTTAATGTTTTGAAAACAAAAAAGATTTAAGATGATATTAATATTACAAAAAATAAAAGTGAGTTGCAAGATGAATATCTATTTTTAATGAGGCATATATTATAAGTTTAACACACTTTTTATAAAAAGTGTGTTAGATCTCAAAACAGAATGATTATTTAGAGTTTCTATAATTATCTATAGATGCAGTAGTTAAATCAAGATATTGATAAAAAACCTCGTGATTTGGATTTTCTGACATGATAGACATTATATTATTTAAAATCTCATCTCCCATTTTTCCTATACTATTTTGTGTTTCATTTGCTAATTTATCCATTCCGTCCTCTAATTCTTGCATATAATCACTTAGCTCCTTTTCAGGAGTTTCATAAAGTAAAGAGCAAACAGTAGCATACGTAAGCATATTAATTGTTATATTTTTTAATTCATTTTCCAGTTTTTTATTTTTATCATATTTTTTTGCAGTTTGAATAAAGTCAGAAATTGTTTTTTTAAACCACTCGTTTAACATACCTTCATCTTCAACTAACATTTTTATGCTTTCAAATTTAGATACATCCACATTAGGAAGAGACTCTCCATCATCTGCTTTTTTTTCTCCATTTAAGAAAGCAAGAGAGGAAAGAAGGGAAAAAAGTATTATTGTTTTTTTTAACATAAAAAACTCCATTAACTAAAAGTTTGAACCTTATAAATTATAGTTAATTATATTATAAGTTCATATTAAGGATGACATTCCAGTTTGAAAAACTGTTATATTACAAATATTCCAATTAAGCGTCAATAATGTAGGGAGATTAATATTACAAAAAATAAAAACATATGGCAAGACAAACATTTAATGTGTTTTTCTAATGTGAAGCATGTTTTATATGTAACACACATAAGTGTGTGTTACATGTTAATAACAAAATGATTATTTAGACTTTCTATAATTATCTATAGACGTACTAGTTAAATTAAGATATTGATCAATCATTTTTTTATTAGGATTGTCTGACATAATGGATTCAAGATTAGATTGAATTTCCTTTATCATTTTGTCTACCTTTTCTATTGTTTCAGGTGACATGTTTTTGCCTGCTTCCTCCGCTTTTGACCCGAGGTTATTCATATACTCATCTATTTTATAACTACTAGAAAATACTAAGCAAACAATAGGATAAGTAAAAACATTAATTATAAGATTTTTTAGTTTGTTCTCTAACTTTTTGTTTTTATCGTATGCTTTTGCAGTTTGAATAAAGTCAGAAATTACTTTATTAATCCAATCATTTACTACGCCTTCATCTTCAATCAATATTTTTATGCTTTCCAGTTTTGACATATCAATATTAGAAAGAACTTTTTCACCTTCTCCACTTAAGAAAACAAGAGAGGAAAGAAAGAAAAAAAGAATTATTGCTTTTTTCAACATAAAAAACTCCATATAAATAAAATGCAAGAGAATTACAGTGTAATATTTATATTCTAAATTGTAAATACGTACATATGATTTTTTAATTTTTACATCAAGAAATTAAGAATTCTCTTTCGAAATAGGTAGGTTTTACTAATAAAAGAGGCAAGCAAAAAA
>CAUUIE010000107.1:0-5871 GCA_963545065.1 uncultured Treponema sp.
TAGTAGTAAATGGGGTCCCACTCTAGCTAGACTTTCTTCAAAAACTAGCTAGATTTTGCCCAAACTCTAGCTAGGATTTGGGGGAAAGTGCTTAAGTTTTTATGAGGAGGGGGCTTTTGGGGTGAGAAGGTGGAAAAAAAATGTTTTTTGCTACCATAATAAATTGGGGCAAAAAGCTACTTTGTTTATCCCCAAAGGAGCTATATTAGGTTGTAACATGTTTTAGAAGAAAATGCAAATATAAAAGATTTAAACCTACGATGGCTTTGTTAAATTAGCTAAAGAACACCTTTTAAAAAAGGAAAGACGGGGTTTTGATGTAAAAAAAAAGACGCTTTTTTTATTATTTTTAGTTATTAAGGAGATAAAGATTAAGATGTTTATAATTGTTTGGATTAAAAAATAGTAAAACATTAAATGTATACTTGCAATTTTTTTTATAGTAAATATAATAGGAAGATAATTAGTTGTGTTTGGGCGGTTAACTCAGCGGTAGAGTGTTACCTTCACACGGTAGAAGTCGGCAGTTCAAACCTGCCACCGCCCATAGTAATGAAACGTTGAAATGCTTCATTTGTATCACTTATGGAAGAAAATAGTTCAAAAGAAAAACAATACGATCTTTTTCACTCTAGTCATCATTCAGGCTGAGGGGCAAAGCTTGGTGCAGTTGCACTAGATGACCTTCTTAAAAACTTTACAGTTTTGCATGACCCTTCTTTAATAGTTGGTTTTGACACCTCTGATGATGCAGCAGTTTATCGCATAACCGAGGAAATAGCTTTAATATTTACAATGGATTTCTTTCCTGCAATTACAGGAGACCCTTATATGTTTGGTCAAATTGCAGCAGCTAACGCACTAAGTGATGTTTATGCTATGGGAGGAGAGCCAAAGTTGGCATTAAATCTATTTTGTTTTCCTTCATGTATGCCTACTCATATGGCAAGTGAAATATTGCGTGGTGGTTTTGATAAGGTTAAAGAGGCAGGTTGTGTGCTTTGTGGTGGGCACACTATAAATGATGATGTTCCAAAATATGGTCTTGCTGTTAACGGTTTTGCAAGCCCAAAGAGAATATTTCGTAATTCAACAGCAAAACCTGGAGATGTTTTAATTATGACAAAGCCAATAGGCTCTGGCATTCTTACAACTGCTGCAAAAGGCGGTCTTGTTTGTGAAAAAGAAATTGAACATGTTTATAAGGTTATGGCTTTTTTAAACAAAACTGCAAAAGATGCACTTAAAGATTATGAAGTTCATGCATTAACGGATATAACAGGTTTTGGGCTTTTGGGGCATTGCTACGAAATGGCAAAGTCTTCGAATGTAAACATTGAGCTTTCTGTTTCTTCTGTTTCTATATTTGAAGAATCTATTGAATATGCCCGCATGGGAATTTTGGCTCAAGGGGTGTATGCTAATAGGAAATTTGTGGGCGATAATGTGTGTTTTAAAGGGGTTTTGCAAGAAAAGCAAGATGTGCTTTTTGATCCGCAAACATCAGGTGGGCTTTTAATAGCTGTTGCAGAAAAAGATTCTATTCCATTATATAAAAAACTCTCTGCTTCTTTGGAGCATACAGTGTGTGGAAGCCCTAGCATAATAGGGAAGGTAAAAGAGAAAGTGGCGGATGGGGCGTTAATTAATGTGTTAAATTAATGATATGTCAATATTAAAAAAGAGAAGTCTGTCTTATATATATTGCTAAACTAAAAAAAATAAGAGTGTGTTACTGTTGCTATATGTGCCTTGAATTGTGCTTTTTTATATGGTTGTTTAGTATGTAAACCTACTTCATAAAATTTATTTTCAGTGTTGACAAGAGCGTTATATTTCGTATAAACTAAGAAACACAGGTTGAATAAAAGTAAACAAAGGAGTTTTAAATGAAGAAAACATTTATGCTTGTGGCAATGGCATTTTTTATGCTTTCTGCCGTTGTTGCTGAAGAAGCAATAGTTATTGATTTTGCCTTACTTAATGCAGACATCGTAGCAAACAAAGAAGGCAACATGACACAAAACCGCAGAACTGTTATGGATTTTGGAGCAGTTGCTGGTGCATCTTATACAGATGATCAAAAAGCTTTGATGAGAACATCATTGGCAATTGGTGAATGGGAAGTAGTTCTTAATTCATCTTCAAAAAACCCAAGTACAGTAAGTCTTTCTAAGACAAGCGAAGCACAAGTTTCTGGTGAAGCAAAGAATTTTGCAGGACAGAAATTAATGGGCGTTCGTATTAATTTCCCAGAATGGATGAATAACGCAAGTGCTGAAGTTCGCCCTGGATTCCTTATTCCAGCTTACGAAGCTATGGCATCTGTTGATGACAATGGTAACGTTCAAGAGCCTACAGCTGAAGAAAAAGCTAGTGGAAAATCAAGATTTGAAGATGGTTATGGTATTGTAAAGAATGTTGGTGTTTTAAAATCCATTGCTGTTAATACATATGGAATGAATTTCCCACATGGCTTATATGTTCTTATCCGCAACGAGCATAATGAAGTTAAAAGATATTTTATGGGATATTTATTGTTTGATGGTTGGAGAGAAATGATTTGGACAAACCCATCATATATTACCCAAGTTAAGAGCCGTGAAGTAAGACTTTATCCAGCATATCCAACAGCTTTACCATTTGTTGCTTTTGATGGTTTTTCAGTAACAAGAGATGGTTCACATGATGGTGGCGATTTTGTTGGTTATTTCAAAGATGTAAAAGTTATTTATGACAAAGCAGTTTTAAATACAACAAGAGACTTTGCTGATGAAGATATCTGGGGAATTCAAACAAAGAGAGATGCAGAAAGAAAGCAAATTGAAGTTAGAAGATTTGGTCATATCCAAGTTTTCCGCTATTTGGAAAAAGAAAAGATGGCTACACAAACATCTTTTACTCCTTCAAACGGTGCTGCTAATGCAGGTGATGGTAACAGTAACAATGCTCCAGCACAACCAGCAGAGTAATCTATCTGTTTGCTAAAAAGGTAAGTGAATTTAAATAAGCGGTATGATTTTAAATCTACCGCTTATTTTTTTGTTTTTTTTACTAGTAAATTTTAATGAGTGGTACTTTAGAAACATCTTTTTTAGACAAAAATAAGTTGCATGAGGAATATTTGAAATATAAGCCTCATTTTGATATTTTACTATCTCGTTTGGTTGAACATATACAATCAATCTTTCAAGGTAAAAATTATTCCTTTTCCTTAAAAAATCGTGTTAAAAGTTTTGAAAGCTATTATCGTAAAGTCCAAAAATATAATGTGAAAAGTGTAGAAGGAGAGATACCCGTACTTACAGACATTTTAGCTATTAGGGTGATGTGCTCTTTTATGAGTGATTTAAAGCCTGTTAAATCTATTATATTAGAAAACTTTGAATGTTGTGATATAGAAGACAAGGGTATAAATCTTAATTATAGAGAATTTGGATACAATTCAATTCATTTACTCTTGCATATTCCCGAAGAGTTTAAAGTGGGGCTTATTCTTCCAAAAGGTCTGGTATTAGAAATACAGGTTAGAACAATATTACAAGATGCATGGGCTGAAATTGAACATGATTTGGTCTATAAAGCTGAACTTACATCATTTGATGATCCTATGCGACGAAAGCTTGCAGCAATTAATGCTAGCCTTACCCTTGCTGATATAGTGTTTCAAGAAATAAGTGATTATCAAAAAAAACTTAACAGTGAGTTAGATATAAGACGCTTTGATTTTTATGCTAAAGCTGATAAATTTACTGAAGAGTTTTTGAATAAAGAAGTACCAGATTTGGCAGAAAAAGAAACTAAAAAAGATGAGCTTCTTGCACACCCAATAGAAAGTATTGATGACATGCTTATTGCAGCTTTAGAAGCTCATAATAATAGTAATTTTTCTCTTGCAATTGAAATTTATACTGTTGTAGTTAAAAAAATAATAGAGAAAAATGAAAAAAATAAAGATAATGCTCTTTCCATTATATATAAACATAGGGGGATGGCATATTTTTCTAAAGGTGATTATGAAATAGCGGCAAAAGATTTTGAATTAAGTGCAAAAAGTGATCCTAGAAATTTTAGGGCGTATTATTATAAAGGTATTGCTCTTGTGTTATTAGGAAAAAATAATGAAGCTATAGAAGAATTTACTGCTTCTTTAAAAATTAAAAATAATCAAGCTCATGTTTATTTTAGACGTGCTCTTTCTTATTACAATGTTGCCTCGTATGTTGAAGCATTGGCGGACTTGGATGTAGCAAATAGTTTGGGGCTTGATAGTATAGATGCAAAAAAATTAAGAATTGCTATTGCAAAAAAAATAGATATTATATAAAATACTTATTTAATAATTTTGAGATAATATCAGGAGGTTTAGATGAAAAATCCATCAGCAATAAAAAGACATAATCAAAGTGAAGTTAGAAGGATGAGAAATAAAGTTGCAAAACGAACCGTTAGAACAATGGCTAAAAAATATACTTTGGCAGTGAAAGGCGGTAATAAAGATGACGCAACATCTCTTCTTAAGTCTTTGATTAGCAAGTTAGATACAATTGCAAGGAAAGGGATAATTAAAAAAAATGCTGCGTCAAGAAAAAAGTCTCGAATGCAAAAATTATATAATTCTACTTTTCAAACAGTGAATGCTTAAAACAAACACTGTGAAAATGGAGCGTCAGATCTTATGGATATGGAAAAAGAAACAAAATCTTCTTTGGTAGAAAAGATTCATTCAAAAACTGAATATAAACTTGCTGATATTAAACATATTGTTGATCTCTTTTTAGATGAAACTGCTAATTCGCTCATTAATGGGGTTCCTGTTGAATTTAGAGGTTTTGGCGTGTTTAATGTTTCTGTTAGAAAGGCAAGAAAAAACGTGAGAAATCCACGTACTGGTGAAATGGTGGAGATAAAAGATACAAAAGTAGTGCGTTTTAAAGTAGGCAAGAATTTAAAAGAAGCTGTTAAAAAAGAGAAGTAATTAAAGATTCTAATAAAGGTAGCATATATAAATTAATATTTTATGTTGCCTTTTTATACTATTTATACTGTAATGAAAAATAATGAAAAAGATAAAAATCTTACAGTTTTAGGAAAAGAAACTGTTTTTAATGGAACTATTAAATTTGATGATAATTTGCAT
Organism: uncultured Treponema sp.; assembly: GCA_963545065.1. Taxonomy (GTDB): domain Bacteria; phylum Spirochaetota; class Spirochaetia; order Treponematales; family Treponemataceae; genus Treponema_B. The sequence continues at coordinate 5,141 of CAUUIE010000107.1, forward strand.
ATTGAAGGAATTTTTAATGGAGCTATAGATGCAAAAGGTTTTTTGTATGTAGCAAAGGGTGCTGTTTGTAAGGTTGAATATATAAAAGCGGCATCTATAGTAATTGAAGGTACTGTATATGGTCCCATGACTGCTCTAGGTGATGTTGAGTTAAAAGCTAACTCTCATGTGATTGGAGATATTGTGGCCAATAGGTTGAAAATTTCCGATAATGTTTTATTTGATGGTGAAATTCATATGGTTTCTAATAGACAAGTTCTTTCTAGCGATGTCTTTTCTTTAGATATTGCTCAATTTAAAGAAGGTTTAGAAAGCGATTCTTCTGAAAAAGCCTCTTTTAATGAAGAGGCTTAAAAATATAATGTTCTTTGAAGAGGTGCTACAGTCGCTTTTTATATTGTGAATAGCTTTTTTTACCTTTGTTCTTATCTTAATTATAATAAATCTTGAATCTTCTACGTAATAATTCATAAATTGTTGTTATGGGTTTATATCTCTTTTAAAAATATCGCGGTTAATGCAATAAAGAAGATCGGGTAGGAGGGATTTGAACCCTCGACATCTTGGTCCCGAACCAAGTGCGCTACCTCTGCGCTACTACCCGATAATAGCATGATCTTAAGTGTTTATTAATCATTTAAAATAAAAAAAAGCTCATCAAGCTAGCTTGATGAGCTTTAACGGGAGCGACGGGGCTCGAACCCGCGATCTCCGGCGTGACAGGCCAGCGC
>CAUUIE010000108.1:0-5686 GCA_963545065.1 uncultured Treponema sp.
ATTTATTAGTCGTGGAGATGTCTAAGCAGTTGCGTATAGCAACTGTCTGTCTAACATTAGTTTTATCTTTATTAAATAAAATATTGTAATTGACCAATTATCTACTCTTATGTTAAAATTAAAAATTATCGTCTAATTTATATTAATAATATTTTGGAGTTTTTAGTTATGAATGTTCTTCCTTTGTTGCAAACAAGTGGTGCAGGGCAGTATATGTTCTTTATTACGCTTGGTCTAGTAATGTTAATATTTTATGTTCTTTTAATTCGCCCACAAAAGAAGGAGCAAAAAAAGCTTGAAGCTTTAATAGCTGGTGTTAAAAAAGGAGATAAGATTGTAACAATTGGGGGCATTCATGGTATGGTAAGCCTTACTAAAGAGAGGACTGTAGTAATTAAAGTGGATGAGGGGTGTAAGATAGAAATTAGTAGGAATGCTATTGCTACAGTTTTAAAGGATGCCACAGAGGTGGATGCAAACAAAGCTGAAAAAAAAGATGTGAATGACAATAAGACAAACACAGGTATTTTAGGGCTTTTTAAAAAGAAGGATGAAGAAAAAAAGTAAATCCTAAATTGTTTTTTTTAATGTGATTTATAAATTGTATAGGAGATAGTGGAAAATATGAGAAAAAGAGCTAGATTCATTTTGATTCTGCTTGTTTTAGGCTTGTGTTTTGTCTTTTTATATCCAACTTTGCGTTGGTATTTTTGGACGGAAAAAGAAGATAAGGCTTTAGCCTTAGCATCAAGGGAAAAAATTAGAGATTATGCCGAAACAATGGCACGAAAAGATGTTGATAAGTTAGTTGAGCTTATTCTTTCAAATCCAAACGATGAGGTAGAGCAAAAGTTTAAACCTATTATAGATGCTGCAAAAGACAAAAGGCGTTCTTCTAGTATGAGTATGCCTGAAAAGTGGACATATTTAGAAATTGCTAAAAGTTTTCCTGTTAAAAAGAAAGAAGATGTTATTCCTTTGTTGCACCCAGTGATGGAAAGTGTTTATCGAGATTCCATACTTAAAACTAAAGATTATCAAACAAATGCTGTAAAGCTTGGTTTGGACTTGTCGGGTGGCATGAGCATTATCATAAAGGCAGATTTAGACGCTGTTTCTTCAAAAGAAAATGGAGATGGAAGTTCTAGTTCAAGAGATGATGCAATGAAGCTTGCCATGGAAACTTTGACTAGTAGAATTGATAAATTCGGTCTTTCTGAGCCTGTAATAAGAAGACAAGGGGAAGATAGGATATATATAGAAATGCCAGGGGCTGCTGATGCAGATAAAATGAATTCTATTATTATGGGGCGTGGCATATTGGCATTTCATATAGTTGATGATGAAGCTACTGAAAAGTTTAAAGAATACTATAGAAATAACCCAGGAAACACTTTTGATGCTGAATATAATCTGCTTGATCCTTCAATTATTCCTGAAGATACAAAAGTGATGGGAGTTTATCATAAAGATAAATATGGGCTTGATCAAAGAGATGAAAAAGAGCCTTATTTAGTAGTGAAAAAAGAAGCTGGTCTTGAAGGTAAATATTTAGAAAGTGTTGAAACAACAACTGATGACACTTCAAGGCCTGTAGTAATTTTTTCTCTTAGTAGAGAGGGAGCAGAGATTTTTGGAAAGCTTACTACAGAAAATGAAAAAAAGAGGCTTGCAATAGTTTCAGATAACAAAATTAAGGAAGCTCCAACTATTAGAGAGCCTATTATAGGTGGACGTGGTAGTATTTCAGGTTTTTCAACAGAAGAAGCAGAGAATTTAAAAACAATTTTACGAACTGCTTGGCTTAATGTTCCACTACAGTTAGAAAACCAGCAAGTTATTGGTGCAAATCTTGGGGAAGAAGCTATTGCACAAGGAAAAATGGCACTTTTGTTTGGACTTTTAGCTGTGCTTATTTTTATGATTTTGTATTATAAAGAAGCAGGAATTAACGCTTGCATTGCCCAAATTTTAAACTTATACATTATGTTTAGCATTCTTTCGGCTTTTAATTTAACGCTTACTTTGCCTAGCATTGCTGGAATGATTTTAACAATTGGTATGGCAGTGGATGCAAATGTAGTTATTTTCGAAAGAATTAAAGAAGAGCTAAAAGCTGGAAAAAGTAGGAAAGCAGCTCTTGATGCAGGCTTTGATAGAGCCTTTTGGGCAATTATGGACTCTAACATAACTACGTTTATTGCAGCTTTATTTTTATCAATACTTGGTACAGGTCCAATAAAAGGTTTTGCTTATAGTTTGGCTATTGGTGTTATTTCTTCTGTGTTTACTGCTCTTTTTGTTTCTCGCCTTATTTTTGATTTTGGAACTGAAACTTTAGGAAGGAAAACAATAGGAATTAGCTGGAGGAAATTAAGATAATGAAAAAGATAGTTAAATTTAGTAAGCTTTTTATTCCTTGCATAATTTTAAGTGCTGTGTTAATGATTTTCTCTATAGTAGGGCTACTTTATAAAGGAATTAATTTTGGTCTTGATTTTCAAGCTGGTTTTATAGAAAAAATTAGAATAGCACCAACAGCTTTTACCCTAACATATGAAGGACCTAAAACTGTTAATGTCTCTCTTAATTCTAAAGGTTTTGAAGTTACTTCCACCGCTGTGGATGGAGATAGTGAAGCTTTAAGTTTTCCATATTCGCAGTATAAAACTATTGGCTCTTTTATGGAAAGTTTAAAAGATTTTGAAGGACTTAAAATAAATCTTATGAAAGGAATTACTAAAGATGCTCCTTTTGCGTCTTTAATAATTGATTCTCAAGTTTTGCCACGCCTTTCCCCTGTTCCTTTTAAAGTCCATTACATGCCTAGTGATTCTAAAATAATTTCAACCGATAGAGTGCGTAGTGCAATGGAAGGGCTTCCTTCTGCCTCTGTGCAACAAGTGGGAAAAGAAAGTGATGGCGTTTTTCAAATTCGTTTAGCAGATAGTGGTAATTATGAAGAGCCTTCTAAGGTGCAGGATAAAGATAATGAAGGAAAAGGCGTACAAAAAGCTAAAAATGAAGAGGTTAAAATTGAAAATGCTAACGCAAAATTACATACAATGATCAAAGACGCCTTAAATAAAGAGTTTGGGGAAGATAATATAGTTGTAATTAGCACAGACTTTGTAGGCTCTAGATTTTCAACATCTTTGGCACGCCAAGCGTTTCAATTGGTTTTAGGTGCAATTTTATTAATTTTTATTTATGCAATGTTTAGATTTAGATGGGATTTTGCATTAGGTGGAATTTTAGCATTGTTGCATGACACATTAGTAATTTTTGCGTTTATTGTTTGGACACAAATGGAATTTAATTCCACTAGTATTGCTGCAGTTTTAACGATAATTGGTTATTCCATAAATGACACTGTGGTTATATTTGATAGAATAAGAGAAAATATAATGCTTCACCCAAAAGAAAATTGCACATCAATATTAGACATCTCTTTATCTGAAGTGCTGGGTAGAACAATTATTACTACGTTAACAACTATGCTAGCAGCATTTTCTTTGTATTTCTTTACATCTGGGAGCATGAAAGATTTTGCAATGTGCTTAATTGTTGGCATGCTTTCTGGAACATATTCTTCTATTTATATAGCAAGTGCTTGCATTAACTTTTTTTGTAGAAATAAAAAAGGTGAAGAAATGTTTGTTACTAAAGTAAACAATTCAGGCATTACTATATAAAAACTTAAATTACATAGTTTTAAAAGACTTATGAATGTTTTAGTTAACTTCATAAGTCTTTTTTTTATAAAGTTTATTTTACAAGATTCCTTCAGATATCTTTTATTTGCCTTCTTTCTTCTTGTACTATCTTTCTTTCTTGTATATAATCTAGAGTAATTGGCTATAACAAATATTATAGAAGAGTATGCAACTTCTTTTTTGTTATTGATGAGAGGTATAAAATGACGATTCTTGTTTTAACCTTGATTGTTTCCCTTTCCATATCTTTTCTTTTGGGCATTTTGTTGGGAACTTTCAAAAGGGTGTTTTATGTGGCGGTTGATCCAAAAGTTTCATTAATAAGAAGTGTATTGCCGGGTGCAAATTGTGGAGCTTGTGGGTATCCTGGTTGTGATGGTTTTGCAGCCGCTGTTGCAAAAGGGGAAGCAAAAACGAATGGTTGCCCTGTAGGTTCATCTCCTGTTGCTAAAAAAGTTGGAGAGATTATGGGAGTTTCTTCAGATGCTGCAAAAAAAATTGCAGTGCTTTTGTGTCAAGGAAGTCATGATGTGTGTGCAAATAAATCTGGCTATGTTGGCGTTCGCACGTGTATGGCAGCAAAAGTTGCAATAAATGGAACAAAAAACTGTGATTGGGGTTGCATCGGTTTTGGAGACTGTGAGGCTGCGTGCCCATTTGATGCAATTCATGTAAAAGAAAATGGTTTGCCATTTGTTGATATTGAAAAATGTACTGGTTGTTCAATTTGTGTGGCAGCATGTCCACAACATATTTTAGCAACAATTTCTTCAGATAAAGCAGGGTCAATAGCACTTTGTTCTTGCAGAAATCCTAAAAAGTCTGTAATAATGAAAAACTGTAAAAGAGGATGCATTAAATGTATGAAATGTGAAAAGGTTTGTCCAACTGGAGCAATAAAAGTAACAAATGGAATTCCTTTAGTTGACTATTCTCTTTGTGATTCATGCGGAAAATGTATTGAAGGATGTCCTACAAAAGTATTAGGCTATGTTCAAGACAAGGTGAGTTTAACTCCTTGTGCTACATGTTCATCTTGTGCTTAAATAAAATATGCAAATATTACACTGTGGGTTTGTTGCAGTTGTTGGTCGCCCTTCTTCAGGAAAGTCTACATTTATAAATAAAGCGACTGGTGGCAAGGTTTCTATTGTTTCTAAAATGCCACAAACCACTCTTTCCCTTATTCGTGGCATTCTCACAGTGCCAAATGGACAGCTCATCTTTATAGATACACCAGGTTATAATCAATCAGAAGCTATATACAACAAAGATTTAAAAAACATGGCAATTCAGTCCTTTTCTGATGCAGATATAATCCTTTATGTAATTGACGCAACGCGCATTTTTGGTGATGAAGAAGAGGCTATCATTCAAGAAATAAAAAAAATTAAAAAACCTATTTTTATTGCATTTAATAAAATTGACTCCAAAAATGCAAATCCATCTCTTTCTATGCTTAGCCTAAAAATGAGTCTAAATCAAGAGACTAAAATAGAAACATTGTCAAATGAGATACAAAAAAACATAAAACTCTTTTTCATCTCTGCAAAAACAGGCGAAGGTATAGATAATCTTTTAAACTCCCTTTTAGAAAGTCTACCAGAAAGTCCTTTATTATATCCACCTGATTTTTACACAGACCAAGATGTAACATTTAGAATTAGCGAAATCATTCGTGAACAAGTGATACTAAACACAAAAGATGAAGTGCCACATTCAGTATATGTAAAAATTGAAGATGCTAAAATGCAGAAAAATGGAAAAAGACTAAATGTTCTAGCTTCATTATTTGTAGAAAAAGAAAGCCAGAAAGGCATACTAATAGGCAAAGCTGCAAGCTTAATAAAAAAAATTAGAATAAATGCAGAAAAAGAACTGTTTAAAATATTTCCTTATTATGTCTCGCTTGAATTAAAAGTGAAAGTGGACAAGAACTGGCGAAAACGAGAAAAAAAATAATAAACAAT
>CAUUIE010000109.1:0-5486 GCA_963545065.1 uncultured Treponema sp.
GGGTTGCCCCCAATAGATTTTGAGTCTATCGTGTATACCATTTCACCACGCCGGCTTACAATGAGACTTTAATTTTACAAAATAAATTATGTTTTGTAAAGCCCCTATAAAAGTCATCCACTTAAGTAGCACTAACGTGCCTTTCTTTAATGTTAATCCTTAACTTTAAGGCAAACACTAACTTTATAAAAAAATATTTTAACTAAACCATGCTCTTCTAGCTAAAGGGTAAGCTCCGTCTAGCTAACAGGACACCTCCTTCTAGCTAGACGGAGGACTCCCGTTAGCTAATCGGCATGATCTGGTGCTACTAGAATTCACCTATCATCACTTAAATGATTGGCTCCACACTCTAGTTATTACACAGCATCATTTCTAGCTAGAACGTGGGTCCTATTCTAGCTAGAATTAAAGGCATAGTGTTACATACCTTAAGATGCGTTTATTGTAATAATTGGGAGTGCATTCTAGTAGTAAATGGGCTCACACTCTAGCTAGACTTTCTTCAAAAACTAGCTAGTTTTTAAGAAAACTCTAGCTAGAATTTGGGAGGGAAGAGTTTAAGTTTTTATGGAGGTGAGGCTTTTAATAGGAAAGTGGCAAGATTTACCTTTTAGAAAGATGGAGAAAAAAGATGAAACAATGCCTTTCATAAATAAAATTTAAGTATCACTTTTTCTAGTTTTATCTACAAAAACAATAAAAATGTGCATCTTCAATATCCCCTTGCAATATTATATAATTTTCTCTTATTATATTAAACATAATATCAATAGTTTTAAACAAAATTTAAGATTTTAAGGAGTTTTTATATGGCTAACAAAAAAGATGTTGCACAAGTGTTTTTAAACCTTGCTGAAGGTTTGGAAGGCGGTTCTTTTGCTCCAAAGTTTCCAATAGGACTTACTGTGCCAGGAAGTGAGCACGGTAACGAAGAATTAGTGCAAGCTGCTAGAATTGCAAAGGCAAATAATCCAGATTTAGACATTATACTAATAGGTGGTTCTAAAGTAGAAGGCTTTAAATGTTTTCCTTGCGAAACACTAGAGGATGCTCATAAACAAATGGAAGCTCTTTTTAAAGATGGCACAATAAAAGCTTCGGTAACAATGCACTATAATTTTCCTTTAGGAGTTAGCACAGTTGGGAAAGTTTTAACTCCAGCTCGTGGAAGGGAAATGATTATCTCTACTACCACAGGAACTACAGATGCAAATAAATATAAAGCTATGCTTTTAAATGTGATTGCAGGAATTGCAACGGCAAAAGCAAATGGCATAAAAGAGCCAACAATTGGGCTTCTTAATATTGACGGCATTCCTGTAGTAGAAAAAGCTTTAAATAAACTAAAAGAAAATGGTTATAAGTTTCAGTTTTCCACATCAAATAGAGCAGATGGTGGAGCACGTATGCGTGGTAACGATTTGTTGCAAGGAACAGCTGACGTTATGGTTTGCGATACTTTAACAGGAAACCTCCTTATCAAAATGTTCTCTTCTTTTATGACTGGTGGAAGCTATGAAGCAACAGGTTTTGGCTATGGTCCTTGTGTTGGAAAAGGTTATAATGATGTTGTAGGAATTGTCTCTCGTGCATCGGGTGCTCCTATTATTGCAAATGCTCTTAAATTTATAGCAGATTCAACACGTGGAAACATTCACTCTGTTTATGATGCAGAACTTAAAACTTGCGAAAAATGTGGTCTTGAAGACATCTTAAATAATATGCCTGGAGCTAAGCCACAAGAGATGGCTAGCAAAGAAGAAGTGAAAATGCCTGCTAAAAAGACTGTTGAAGCAGGAATACCCGGTATTGATGTTATAGAAATTGAAGATGCATGCAAGGCATTATGGAAGGCAAATATATATGCAGAGACAGGTATGGGTTGCACAGGACCTGTAATTATGGTTTCTAGCTTAGACTTAAATTCTTCTAAAGAAATATTAAAAAAAGCAGGGTATATAAGCTAATTTTTAAAAAATCTTCCTATTTAATCAATGGAAGAAAAAGCCGATAAGGCAAAAAGCTGATAGGTGTGTTGCTTGAATTTAGTAAAAAATAGATAGGTATTTGACAATATCCAATGTTTTAAATATAATAATTCAAGTTAACTTATCATGGAGTAAAAGGAGTTATACATGAGACATGGCGGTTTGATTTTTGCTAGTGTTATGGCAGTATTTCTGTGTACAATTGCACCTCTTTCTTCTCAGGACAAAGATGTAAATTACCAGACATACATGGTTGATACCTTTGATAATGCTGAAGGAGAGTGGTCTTGGCATGCTGTAGGAAGCAAGTTTGTTACAAATGGTTTTCCACAGCTTAAACTTTTTGACGGGATGCCTCACGCAGTAAAAGTGATGAATGAAAATACTGAAGGTGCTAAGTTTTTAGGAGTTGAAGTTAAATTTAATAGAAGAGGCGACAATTGGTTAGATATAGTACCAGCTAAAAAAGGTGATAAAGGTTTAGAACCATATGAAATTCCATTTAAAGGAAACATTGCAAGGCTTGATATGTGGGTATGGGGTGCAGGTTATCTTTATGATTTAGAAGTTTTAGTAAGAGATTGCTATGGTAGAGTTCATACTTTATCAGTAGGACCTCTAAACTTTAAAGGATGGAAAAACATGTCTGTTTCTATTCCTCATAGCATTCCACAATCTTCTGCATATTTAAGTGCAGAAAAGAATATGAAGTTTGTTGCTTTCAGAGTAAGAACTAGACCTGTAGAACATGTTGAAGATTTTTATATCTTTATTGACCAATTCAAAGCTTTAACAGATATGCACAGAGATTCTTATGATGGTTATGAACTTGCTAATCTCAAATTTGGTGAGACAGAAGGTGCAAGTGCAAGCAACAATAAGGAGGAACTATAATAATGAAAAAGAAGATAATTTTTGCAGTCTTTGCGTTAGCATTGACAAGTTTTGTTTTTGCACAAGAGGCAGGAACAGAAAACGATAATTTTTCTAATTTAGACACTCCAAATCCTAACACTGTAGGGGTTGATTCTGCAGAACAAAGAATTAAAGAAGTTTCTATTGATAAGTTTGAAAGCGAAGGCACATGGTTTGTTAAAATGTCAGCAGACGAAGGAGTTATTCAATCAAGACTTTTTGCTGGTAACCCTGCAAATAAAAAACCAATTCCATCAGAAGAGGGAATGAATATTCCTGATGAAAAAGTTCTTGGTGTTAAAGCTTCTTTTTATAGAAGAGGATGTAATTCATTCGAGATTTTAGCTGTAAAACCACTTCCTGTAGAAGGCATTTCTAAAACAGTGAGTGTATGGGTTGTTGGAAGAAGTTACCCACACACACTTAAGTTAATAGTGGAAGATTTTTGGGGAAAGAGATTTGAACTATATGTTGGAAAGTTAAACCATGCAGGTTGGAAACTTATGACTGTAGCAATTCCACCACAAAACACAGCTAACGGAATTTCTGGAATAGTACAAAAAGACCATCACTTTGCAACAACTGGTATGGGCTTAAAAATAGTTGGGTTTAAGGTAGAGTGCGATTTAGTTGAGTCCTATGGTGATTGCTATATGTATTTTGATGATTTGCGTGTAGTTAGCGACTTATACGAAATTGATTTGCGTGATAAAGACGATATGGCAGATTTCTGGTAGAATTAATCTATCAGTGGCTGTTAAGTAATTCTCCCTATTATAAAATATATTTAGGCTTATGAATGTGTTTCATAAGCCTTTTTTTTATATATTTTCCTGTTTCCAATTTTTCCACTTTCTTCAATTAATTCTAAATATTTTAGTAACGAAATTACATAGCCATATCGCTTTTTATAGCCTTTGCTTTTTATTTCATTGGAAGTAAAAGGGTCTGGAAGTTTTTTAGTTATTTCTAAAAATAATTCAATGAGACTATTATAATATTCTTCGTTAATAATCTTAATTAGCTCTTTTTCTATAATTCTAGGATTTTTATATCTACTTCTCCCTTTTTTATCATCAATTTTTGTTACAAGGCTTTCTATATAAACTAGCCTAATTTTTAAGTTTTTATTGTGTGATAAATGCTTAATACATGACATTTCTTTGCATACTTGAAAAATACAACCATGTAATGGGCTCATTTTGCATCTTAATGTTTTATTTTCAGCATCTAATGTTTTTATATATGAATTAACTGAAATGGGATATATAATTTCTATTATGTAATCTTTTAGTAAGGCATTTAATTTTTTAACAATGTTATGAAAGTTTCCTGTTTGTATTTCAATGATTTTCCCATTGCTACATACAATATCACAAGTAAAACTTCCTATTGGAACTTCTATTTTTCCGTCAAATGGGCAAAATATGGATTTTAATTTGCTATGCAAGCTATGTTCATTTAATGTTTCTATCACAGATAGTTAAAAGTTTATAACAATAGGAATGTTTAAGACAAGGTGAATAGGTTTAATTAGCTCACCTATTAATAGACAAAGTAAATGAAAAATGATAATTTTAAGTATGAGTTTAGTTAGTGCTACAACACATATTGTTTCTAATTATAATAATGATGGTAATACTACTATTTATAACGGTTCATGCTATGATTTTGTAAAAACTATTCCTAACAATAGCATAAAATTAATTGTTACATCTCCACCCTATAATATAGGTAAAAAATATGAAAAAAAGGGGGAGCTAAAGGAATATTATAAATGCCAAGAAGAAATAATTGATGAATGTGTTCGCATTTTAGAAACTTCAGGAAGCATCTGTTGGCAAGTTGGAAATTATGTAAATGATGGTGCCATAGTTCCTTTGGATATTTTTTTATACCCTATTTTTGCAAAACACAATTTGAAGTTACGTAATAGAATAATTTGGTATTTTGGTCATGGTCTTCATGCAAGAAAAAGATTTTCTGGTAGGTATGAAACAATATTATGGTTCACTAAAAGTGAGAATTACACATTTAATTTGGACTCTGTTAGAGTGCCACAGAAATACCCTAATAAAAAATATTTTAAGGGTGAGCATAAAGGTGAATATTCTTGCAACCCTTTAGGAAAAAATCCTAGTGATGTTTGGGAAATTCCTAATGTTAAAAGTAACCACGTAGAAAAAACTATCCATCCATGTCAATTCCCTGTTGAATTAGTTGAACGTTTAGTGCTGTCATTAACAAATGAAAAAGATATGGTATTTGATCCATTTTTAGGAGTTGGGAGCACGACAATAGCTGCCGTTAAAAATAATAGAATAGGTATTGGCTGCGAAACAATAAAAGAATATTATGATTTAGCTGTTGAAAGAACTTTGCAAACTTTTAATGGCACACTTAAAACAAGACCTATGAACACACCAGTTTATGACCCTAATAATACGAAAAAAAATCTTAATAAAGATTTAAGTTTACAAAGTGAATTATTTGAAAAGAAAGCATGGTATAAATGAAAATAGTAGAAACATATTCACACTTAAATGGATTAGAATTTTTACTTGTACATGAAAAAGAAAT
>CAUUIE010000110.1:0-5369 GCA_963545065.1 uncultured Treponema sp.
TTTTCACCTCAAAAAGATGCAAAAGAGTTATGGAAGAGGCTTTTATTTAATGTGTTAATTTCGAACACAGATGATCATCTTAGAAATCATGGATTTTTGCTAGATGAAAAAGGCTGGCATCTTTCTCCTTTATTTGATGTGAACCCCAACCCACTTTCATCTAAATTAACACTAAATATCACAGAAGATGATAATTCAAAAGATGCAAAATTAGCATTGGAAACTTCACGATATTATTTTCTCACTCTTGAAAATGCAAAACAAATTTATAGTGAAATGAATGAAATTATAAAGAGAAATTGGCTATCTACTGCTAAAATGTGTGGAATATCTAAAGCTGAAATTGATTTTATGGCTTCTAGCTTTTCCAGTTAATCTAGTCTTTTAAATTATCTTTTTGAGAGCCTATTCTTTTTATTAAGATTATTGTTTAATAGTCGATAATCTTTTTGTTATAGATGTCTTGCAATAAGCTTTAGTTGTTGTGCATTACACGCTTTTTCTATTTTTTTCAATATTCAGGTTGGTAACATGAATAAATTATATATTTCACTTATCATAGTTTTTTCCATTCTGCTTTTTTCTTTCACTCTTTTTATCTTCACTGGTTCTTTTGAAAAAACAACTGTTGAATATGTTCCTGAAGTTGTAGAAGATATTGCTGAAGAAAAAGAAAATATTGAAGAGAGGGCATTAATTGAAAGAATTAAAAATGAGCAGTTGCCAAAACTATATTATAGGGTATACCAAGTGCAAGAAGGAGAAATGGTTGGAGGTATTGCAGCTCGATTTGATGTAAGCCAAGATGCCATAATAAGCTTGAATAAGATTAAGAACACTAGAACATTGCAAATTGGTCAATTATTGAAAATTCCATCTATTGATGGCATTTTATACACAGTAAAAGATAGAGATACTATAAGTGGAATAGCAAACGCTTATAAGATTGAAGAAGAAGATATTGTTTCTGTAAATCAACTAAAAGATGATGTTTTACCTAAAGGTTTTGTGCTTTTTTTGCCAAATGCAAAACTTGACTGGATGACAATACAAGAGATTAACGGAGATATGTTTGTTTGCCCAATTCATGGCAAATATAGAATATCTTCGAGGTATGGATGGCGAAGCGATCCTTTCACACGAAATAGAAGTTTTCATAATGGACTCGACATGGCAACAAACAGAGGAACACCTGTTTTTGCAGCTTTGGCAGGAGTTGTAGTTTCAACAGGTTATAGTCCAGTATATGGAAATCATGTAATTATTAGACATCATTCAGGATATAAGACTTTGTATGGACATCTTAATTCAATTTTCACATCGAGTAATAGATATGTCACAACAGTAACACAGATAGGTACTGTAGGTTCTACAGGAAGAAGTACAGGACCTCATTTACACTTCACTGTATATAAAAACGGAGGCACGATAAACCCCTTCACAGTTCTAAACTAAAATGAGTGTTGTAATGATTTATGAGAGTCCATAGTTCTTATTTAAATCATAACTTTCAAAAACACTTTTTAGGCTTTGGAAGTGGCTAATCTAAAAGTTTTGACAAGAAACCTTAAATTGTTTGCAATAAAAATAATTGTGCAAATTGTTAAAAAAGACACAACAGTGAATAAAAATTGTAATGTAAAACGACTACCAAAAGCTTGGATAGCCTTAATACCAATCTTTGTGGAAGGGACAACAAGAAAAATTGCAAGCATAGTAGTGCCAATAATAGACCAAAGAGTCAATATAAGAAAAGTGAAATTTGACTTCTTTATAACCTTTTTAGTACTAGTTGCCATAATTTGTTGCATTGTTCTTATATATAATGTATTGGTTTTAGTCGGTCTTTGCATTATTTTGTTATAGCTAAAATGTGTCGCAAGAGTCATGTTTCTAATATTATCCCTACATTTCTTGCAATGTAAAAGATGAAAAGCCATGTGTAATGGTAATCTCTCATAGCGTTCGATGTGAAGATATTCTTCCATTAGTTCATCACATTTCATACATACCCCCCACCAGTAAATAAGGAAGAGCTTTTGCAGTGTTAACATTAGTTAATCCTGCTATTTCTATTTCTGTTTTCAATATTTTTTTTGCTCTGAATATATAAGATTTTATGGTTCCTTTAGGAAGCCCTGTAATTTGTTCAATATCTGTATATGAAAAGCAATAAAAAAAGTAAAGTTCTATGCAGATTTTATAATTTTCAGGTAAGTTATCAATAGCTTTTTTAATTGCTGATTGCAGGCATTGCTGTATAAACTTTTCTTCTGGAGAAAGAAGAGGAGAGACAAAATCTTTGTCTTCACAAGATAGTGTAAATTCATGCTTTCTATTTGTTGAATTTATCGCCATATTATAGGCAATACGCATAAGCCATGTATAGAATGAAGATGTCATCTTAAAACTTGGCAAAGCTTGAAATGCTTTAAGCATCACATCTTGACAAAAGTCCTGTGCATCATCTTCATTCTTAAAAAAACTATATCCTAATGCAAGAATTCTATTTTGATATTTTAATACCAACTCCCCAAATGCCTCACAATTTCCTTTTAATACTTTTTTTAGTATTGCAAAATCTTTTTCTTTTGTCGATTCAGGAGTTTTTTGTAATACAATCAAACGAATCTCCTTATTTTTCCCTATTTTTGTTGGTAAATCTATAATACAACAATAAGCTAAGTCCAACAGAAAAAGGTACCAAACCTAATAACAATGTGTAATATGATGTTTGAATGATAATAAAAAATATGGTCAGCACAAAGCCCAAAACTAAAAGCAACAAGCCTGACAATAGACAGATATTTAAAAAATCCAATTTTGAAGGGTTATAAATTCCATTACGTATCAATAGCACTGTCTGCTTATGATGCCATAGTATATAAAAGAACAACAAAAAAGCTGCCATAATTACCCCAATTATAGGAAATAACGACATAATCACCTGAGCGGCAGGTACGACATCTGTATCAACCATAGATTCTCCTTGTATGTAAACTAAAAAATCCAATTTTTAGTTTACACGCATTAAGACTTTCTAATGCACAACCTTAAACTCTTCAAAGTATATAGCGGAAATATGCCCCATCTTTAGGTTGTTATTAATTTCAATTAAAAGAGCTTTCTTTATATCACTTTCTTTTTGAGTTTCAATGTTATACCATGAACGTTGCAAAAACCAAGAGGTGATTACATTTTTTAACACTTCTTTTTTTTGCACAATCTCCTCACGCAATGGTATATTACTCGCATCATATTCCAAAAATGGATTTAATACAATTGTTGCAGGTTCTTTATCTGCAGAAATAGTCCTAATTTGTTTGAATTCACTATATATAGCTTTGCCTTCACGCAAAACATGTGCTGAATATACTGGAGCTTCAGATTTTAATGAAGAGTTGTCTTTCTTTAAAAATACGATAAGAGTCCCGCTTATTATAAGGACAACTAAAAAAACAATTAAGTAAATTAAAAGATTATATATAATTCTATACATAGCAAAATATTTTAATAACTCCTTAATATGTGTTAATATAAAAGATATGCTTGTCTTTTCTTGATAAACTCTTTTTCATCAATAGTCATAGCCTTTAATAAAGTTTTTTCATCAATATTTTTTTCAGTAAGACTTGCATTTCCAAACAATAAATTAAGACCACAACGTCTAATTTTTTTATCATTGATCTTAAACTCAGGATAAGTTTTTTTTATGGTATTAAATATTTTTATAGCAATACGCACAGGTTGAAAAGTATTTTTGTCCTTTACTGCAATATAAACACCTTCACATGCTTCGCCCCTATATATGGAAGAATTTGGTGTGAAATAAGCTGGAAAGAATTTTACACCACTTAAATTTTCTTTGTTAAGCTTTTCAACTAGATCATCTGCATTGATGAAAGGAGCTCCTATGTAATGAAAAGGCAATGTAGTGCCACGTCCAACTGAGATATTAGTTCCTTCAAAAAGACACATACCTACATAAATTAATGCTGTGTTAACATTTGGAATATTTGGAGATGATGGAATCCAAACAAGAGGTAAATCTTCAAAATATGATGATCGAAGCCAATTTTTTAATGGAATAACTTTTAGATTGCAATTTATATCAAACTCTTTATTAAACATAAGGCTAAGTTCTCCAACTGTCATTCCATGTCTTTGAGCTATTGGATATAACCCAACAAACGATCTAAAATCGTCTTGCAAAATAAAACCCTCAACAACAGAGCCACAGATAGGATTTGGTCTATCAAAAACTACAAATGTTTTTTCATTTTCTGCACACGCTTGCATGGCATAAGCCATTGTGGATATGTACGTGTAAAACCTAGCACCTACATCTTGAATGTCAAAACATACGACATCAATATTTTTTAGCATTTCCTTTGTTGGCTTTTTTTGTTTTCCATACAAGCTATATATTTTAAGAGATGTTTTTCTATCTATAGTGTTGTCTACTAAAGCACCCTCTCTAAAATTTGCATTTAAACCATGTTCGGGCGAAAATAATAACCTTAGATCAGTTTTTTCTTTTAATATTGAAATTGTACTTTTGCCTTCGCTGTCATAACCTGTCATGTTTGTAATTAATGCTATGCGTTTTCCTTCAAAAATACTTAGATATTCGTCAATACAGTCTATTCCAAGTTTTATCTGTTCTTCTTCGGCATCTCCATATAAAAGCATAACTGGCAACATTACCATAAAAATTATGAGTATTTTTTTCATTCTACTATCCTAAGTGTAAACATTCTAACATGTTTTTTCTTAATAATAAGGGGTTTACATTAATTACGAAAACATTGGTTAATTATGAATTTCTTAGCTTGACTTAAAAAGCCCATATAGAAAACCAGCTGATAATAATATTGACATTAATATTGAAAGAAAGTAGCATTGCTACGACATTAATTTACTATTTTATGCTTCTTCTTTGGTGAGGTTTGTATGCTTAGAACTGTTGGGGTTGTTGCTAGGGGATTGATAGCTCCTATTATAAATAATGGAGATGATATCAGTTTAGTTGCTGTAGACACATTATTAAAAGCTTCTAAAAATGAAGGCTTTAATATTCAAGATGGAGATGTTTTAGGGATTACAGAATCTGTAGTCGCTCGTTCACAGGGCAATTATGCAACACTTGAAAATATTGCAAAGGATATAAAGAACAAGTTTAGCGATGAAAAAATTGGAGTTCTTTTTCCTATTTTGAGTAGAAATCGTTTTGCCCCCTGTCTTGAAGGTTTTGCAAAATCATTGAATGAAATTATCCTTTTGTTAAGCTATCCTTTTGATGAGGTGGGTAATCAACTCATTGATGATGCTGTTTTGGAAGAAGCTGGAATAAATCCGTTAATTGACAG
>CAUUIE010000111.1:0-5349 GCA_963545065.1 uncultured Treponema sp.
ACATCTAAAGAAAATTTAAAGCTTATTAAAGAGAATATGTTTTTAAAATAAATATATGGTGCTTTTTTATAAAGTATTGATACTAAATTAATTTTTAATATCAATACTTTATTGTTTTTTTAACTTTTCTTATTATTCTTATATTTCTCATTATTCTTACTTAGGTAGCTAACAAGTAGCTAACAAAATTTAATTTAATAAATTAACTGCTTTTCGCAGTTCTTCAATATCTTTATGAGTGTATATATCTTGTGTTATTTTAAAATCTGAATGCCCTATTAATTTTATTATAGAAGTTCCATTTACATCAGCATTATTAAGCAATGTTGCGAATGTGTGCCTTGTATCGTGGATAGTATGGTCCTCTAAATTTAGAAGTTTTAACATTTTATAAAATTTTCTGATATACCCTTGATAGTTTTCTTTTTTTTCTCTACTGCCTTGTATAAAATATTCTTCATTAGATTTTATATTATTTTCAAAAAGATATACTATTTTATCTGGTATAGGTATTGTTCTTATACCCTCAGGAGTTTTACTTTTACTTATGAAAACAGTTTTATTTTCTAAGTTTATTTCATCAACTTTTAAATTTAATAATTCACTAATTCTCATACCCATATAGATAAGAATTAATACAGAATATGCACGATTGATGTATTTTTCTTTTGAACTTACATTTTTAAATAAAATATCAATTTCTTCTCTTGTAAAAGGTTTTCTTTCAAGAACTTTTTCATTTTTACCTAATTCAATAAAGCTTATTTTATTTACATCTATATAATCGTTTTTTAAAGCAAATTCAAAAATCATATTTAATGTTGATTTAAAAAGAGTTTTAGCTCCATAAGATTGATTAAAATTATCAAATATTTTTTGTAATATTGGAAGTTTAATTTCTCTTATTTTTAAATCATTCAGAATATTAAATTTTTTTATTGTAGATTTTATATTATTTAATCTACCCTTGGATACTTTCTTGGAATAATTATTAAACCACAAATCAACAACATCTTTAAAAGTCTTACCACTAAATAGCATAGGATTATCTAAATATCTTATTAGTTCCAGTTGAGCCTCTTTCTTAGTTATAAAAGTTCCTAAGACTTTTCTTTTTTGCTTTCCTAATTCATCATATCCAGCAGTAACAACAGCAACCCAAGGCTTCCTCCTTTTTCCTTTTAATTTGTATACACTTCCTTCACCATTTGCATTTTTCATAAATCCTCCTTAAAAAAAGAGAGAGCAGATATATATTACTCTCTCATTAATTAAAAGTAAATTAAATTTTCACTCCTGGATAGTATAGATGAAAAAGTTCCTTGCTAACTCTCCCACTCCCCATACTTTTTTTATCTACTTTATTTTTTTTGCAATGTTCTGAATTAATTTTAGTTATAATTCTATATGCAGTTGATGGAGAACGATTTAACATTCTAGCAACATCTTCTGCATTATATGTTAATGTATCCATTTATCCCTCCTATACTGGATATTTTTCTTTTATCAATTCATTCAATTTTATTATGTGCTTTTCAAAATCTGCTTTACTAACTTTTAATAATAGCAACAGATTGATAGCTTCTGTTATTAGATTTAAAGTTTCTGCCTTGAAATCTTCAAGATTTTCTATTCTATGATAACCAGTCTTCTTATCTATAGATGTTACCTTTTTTGGAATAATACTCTCTTTTTCTCATTAATCCCACTCCTTACACTTCATTAATGCAACTTATTCTTATTTATATATTTCATTTAAGAAATCATACTTCATTCTTAAATCATATTTTCTTTTCCAATCTGCTTTTTCATACTCTTTAATTTTCTCATTTTTGTAACTTTCCCATTCAGTGTCATTCAATTCTATATATACCATTTCAGAAACTTCATCTCCTGCTGGAAATGCTGTTCCTCCTATGAAAACACACGATTCTGGTTTTATTATTTTTTTAATTAAAACTTTATGTCCCATACTAATTCCACTCCTTCCCAATTCTTTTCATATTCTTTTGCCACTTTTCCCAGTAACAGTTTAATATATCTTCTTTTGTGTAGCCATATTTATTTACAAGTGATAAATAAAGTCCTAATGCTATATTATTATATCCACCTAAAAATTCTATTATAATTCCAGTTATTTTGACAGAATTTAATGTTAAATAATTTTCTGAATTATTAAATACATCACACCCATATTCAACCATTGTATCTTTTTTATCAAAAGTATTATATAATTGTGCGATAAAGAACAATATATCTGTGAGTTCTTCTAATTCATTTTGTTTGTTATAAGGCTTTGTTTTCCAAGTTTTATGACTGTCTTTTGTTTCTTCATTAAACTCTATGCACTCAGCTATTAAAGACAATTTAATATCTTCTTCTGTTCTTTTTCTAGAACTATGTATACTTTCATCTAAATGTTTTTGAAGATTTAATATATCTTCAAAAGTTTCAGGTCTTTTAAATTTCATTATCTCACTTCCTCATAAGTTGCTTCAAAAATATCAGGTTTACAAGAATAAAACTCACCTTTTATACCTTTTATTATGTAATCTCCAAAACTAGCCTTCATCATACCTTCAAGTGTTTTTATTTCAATATAGCCTTGCTTTAACATTCTTTGACTAAAATCTTCCAGTTCTTCTACACTTTTAGTTTCTTTATAATTTGCTTCATCTAAAAAATCAAAAACTTCTATAATGTTATCCTCTTTTAATTGCATTGCTTCTATTTGTACAGGTTTTTTAATATATTTTTTTATCATAGCTACTCCTCCTTCATAAATACTAACCAATGTGTCTTGGCTCTCTTATTACCAAAAAGAGGCTTAATATCAGTTAGTTTTAATATTTCATTAAGTTTAATCTGCTCCTCATTCCATTTAAAAACTAATATTCCATTAACTTCAAGAACTCTAAAACATTCATTGAAGCCTTGTTTTAAATCCTCTTGCCAGTTAGGACCTAGTTGGCCATACTTTTTAGCCAACCAACTTTTCTCTCCAACTCTCTGTAAATGTGGAGGGTCAAAAACTACTAACTTGAATGTTTTATCTGGAAAAGGTATATTTCTAAAATCTGCAACAAGGTCAGGCTTTATTTCTAACTTTCTTCCATCACATAGCACATCTTCAAGCTCTCTATTATCCATATATACTGTGTCATCTCTCTCTTTCTGAAACCAAAACATTTTACTGCCACAGCATACATCAAGAATTTTTTTAGTCATATTTACCTCTATAATTCTATTTCTTCTATATCAGAAATTGTATAAAAATCAGGTTCATGATTAAATTCTTTTTGAAAATCTAATATCACTTTTTTTATTCTTTCTTCAAGAATATTTAAATGTTTTTTATTGTAAATTCTCATATAATCTTTTGCAAACTCTCCACATTTATCTACAGCTCTTTCTTGTAAAATGTCAGCCACATTTTCAGCTAATCCACCACAATATTCTTTGTATTCATTTGCAATTCCTAAATATAAAATTTTATATCCATCTTTTTTAGCTTCCTTTTTTGCTTCTTCAATAGCTTTTTCCTTACTATCAAATAAATCACTTTCATAATATTCTCCATCAAAACTATAACAATATTGTTTTTTCATTTTCTTCTCCAATCTCTCCTAATTCATCTCCAAAACTATCCCAACCTAGTCTTTCATTTCTAGCAAAAATTTCAATCCTGTTTGAATCAGGAAACATATTTTCTAAAATCTTATATGCTATTTCTGGCTTTTTACTATGTTTAGTTGCTTTTTCTCTAAATACCGTTGTTTGTTTTCCTCTCATTTTTTCGCAAGGTTTTAACATATTACCTTTTTTATAAAACCATAAAAGATATTCGTGAGAGTATCTTACTGTAAATGCTGCAGCAACTCCATTTTCTTTATCCCAGATTAATCTAGCGTGTAAACGATACCCTAGTTCTTTCATCATTTTTTCACAATCAAATAAGAATTCATCAATGGTCCATACAAAGAAATTATGTTTTTCTTCAACTTTTATTTTAGATATTATATTTTTAATTTCATCATTAGGAAGAGTTTTATAATCTAAATCTCTTGTTTGATTAGGTCTACTTTTTCTCAACCCACCTTTTTTCTTTTCCCAAGGTGGGTCTACATAAACTATTTCATATTTTTTAGTTTCAGATAAGTTACTAACAATCATTTCCAATCTCTCCTGCTCTTACCTTAGCCCAGAAGTTTTGCCATTCTTTGCTATCTATTATTTTTTGGGCTTGTTCTCTTGTTTGAAAGTAATTACCTAAGTTATAACGGTCATCATCTTCTTCATAAAAATTTTCATCTGTAAGATTTATAGCATTATCAGAATCTATATACCAATAACTACATTTTTCTTCAGCTCTCCATCTCTTTGGTATTCCGTATTCTTCATTTAATAAATTTACTATTTCTTGTATATATTTTTCATCTTCATTTTTTATTATAAAAGGTTTGTTATCTTCTTCTATAATACCCCCTCTTATGATTAAACTTGCGCTTTTTTCTCCTGAATAAATATCTGTATATATTCTAAAAGATGGTCCGCCTATAGTATGTATATGAAATTTTAATGTACCTTGAAGAAGTTTACAAAAACCTCTTCTTTCTAATATAACTACATTTTGATATTTAATTTTACAGTAACTATAATTATCATCTATCTTAGTTATTTCTATCTCTAAAACCTTTTCTTTTTCCATTATTCCACCTCACAAATATTAAATAAATGCCCTTCTTTATAAGCTAATTCATAATCTTTTAAAGAATTGAATAGCCTTTTTTTACTTCATTTATTTTTTCTTTCTTTTTTATATAAGTAAATGCTTCCATCATCTCCCAAAATACAGTACAAATGAGGTATTCCATTTTTGCCAACTCTCTTACCGTCTTTTAGAGCTTTAATTGCAATATTGACATCTCTTGTATCCATAATTCCCCCTATTTTTCCTAATCTTAACATCTTCCCGACATCAGCAATATGTTAAACTATTGAATTTATTATATGTCTACCCATTTTGTTGGTATCGGCAAAATCGTTCAACCTCTGTATTTTACGACTGTTTCCAAAATTGAAATAGTCGTTATTCCTTAAATGCTTGAAAATGTCCTTTGTATATTCTTTTCAATTCTTTCACTTGCTCTGGGTTTAGATATATTCCTGCCAAGTGATATTTCCTCATAAAATCAATCCTACTGATACAGTTATCGGCTTCATCGTGATGTTCTCTACATAAGCACATCACTCTATAATTTAGCCCTGTATCACTTTTATAGCCTGAGCTACCTACTCTATCAAAATGTTGTAACTCTCCTGGTTTACCACAAATACAACATATTTTCT
>CAUUIE010000112.1:0-5194 GCA_963545065.1 uncultured Treponema sp.
AAAAGAAAGCAGAAACAGACGCTCTTATTGCATCTGCAGTACGAGGTTATGCACTTAAAGTAGTGGATGAGGATACACTTTCTTCTAGTATTGTTATGTTAGATTTAAGAAATGGAAAGCCAATAAAAACTTCTTCATTAGATACTATAAAGGGTAGACATATTTATGAAGTAGGAGAGGAGCTTTTAGCTATAGCAGGTTCTTCTGGTGGTAATGGTGTAATTTCTCTTGTACTAATTAATATGAGAACTTTAGAGATTACAAAACAAGGAGATGATATAATTGCAGAAAAAAGCGTATTAGAAAGAGAAGGAGAGTATTACTATGCAATTGTAAGCAGTGGTGGTAAGTATTATGTTGGAAAATTTAATGCAAAATTAGAAAAACAATCTCTTTCAGATGTTAGTGTTGCCCCATACTCTCCAATTACAGTAACAGATCAAGGTATTTTAGCACAAAATGAAGCTGGGGAAATATATCTTTTGGATAAAACTTCTTTAAAAAACCTTTCAGGAACTGAAAGAAAAAGCTATACTAGTTTTACAAACGAACATTAAAAAAAGTAATGTGTTTTAAGGAGATTTTTTGAATTATGAAATGGGTTAAGGCTTTCCTTATTATAGTGATTACATGTTTTTTTGCTACATTGATGTTTTTTCATGTGAATCAGAAAGAATATGAACGCTATCTTATGTTTTTTAAAGACAAAATAACTGGAGAAGTGCAAATTGAAAATAGATATATTGCTCTTTCTCCTGATAAGGAAAGTCTTAATGTGTTTGTGGAAGAGTTTTTATTAGGTCCTGCAAATTATAGTTTACTCTCCTTTTTTCCACATGGTATGAAATATAAAACTTTATTTTTACAAAATGATGTTTTATATCTTGATTTACCTAAAGATTCTTTGTTACATATGCCAAAAAGTGTGGAATTTAAAGAGTTTTATGACCTTTTTAAAAAGAGTCTTAATATAAATTTTCCAAAAGTAAAAGATGTAGAAATTTTTATTGAAGGTAATAAGGCTTATGAAAAAAGGTAAGCATTACTTTTAAATTTTCACTTAACATGTGATTTGATAAAATATAGTTTTTTTATGTAATGCACCTTGAACTCTTGTTATAATATGATTTTGATGCTTTAAGGTGCATTAAAAGTGTACTAGTTTAAATGTATTATCTTCAATACTAAAATGTATTGTCTTTGTTTTCTTTTCTATTGTTTATTAAAATATTTCATATGTCTAAAATGCTCTCTCTTGTTTTATCTAATGAAAAACTTACAAAAGTATGCAATATAAGATTTTTTTAAAAATTACCAATAATAACATTATAATAGCTTAAAATTATTCAAAAATGATTTTTAAGCTATTAATATCGTACCCCCCCCCTATTCACTATTTATTTTTTATATTATAATAGCAAGAATTATGGAAAAGATTACACAACCTCATTTAAAAATTAAAAAATACGTTTTTGTTTATATTTTAGCAATTATTCTTGTATTATTAAGGCAAATAATATCAGGAATAGGTCCATTAATTTTAAATATATTAGTGGATGGAGCAATCTTAGGGCAAGAGGTAAAAAGTGGCTATATAAAAAGTTTTTTATCTTTCTTTCTAAAAATAGAAAAAGGTTTTTATTCTATTATCATACTTTCAACTATAATTTTAATATTTTATTTTATAGGAAGTTTTATGACTTACCTAAGCGGTATCTTAAATGCTATTGCAACAGAGAATATAATAAATAAATTAAGATTAAGGCTACATGAAAGCATTCAACGTTTTACATATGCACATTACATGAAAGAGGAAACAGGAGATTTACTTCAACGTTGCACTTCTAATTTAAACACAATAAAAAATACCTTTTCTCAATTCATAATTAGTGGAATTGGAATTATTTTTTCAATATTTTATGTTTTTGCAATTATGTTAAGCCAAAATATAAAAATGACTATTTTTTCATCTTGTGCAATACCTGTTATTTTTATTAGCTCTGTTATTTTTATGATATATATAAAAAAACAATATGAAATAGTAAATAAAAAAGAAGCTTTAATGATTCAAGTAGCACAAGAAAACTTAACAGGAGTTAGAGTTGTTAAAGCTTTTTCTATGCAAGAATATGAAATGAAAAAGTTTGAAAAAGTAGCAAAAGACTATAGGGATATAGTAAAAAAAGTTGTTAAAGTGGAGTCAATATTTTGGGCTTTATGTGATGGTGTAACGCTTGCACAAATTATGTTTGTTACTCTTTATGGTAGTTATTTAGCATATTTAGGTGAGATTACTGTAGGGCAAGTGTTTTCCTTTGGTCAATATATTACAGCTTTAATATTTCCTATTAGACAGTTAGCAAGAATTATTAGCAATTTTGGACGATTATCAATTTCTATAAAGCGAATAAAAGAAGTTTTAAATGCTCCAAAAGAAAACATTAAAGAAACTGACACAATAAATACATTAAAAGGAGACTTATCTTTTAATCATGTTTCTTTTTCTTATCCCTCATCTAAAGAACATAAGGTATTAACTGATGTTTCTTTTAAAATAAAAGAAGGCGAGATGCTAGGCATTATTGGAATGACAGGTTCAGGTAAAACATCTTTAATGTATTTGTTAGAACGTCTTTACTCTTGTGATACAGGAAATATTACAATTGATAATGTAGATATTGCAAATATAGACTTATTCACACTTAGAAAACATATAGGTATTGTGTTGCAGGAGCCATTTTTATATAGCAAAACAATAAAAGAAAATATAAAAATTTCAAGTCCAGAGGCTACAGATGAACAAGTGATAGAAGTGGCAAAAGAAGCTTGTTTACATAAAGATATCATGGAATTTGAAAATGGATATGACACAATTGTGGGAGAAAATGGTGTTACATTATCAGGTGGACAAAAGCAACGCTTAGCAATTGCTCGCACTCTTTTAAAAAATGCTTCTATAATTATATTTGATGATTCACTTTCTAGTGTAGACACTACCACTGATGCACAAATTAGAGAGTCTATAAATAAAATTAGAGGAGATAAGATTTTAATTGTAATTTCTCACCGTCTTTCTTCTGTTTTAAATGCAGACAAAATAATTGTGCTAGAAGATGGAAAAATATCGCAAGAAGGAAGACATGAAGAATTGTTAAACCAAGAAGGTCTATATAAACGCATTTACGAAATTCAAAACGCCATTTAATAGACATAGTGTGTAAGTTATAAAGAAATTAGAGTTGAATATTAATTAAATAACATTAGGAGAAAATATAAATTATGGAAGAGATGATTGAAGACGGATTAAACGAAAAATTTAGAAAAAACATTTGGAAAGATATATTTAAAGAATTTATAAACGAAAAAAAAATATTAATTAGTGCTCTTCTCGCATCTACTTTTATGGGCATTTTTGAAGTTAGTACGGGTTTTATTACTAAATATATAATAGATGCATTTGTTGTTAATAAAAATGTTTCTGCTTTTTTCCCTTTTTCTATGCTTGCATTAGCATTAACTATTATTTGTGTGTTAATCACATTTTTTTATCTTTGTTTGGCAGGATATTTGGAAGCAAATGTATCTAACAATTTAAGAATAAAAGTGTTTAATAAATATCAACTCCTTTCTCTTACCTTTTATGACACTCATGCAGTAGGTCATCTTATGGCGCGTATTACAAGTGATATAGGAAAAATTAGTGATGTTATTGGTTGGGGGTTTGTAGACCTTCTTTGGCAAGTGGTCCTTTTTTTCTTCACCCTTATTGCTATGCTACTTCTTAACATTCCTCTAACCCTTATTGCTTTGGTTATAGCACCAATCATTTTTTTAGTGGGCTATTCTATGCTTAAAATAGTTTTATATAGAAATAGAGTAACCAGTAAATTAAACTCACAAATTATTTCAACATATAATGAAAACATTCAAGGAGTGCTCACTGCAAAAACGTTAAATATGGAAGATACAAATGATATGGAATTTAAAGAGCTTTCTCACAAAATGAGAGAAGCTTCTATAAAGGCATCCATAACTATGGCATTTGCTCCGTTTATCATTCCTTCTGTTGCAAATTTGGGTAGTTTTTTAGTGAATGTAATAGGTGGCGATCTTGTTATGAAAGAAGCTATAACAATAGGCACTTTAGTAGCATTTTCTACATTGCTTTTCAAATTAATGGAGCCAATTTCTTGGCTTGCAGATATTTGGATATGGGTTATCTCTGCACAAGCAAGCATTGAAAGAGTGATAGGTGTGTTTGAAGAAGAAGTTGAAATTGAAGATTCAGAAGAAGCAAAAAAACTTTATGGAAATGAAGAATTAAAAAACAAAATAATAAGAGGAGCCATAAAGTTTGAAAATGTTTCTTTTGCATACAAGAATGGAGAGCCTGTTTTAAGGCATTTTAATCTTGAAGTAAAACCGGGCGAAACAATAGCTTTAGTTGGTGCTACAGGAGCGGGAAAGTCTACAATTGTTAATTTATTTTGCCACTTTTATCTTCCAACTGATGGAAGGATAACAATGGGAGACCTTGATTATAAAACAATACCACAAAAGTGGATTTATGACAATTTGGGATATGTATTGCAACAACCTCATTTATTTACAGGCTCTATAATGGAAAACATTCGTTATGGAAATAAAGAAGCGACAGACGAGAAAATAAAAGAAGTTTTAAGCTTAATAGGAGCTAACTGCTTTATTGAAAAGCTAAAAGATGGATATGACACACAACTAGGAGAAGATGGAGCCATTCTTTCTACCGGTCAAAAACAACTTCTTTCTCTCGCACGCATTTTAGTAAGAAATCCTGCTTTTTTTGTGCTAGATGAAGCAACATCTTATATAGATACAGAAACAGAAGCTATAGTGCAAAAGGCTATAGAACTTACATTAAAGGGAAGAACATCTTTTGTTGTAGCTCACCGTCTTTCAACCATAAGAAATGCTTCAAAAATCATTGTTATAGAAAAAGGAACAATGCTGGAAGCAGGCACACATGATGAGCTATTAGCAAAAAAAGGACACTACTACCAATTTTATAAAAAACAATTTATAGAAAATAAAGATGTTGTATAGGCACCAAACTTTTTTTTTATTGACAAAACCAATTCTTAAAACTTTATAACTAGGAATTGGTTGATAATGAGTGGAACACTAAGCAAAAGGCAATACTTTTATGTTTTAAAAA
>CAUUIE010000113.1:0-5161 GCA_963545065.1 uncultured Treponema sp.
CTAGAGTTTGGGGAAACTCTAGCTAGTTTTTGAAGAAAGTCTAGCTAGAATAGGACCCCATTTACTACTAAAACACACTCCCCATTACTACAATAAACGCACCCCTAGGTATGTAACACTATGCCTCTTGTTCTAGCTAGAAGAGGGCCCACGTTTTAGCTAGAATTGATGCTGTGTAATAACTAGAATAAAAAGCCAATCATTTAAGTAATGATAGATGACTTCTAGCAACACTAGACAACGCCTCTTAAGCTAGAGGGTATTTCAGTCTAGCTAGAGGATGGCATTTTGCTAGCTTAAGAGGAGAGGGGCTATTAGCTAACAGGAACTTTCGTTTAAGCTTAATGGATGCAAGGCTTTTAAGCCATTAAGCAATGGTAATAATGCTTTCGCCAGAGGCTATCAAAATATGTGTAAAATTATGGGCATAAAGTTTACGAGCATTTAAGGACTGTAGTTGCATAAAAAAGATAATCTCCTTAAAAAGAGAGCTTTGCAATGTTTTGAGTAAAGCTTAAAAGAGGCATTTACACTAAACTATTGCAACTATAAGCACTTTTTTAAAATAGCTTTTCTTTTCAAAGTTATAAATAGCTTTAACATTATGCTTTTATCTCACCCTTTCCTTTCCAGTATTGCCAAAGCAATGTAAGAGATTTAAAATATATAAATGTTTATGTATTATTAAGGAGAATTATAATGAAAAAAAAGTTAGCAATTATTAGCCTTTCAAGTGGCTTACTTGGAGAACCATTTATTAAGTTTGAAATGGATATTGGTCTTAATAGGCTAAAATCTTATGGGCTTGAAGTTGTTACAACCCCACACGCTTTAAAAGGAATGGAATTTATTTCTAACAATCCAAGTGCACGTGCAAAAGACCTATTAGACGCCTTAAATGACTCATCTATTGATATTATACTTTGTGCTATTGGAGGAGATGATACATATAAACTCCTTCCATATTTATTTGAAAATAATGAATTGCAAAAAGCAGTGCAAGATAATAAAAAGATTTTTCTAGGCTTTTCTGATACTACAATGAATCATTTTATGTTTAATAAGGCAGGTTTTAATACATTCTATGGGCAAGCTTTTTTACCAGATGTTTGCGAGCTTGAAGATGAAATGTTAGCTTATACAAAAAGCTATTTTGATGAGCTTATAAAAACGGGAACAATAAAAGAAATTCGCCCAAGTAGCACATGGTATAGCGAGAGAGAGAAGTTTGATGAATCTCAAATTGGCATAAAGCGAATTCAGCATGAAGATCGCGGATTTGAACTTTTGCAAGGCTCAAGCAAGTTTCGAGGCAAAATACTTGGTGGTTGTATAGAAAGCATTTATCAAATGTTTGATAACACTAGAAATAAAGATTCAGTTGAGCTTTGCAAAAAATATAATTTGTTTCCATCTCTTGAAGACTGGAAAGGTAAGATTCTTTTATTAGAGTCTAGCGAAGGCTTTACAAAACCTGAAAGATACAAAACAATGGTTCAAAGAATAAAAGAAACTGGTGTTTTTAATGTAATAAATGGAGTTATAGTAGGTAAGCCTATGAATGAAGTTTATTATAAAGAATATAAAGATATCCTTATAACAGAAATTAATAATAGCAATTTGCCAATTGTCTATAATATTAATATTGGGCATGCAACTCCAAGATGCATTATGCCTTTTGGAGTGCCTTCAATAGTAGACGTGGAAAAACAAGTTATAAGGTTTGAATGAAAAGCTAGATACTTCATTTAACATATGAAATAACTAATGGGGAGACACTATGAAATTTAATGAATTAAAGATATCTAATTTTAGAGGGATAGATTATGCAGAATTAAAAGAAATGAAAAGGCTAAATGTAATTGTTGGTAAAAATAATTCAGGAAAAACTTCAATCCTTGAAGCTATCTTTATTCTCTCTGGAATGTCGAACCCAGAACTATTACTTAATATTAATAATTTAAGGAATTTTCAATTAATAAACGATTATGATTTTAAATATATCTTTAATGATTTAAATTTAGAAAAAGCTATATCATTATCAGGAAAGGTTGATAATGTTGAACGTGAGGCTAAGATAACTAGTTATCAAGATGATAAAAGAAATTTCGCCCTTGAAAAAGAAGATGTTGTTTTAGAAGAAAAGACGAATCCATTTGTTAAGTTGAGTAGCGATTTATATAAAATGGAAAAATCAAGTTTGCAAAATCAAAGAACTCAAATTGACGGGCTTAAAATATCTTTTAAAAAAGATAAAAACCCATACCAAGATGTGTATATAAGCATTAAAAATGCTGAAATAAAGTTATCTAAGGTATATAGAGAGAACGTTTTAGCTAAATATTTAAACTCACAAATTATTTTAATAAATGAAATTATAGATTTATCTTCAATGGTAAAAAAGAAACAAATTAAAAGCATAATTGATATATTAAAAGAAATTGAACCTAACTTGATTGATATACAAATTGCTAATAACAATTCTATATATTTTGACATAGGTAAAGAAGAGCTACTCCCTATAAATATAATGGGCGATGGAATTAGAAGAGTGCTTGCAGTTTTATCGGCTATGTATGATATGCAAGGAGGAATATTGATTTTAGATGAGGCAGAAAATGGGCTCCATTATTCTAGTGTAACAGTGTTTTGGAAAGCAATTTTAATGCTAGCCAATCAGCTTGACATACAAGTTATTACTACAACTCACTCATATGAAGCATTAGAAGCATTGGCTAGTGTGCAACAAGAATTAAACGAAGGAAAAGATGAAATAGCATTATATAGAATAGAAAAAAAAGACTATAAAACAAAAATAATTCATTATACAAATGAAGATTTTACCATTAGCTTAAATGAAAATTATGAGGTGCGTTAATGGAAAATAATAAAAATCTTAATTGCAAATCTTTAGAGCATAAAAAAATAGATAAGAAATCTTTGCTTTTAGTTGAAGGGAAAGATGAATGTCATTTTTTTTCATCTTTATTTGAAAAAATTAGTATTGAAAATGTAAAAGTTTATGATGTGGGCGGAAAAGATAAGTTTTCAAAAACAATTGCTAGATTTGTAAAAATAGAAGGCTTTTCAGAAGTAACAAAATTAGGATTTGTCCGCGATGCAGAAGAAAATCTTGCAAAAAGTGCGTTTGATAGTATATGTAATGATTTAGATAATAACAACATACCTAAACCTAAAAATATTGGTAAAGTAGAGAAAGTGAATAACATGAAAATAGGTATATTTATTATGCCTAATAATAAAGATGCTGGAATGTTAGAAACATTGTGTTTACAATCAATTAAAAATGAGCATTGCCAAAATGAAATGGAAGCATATATAGAATGTTTACGTAGATTTTATAAAGATAATGTCTCATTCAATTTTGCCAAAGCTATGTCTCAAGTATACCTTGCATCAAAAGTGCCTCTTGTTAATTCTCTTGGACTAGGAGCAGAAAAAGGTTATTGGAACTTTAACGATCCTCTCTTTAATGAAATAAAGTCTTTTTTAATTGACTTATTCACTTAACTATATATTTTACGTAAATTTGGAGTGTTGTTTATGTCTTCAAGTGAAAGCTATTTGAATTATATTTTAGAAAAACTATCATGTTTAAATGATATTACATTTAGGAAAATGATGGGCGGATATATTATTTACTATCAAGAAAAAGTTATTGGCGGAATATATGATGACCGCTTTTTATTAAAACAGACAAAAACTGCAAAATCACTTATGCCAGATGCTACTCTTGAACAGCCCTATAAAGGTGCAAAAGAAATGCTTTTAATTAAAGAGTTAGACAATCAAGAGCTTATTAAAAAGCTAATTTCTTCTATGTATAATGAACTCACCATCAAAAAAGAAAAAATAAAACTATAGTAGCTATATTCTAAAAATCAATAACTTGCTTTAATAATATTATTTATTATTTGGTACAATAAATTTAGATATATCAATATGTTCTAGCATGAGTAGTTTTATTTTTTTATCAATACCTGCAGCATAACCTGTTAAGTTCCCATTTGCTCCAATAACCCTATGACATGGTACTATAATAGAGATTTCATTATGACTCACAGCACCCCCAACTGCTTGTGCTGACATATGTTTAATATTTCTTTTTGTTGCAATTAGTTTTGCAATTTCCCCATAAGTAGTAATCTTTCCATACGGAATAGTGCAAAGTATGCTCCAAACCTCATTTTGAAAATTTGTTCCATTAAAATAAAGTGGTACATTAAAATGTGGTTCTTTGCCTTTAAAATATATATCTAACCACTTTTTTGTTTCTTTTAAAATTGATGTTTCTTTTTCTTCATATTGTTTTTCAAGGTAGTATGCAAAATATTTTTCACCATTAAACCACAAACCTGTTAGTCCTTCTTTATTTGCTGCAAGTAAAATATTTCCCAATGGAGATTCATACCATTGTATATATGTCATTTTCCACCTCTAAAAAATAAGTTTAATAATTAGTTTAATTCAATATTAAAATAAAAGCTGAAAATTTAAGTATATAAATATACTAAAAAGATTATTTTATAATATATCCTATTATCTTCAAATAAGGAAACCATAAGAATAAAAAATGATATGTAAAGAATGTTATTCAGAACACAAAAGGATTACTCCATTACTTAATCCTATAAAATGTTTAGAAAATCACACACAATATATATGTGGTCTATGTGGTAGATGCATTTGCATAGAAGAAACAAAACACAAATTACAAAGATGGAACTTTCCTTTTAAAAGTATGGAAACTGCAAAATTATATTTAAGAGTAGCAGATTTCACTATGAAAAAGTGTTGTGGTATTTATGAGATAAAAACAAGTAAAGATAAAACTATTTACAAAATATTATCTGGACAAGAAGAACTATATTTATTCTTAAAGAAGAATCCAAATAAAATTTGTGAAAAAGAATATCCTATATTTTCAATGAATAAATATAATGAATTTCCTAATACTGAAATACGGAAATTAACTAGCACAGAAGCAAAAAAATATTTATCTGAAAGATAAATAAAAGATATTGTAGTCTCTAAAAATGAAATTATTAGGGATTACAACAAATTATCTAATCATATTGATTAAATAAAACCTGCTTTATAAAGTGCTTTTTCAAAATATTCATTCCTAAAAATCCACCTA
>CAUUIE010000114.1:0-5115 GCA_963545065.1 uncultured Treponema sp.
GGCTCCTTTAAAATCGGGTGTCTTCTAAAAATTTCAAGTTTTTAAAAGACATCCTGTTATCATACTACACATTAGTAAATTAAAGTAGTACTGTAGCATTGATACGAGTTATCCTTTCTTTGTATGGTAACGGGGTCTTGAGTGGGGCTACCACTTGCATTTCATTAGTATTTTGTAAAAATATTCTTCTCTTATTTGGAGAGTCATAGAGGGAGCTTTAATAACAATTCCTTAATGTAGCGTCTGTCCTTAAAAGACGCATGCTTAAAATTAAGAATACTTATTATAATACTCTAAAAGTAATATGATAAAACCAATCACATTAAACTAGAAAAAGTTGCCCATAATGGCACAAAAATTAAATTTTTATATCATTATTGGCTAATAAGGTGCTTTCTTTTAGCTAGGGGTGTAAAATAATGAAAATACGGGATGAGTAACCAACAAATGAGAAAGTAAAGAAATTAAAATCATATATTTTTTATGTTATAAAAGTACTAACATTGATAATACGTAATAATATTGCATAGCTATGAAAGAAATTATCTAATAAAAAATACATTTATGAATTAAGAATTTTAGTATAAGGCGTTAAAAGCAATATGCTTAAACGCCTTAAATAAATTATAAAATTAATTTAGATTCTCTCTTTCAAATGGCATGCTCATGCAACGAGGACCACCACGTCCTCTTGAAAGTTCTGAGTCCTCAATTTCTATAACATTTAACCCTTTTTTACGTAGTATATCATTTGTAATTTCATTTCTTGAATACACTAGTATTTTTCCAGGTTCTATGCAAAGAGTATTAGAACCGTCATTCCACTGCTCTCTTTCTGAAGCAAGCATATCATCGCCACCACATTTAATTAGCTCTACAGATTTAGACGTGGAATATTTTCCCAAAATCTTTTCAAGAGTTGTATCAATATAAGAGATTTTAATTTCTCCGTTTGTGCTTTTTTCAATATTATAAACATTTAAAGGTCCCAATATTCCAGGGTGAATAGTAAATTTATCATAATCAATTTGAGTAAACACTGTATCTAAATGCATAAACGCTCTTTTTTTAGGAATTTCAAAAACAAGTATATTACTTACTTTACTTTTATCAGATGAAAAAACATTTTTTGCAAAAGTATCTATTGCTTGGGGCTTAGTTCTTTCAGAAAGACCTACAGCTATTGTTTTTTCTGTTAAATTAAGAACATCTCCACCTTCAATGCTAGGAATGCTATCTCTTTCATAGTAAAAAGGCACTTGTCCTTTATAACTTTGGTGATATTTGAATATAAAGTCTCCATATATTGTCTCTCTATTTCTTGTTTTTGAATACATTTTATGTATTGAAACACCCATTCCAATTGTTGCAAATGGGTCCCGTGTAAAATATAGATTGGGCATTGGGTCTATTAATATGTCATCTTTACTTCCTGTTATATCAAAAAGTGATTTAGCATTTGAAGGAATTTCATATTTTCTAACGCCTTCCATTGTTTTTAAAACAAGCTCTTTTTCATCTTTTATCGACATAAGATATTCTTTTATTGCTTTTTTGTAATAGTCAGAATAAATATTTGCATCTTCTAAATATCGGGCGATAAACATTTCTTTAACCTTGTCTTCTTTTATAGTTTCTGCCATTAAGTTTTCAAGATATAAGACTTCCACACCGTTTTTTTCCAAAGCTTTAGCAAAAGCGTCATGTTCTTTTTGTGCAACCTTTAAAAAAGGAATATCATCAAATAAAAGTTCTTCTAAACTATCAGGCTTTAGTAAAAGTAACTCTTTTCCAGGTCTATGCAACATAATTTTTTTTAACCGCCCAATTTCACTATAAACATTTATAATAGACATAATTTCTCCTAAAAAATAAAAACTATGTATAGTTTACAACATAATGAATTAAAAAAATAGTGGACTAGGAAGCTTACCTTTTTATTATTTTAAGTTTCTTAAGAAGGACAACAAAAGTTTTATCTTTTGTAATGCCAAGTAAAGCTATTCCTATTAACGCAAATAGAAAAAACAAAATTAATAAGGAAAGAGAAAAAGAAATAGTCATTTTAAAATGCAAGTTATAAAAAAGGAAGTTTTCCAATGGTTTTATAAAAAAACATACAGGAAGAATTGCAATACTTGAAAAGAAAGTTATTTTTAGGCTAAAGCTAAAAACATTTTTTAAAAGCACTTTAACATTTATATTTTTTTTCCTATATAAAAGTAAAAAAAGCAAAAAGGTATTTATAAAACTTGCAATACTAAGAGAAATTGCAATTCCACTTCCTAAAAACCACTTTGCCAAAATAAAAGCAAAGCTAATATTCACAAAGAAAGATGCAATACCTGAAAGAGTTGGAGAATCGGAATCATGCATGGCATAAAACGCGGGAGATATAACACGGTTTAATGCTATAAAAAAAAGTCCTACAATATGGCAATTAAAAGCTTTCATTGTTAAGTTTACAGATGATGAATCAAATTGATGGCTTTTATATATTATGGAAACAATTTCTTCACTAGAAAAAAAGGCAAAAAAGCTTGCAGGAATAGTAATTAATGCTATTATTTTCATAGATTGCATTAAAAGATTTTCAAAAGATTTCCATTCATTTTTTATTGCATATGTAGAAAGATCAGGCAAAATGACAGAGCTTATGGAAACAACAAAGATGCCTAGTATTAATTCTTGAAGTCTTAATGAATACTGCAAACTTGAAGCAATGCCTGTGCCATAAGCTGTTGCTAAAGATGTGGAAACTAAATCATTAATTTGGTAGGCTGCCATACCTATAATTGTTGGAGCTATTAATCTTAATGTCTTTTTTGTATATGTATTTTTCAAAGCCTTTTTTATGCTTGTAAATGAAAAATAAAAACGTCTATGCAATACATAAGGCAATTGAAATATTGCTTGACAAAAGCCACCAAAAACTACACCAATAGCCATAGCAATTGCAGGGTTTCCTAGAGTTTTAGAAAAAAGATATGTGCAACATATTACTGAAAGGTTAAATAATATTGGAGTAAAACCTGAAGGAGAAAAGATTTTAACTCCATTTAATATTCCTTGAAAAAAGGCTGCAATGGAAATAAAAACAAGATATGGAAACATTATTTTTGTAAGTATGATAGCAGAAGTTTTGTCTTCTAGCTTTGGAAAAAGAAGGGTTAAAATTATTGGTGTAATAAGTATCCCAATGCATACTATTAAGCTTGTAAAAAAGGTAAGAAGTGTAAATATTGATGAAAGAAATTCTTTAAGGTTCCCTTTATCATCTTCTGACCTTTCTAGTAATTCTTTAAATGTTGGAATAAAAGCTACCGTCATACTATTTTCTGCGAAAAGACGACGAAGGAGATTTGGAATTAAAAAAGAGACAGTAAAAGCATCTGCTAAAGGGGAAGTGCCCAAGAATCTTGATTTTACCATTTCTCTAATTAAGCCTAAGATGCGCGAAATAAAAGTTAATATTGTAAGAAAGGAGCCACTTTTAATTATAGATTGTGAATTAGTTTTTTTTTCTTCCATTTTTAATGAGTTATTGTTTCTAAAGCTAAAAAAGCCATATCTAAAAAGTCTTGTTCTCTCGTCTTTGAAGACGTAGCCTCTTTTGTAACAATATTGTCTGAAATTGTAAGGATAGAAAGAGCTTCTACATTGTACTTACTAGCTATTGTGTAAAGAATAGCACTTTCCATTTCAATAGCTAGCATTCCATACTCTTGCCACATTCTCCATCTTTCTTTTTCATCATAAAACACATCTGAAGTTACAATAGAGCCCACCTTAAATTTCATTTCTTTTTGTGTTGCAATATCATAACTATTTTTTATTAGATTAAAGGACGCTGTAGGAGCAAAACCAAAACCATTAAAATATTGAGTGTTTATATTAGAATCTGTAGACGCACTCATAGCTAAAATGATTGTTTTTAAACTTATGTCTTTTTGCAAAGCTCCCGCAGTTCCTATTCTTATAGCTTTTCTAACTCCATATTGAGTAAAAAGTTCATGTGCATAAATTGACATAGAAGGCTGACCCATTCCTGTTGCTTGAATAGAAACAGGTGCACCTTTATATTTACCTGTAAATCCTAAAGCACCCCTCACTTTGTTATAACAGAGGGCATCTTCTAAAAAAGCATTTGCTATAATTTTTGCACGCATTGGGTCCCCTGGTAGTAAAACATTCTCTGCTATCATGTTTTTTTCTGCTTCTATATGTGGTGTAGCCATTACAGTTCTCCCCTTTGTTTATAATAGTAAGATTTAGACAATATAACCTTGTTATTAAGAGGGCACATTATTTAATAAAAAATTACAAAAGATATTAAAATGCCCTCTTTATGCGTTTTAGACTTTAGTTATTTTTTCGTCCTGCTTGCACTAAGGTAATAGCTGATGTAGTTACAATATCTTCTACAGAGCAGCCGCGTGATAAATCTGAAATAGGCTTTGCAAAACCTTGCAAAAACGGTCCCAATGCTTCTGCTCCTGCAAGACGTTGCACTAATTTATAGCCAATGTTTCCTGCAGCTAAGTCAGGAAAGATTAATGTGTTTGCCTGCCCTTTAACAGGGGAGTCTGCGGCTTTCTTTTGCATTACAGAAGGAACAATAGCACAATCTAGTTGTATCTCACCATCAAAAGTAAAATGCACCTTCCTATCTTTTAATATTTTATAAGCGTCTCTTATTTTTAAGATATTAGGGTCTTTATCTCCACCTGAGCCTTTTGTAGAATAAGAAAGAAGAGCTACAATAGGGTCTACACCAGTATACGTTATGCAACTTTGTGCTGCAGAGGTTGCTATATCTGCAAGTTGTTCTGCTGAAGGGGAGGGAAGTACTGCACAGTCTGAAAAGATGAAAATACCATTTGCCCCAAGCTTAGGATTTTTAGTGTCCATTAAAAAACAAGAGGAGGCAGTTTTCATTCCAGGTTTAGTTCCAATCATTTTTAAGCCTGCACGTATAACATCTGCTGTTGTGTTATGTGCTCCTGCCACCATAGCATCAGCTTCTCCTAAAGAAACCATCATAGCAGCAAGACCTAACTCAGAGACAACTTCAGTTATTGCTTGCTCTTTTGTAATTCCTTTTTCTTTTCTTTT
>CAUUIE010000115.1:0-4834 GCA_963545065.1 uncultured Treponema sp.
AGGGGACCTCAGTCTAATAGAGATTGGCATCTTGCTAGTTTAAGAGGAGAGGGGCTATTAGCTAACGAGAAATAATAACTATAATGTTGCTTTAATTAGATTCAAAACTATTGCAAGCACTTAGGCAAAGGTTTTACAAGTAAACAGCTAGTGTCTTTTTAAGGTGCTATAACATATACTCTAGTTTTAATTCACATTTAAAGGTATAATAGAAAACTCACCCTTTTTTTAATATTATGGTAATTTTATGGAAAAAGATTTTATTTTAAGCCCCTCTTTACTTAGTGCAGATTTCGCTCATTTAGAAGATTCTATAAAGTATGTAGAAGTAAATGCAAAATGGCTACATCTTGATGTTATGGACGGTCATTTTGTGCCAAATTTAACTTTTGGAACGCCATTAATAAAGAGTGTGAGAAAAATTACCGATATTGTTTTTGATGCCCATTTAATGGTAG
Organism: uncultured Treponema sp.; assembly: GCA_963545065.1. Taxonomy (GTDB): domain Bacteria; phylum Spirochaetota; class Spirochaetia; order Treponematales; family Treponemataceae; genus Treponema_B. The sequence goes on from CAUUIE010000115.1 coordinate 459, forward strand.
AAAGACCTTCTGATTTTGTTGAAGCTTTTGGAAAAGCAGGGGTAAATTATTTTACTTTTCATATTGAAACATGTGTTCATGCAGATCGCTTAATTAATGAAATACATGATAAAGGTATGAAGGCAGGGATTGCATTAGTGCCTTCCACGCCATGTAGCGTAATAAGTGAACTTTTACCTATCATAGACTTAGTTTTAGTTATGACTGTAAATCCAGGCTTTAGTGGGCAAGCCTTTATTCCTTATTGTTTAGAAAAAATAAAGACGTTGTCTCAAATTAAAAAAGAAAAAGGCTATGGCTATTATGTTTCTGTAGATGGGGGAATAAATAATGACACTCTTAAAGAAGTGTTAAAAGCTGGGGCAGAGGTAGTGGTCTCAGGCTCTTCGTTTTTTTCAGGTAGTCTTAAGCTATGAAAAAAAAGTGTTGTTTAGCTTTAATTTCTATTTTTTTCTCTTTATATTCTTATGCAACCTCTGCTTTTGTTGCAGGTTTAGATTCTTATGCAAAAAGTGATTGGAAAAAGGCGATTGAATATTTTCAAGCTTCAATTAACAGTGCTAAAAGCGAGAGTGAAATAGAAAATGCACTGTACTATTTAATAATGTCTTTAGCTTCTAATGGCAATTACAAAAATGCAATAAATACTGCAGATATTTTTGTTTCTAGGTATCCAAAAAGTGCTAAATATTGTGACATTATATATCAACGTGCACGTCTTTATTGTCTTTTAGGGTTTTACGAAAAGTCTTTATCGGAACTTTATTCATTTATTAATCAATATCCAACAAATAAATCAGTTCCATCTGCCTACTATTGGATAGGAGAAAATTTATATCTTTTTGGTAAACTTCAAGAAGCTCGCGATGTGTTTTATCGTATTTTAATAAACTATCCTTCATCTTCAAAATCAGAGTTGGCAAAGCAACGCATCTCTTTAATAGACCAAGTTGCAAACCAAGAAGAGTTATTAACTGTTCTTAAACTAATGCAAGAAAGGGCAAAGCAGTTAGAATCTAAAGCGAAACAACAACAAAATGAAGAAAATATAGAAAATGTAGTAGAAGAAGGCGTTTCTAAAAGTGATAGTTCTGCTTTAGAAAAAGAAAGGGCAAAAAATGCAGAGCTTTATGAAAAGTTAATTATATTAGAAGCTAAAAACAAAGAACTGTTAGAATCTCTCGCTTTGCTAGACCAATTGGATGAAAAAGCTGATAGTAGCCTTATTCCTGAATCTACTATTGATGAAGAGCAAAAAGATAAAGAAAAGAATACAGAAAATGATGAAACAGAAGATGACTATAATGATGAAGATGAAAGAGAAAGAGAAGAAAAAGAGATAAAAGAAAAAAGACGACTTATATTGGAAACATTAAAGAAAAAAGCAAGGCAACTAGAAGGTATGTATAACGAGCTATTGGAGGAAGAAAAATAGTGAAAAAGATTAATATGTTGTTTTTCTTTTTGTTTACATCCTTTTTGTTTGCCCATAATGTTGTGGAACTTAATGAGGGATATTTAAAATTAAAAGTGTTTGAAAAGACTGGTTCTTTTTGCCTTTACCAACTTTCCACAAATGGAAAAAATAATTATGTGCCTTTGTATGAGGATGTGGCACATGGGCAGACAAATAAATTTAGTGTTTCTTTAGATGGCAAAATATATAGATTAGAGCGTCAATTAGGAAAGCCTCTAAAGATTGAAAAAGTGGATAATATTTGTTACATTACATTTAATATAAAAAATAAATTAAATATTGTGCAACGCCTTTCATTTATTCCCGATGAATATGGAAACACTGCAGGTCCACTTTTAAAAATTGAAACATCAATAGAAAACACACAAAGCAAAGCTTCTAATGTGGGGCTTAGAGCAATATTTGATACATCCTTAGGTGAGCATAATAATAAAAAAGCTCCTCTTGCCACAGATTTAAGAGATTCTATCAATAGTGAAATACTGTTTAATCCAAAAATTGATAGAGATTCTGTTATTATTTCTAGTAATGCAGAATCTGCATGTATTTTCTTTTTTAAACATGGTGTAGATTCCCCTCAAGAAGTGTATGTTGCAAATTGGGAACGCCTTTCGCCAAGGAAATGGCTTCCTAATGTTATGGAAGGGAGAAACTTTAATTCAAGATATTTGCATGATGATTCTGGATGCCTTTTTATATGGCCAATAAAGAACCTAAAATCTACAGAAATAATGGTGATAACAACTACAATAGGCTATCATGATTTTATTCGTTCTGCAAAAGGATATAATATTAAAAGTGAAGAAGTGCAAGAAACAGAAGAAGATCAAGGACCTAAAAGACTTTTTGAAGGCTCTCCACCACCTATGACAGAAGAGCAAAAAAAGAACTATACCTATATTCAAGAGTTACTTAAGAAGATTCATGCTGTAGAAGAAAATCCTGATGAAGTGCCTGATTCAGAGATAAAAAACTTAACAGAGAAAGCGGATGATGCAATAAAAGATATTGAGGAGCATAAATAAATGGCTCTTTCTATAGTTTTGCAAGGTAAAAAGCTTTTAGCTCACAAAAAATATCATGAAGTGGTTAGACTTCTTGAGCCTCATGTTTTAGAGTATAGAGATTCTTTTGCATTTCATTTTTATGTAGGACTTGCTTATCTAAATTTAGGGGAGATGGCAAGTGCTAAAGACTATTTTTCTACTGCAAAAAAATTGAAACCAAATGACCCTGACCTTATGGCCGCAATTGCTGCTATGTCTTTAAGAAGGCAAGACACAGGTAAGGCTGTAGAATATTATTTAAGAATATTGGATATACGCCCGTCATATGAGCTTGCAAAAAAAGGGCTTTCGTGCATAAGAAAGTATAATAGTGCTGAAGATTTAGGGGATTTTATAAGAACAGGAAAAATAAAAGCACTTTATCCTAAACCTAATATAATGGAATTTTATGTTCGCTATGTAAAACTTGCTATTGTTCTTTTTTGTTTTGCAATTGTTTTAGGAGTTTCTATTCCTTTTTTAATGTCGAAATTTAAAGTGCAAAAAAGGGAAGACATTACATCTTTAGCACTAGATTCTACTGAAAAGAAAAAAGCTATAGATATGGAAGGTGTTTTTAGAGACGTTTTAACACATTCTGATGTAATACTTGCGTATAACAAAGCACAAGATTATTTTCAAAATTTCCAAGACAATTTAGCTCAAGTGGAAATTAATAAGATTCTTAATTCTAATGCAACTTTTTCTATTCAACAAAAAGCTTTAAATTTGCAATCAAGGCTAAAAGAGCCCCGTTTTGATGAAATAAAAGATATTTTTTCTTATAGTGAAGTAGAAAAAAAATCTTATTTATATAATGGCTGTTATGTTATATGGAAAGGAATGCCAACGAATGTGCAAAAAACTGCTGAAAGCACATCTTTTGACCTTTTAGTAGGGTATGATACAAAAACAAGTTTAGAAGGAACTGTGTCAGTATTTTGTAATTTTGTAAGTAATATAGATGTTGAAAAAGCCATAAGTGTTTTGGCACAAATTAAGATTTTAGAAAATGATAAAATCACTTTAAGAGGAATTACAATTCATCAATCAGCTAAGCCTTTAGAAACAAATTAATAGGTTATGAAAGATTCTTATCTAAATGCACAAAATATAACAAAATTATGGCAAAAAAAAGAAATTTCAATATCTTTTAATCTTTCAAAAGGTTCTTCTTTAGCTTTGCTAGGTTCATCTGGTGCAGGAAAAACTACTATATTAAAGATGATTGCAGGGCTTATAAAAATAGATAGTGGTAAGCTTTTTCTTGATGGTAAAGATATCTCAAATATTCCAGCAGGTAAAAGAGATATTGGTATGGTATTTCAAGACTATGCTCTTTTTCCCCATTTAACTGTTGAAGATAATATTGCTTACGGACTTTTTTGTCGTGGTTTTTCAAAAAAAGATGCTAGAATGAAAGTCCAAAAATGGATATCTCTTTTTGAACTTTCACATATTGCAACGCACAAGCCAAATGAAATTTCTGGCGGTGAAAAACAACGCACATCACTTGCAAGAAGTTTGGCTGCTGGAAACAATATCATTCTTTTTGATGAACCTCTTTCGGCTCTTAATACGTCGTTGCGTTTAAAATTACAAGAAGAGTTAAAACAGCATCAACTATCTCTAGGATATACTGCAATTTATGTAACCCATGATGAAGATGAAGCTAAGGTTTTAGCAAATAATATTATTTATATAACATAAAACATAGTTCTTGCATGTTTTGAATTATGCTCATATAATAGAAGGTGTATTAATTTTATTAACATTTAGTAAAAAGGAGATGCGATATGAGTGAATTAATTAGAAGTTCTTGGGGGGGGGGGGGGGGGGGGGGCGGGCGGGGG
>CAUUIE010000116.1:0-4828 GCA_963545065.1 uncultured Treponema sp.
TAAAAAACTTTAGTTTTTTAAGTCTTCATTATATCCTGTCTGGATGCTCTCCAACTCTTGCATTAGCTAAAAGTAGCTTTAAACGATTTAACTGGTTCACCTCGCTAGCACCTGGGTCAAAATCTATTGGAGAAATGTTTACACCCTTATAGCGACGACGAAGTTCTTTTATCATTCCTTTACCTGTAACATGATTTGGTAAACATGCAAAAGGTTGCACACAAGCAATATTAGGTACCCCATTTTCAATAAGTTCAATCATTTCGGCAGTTAAAAACCATCCTTCTCCTGTCATATTTCCAAGTTGTAAAATATCATCTACGCTTTTAGCCATGTCATATATAGAAGATGGGGGAACAAAACGAGAGCTTTTATTAAGGCACTTTTTTATATATCTTCTATAAAATTCAATTCCTTTAATAGCCATTTTATACTTTAAACTTCCCCAAATGTTATGCTCTAAATTTTTAGTTTTATAAATTCCTGCATAAAGAGTGTAAAGAAAAAAGTCTAGTAAATCGGGAACTACACATTCCGAAAGCTCCCTTTCTATAGTGGAAAAAATATCGTTATTCGCTAATGGATGAAATTTTACTAATATCTCTCCAACCACTCCAATTCTAGGCTTTTTAATTTTCTTTAATGGTAAAACATCAAAAGATTCAACAATTTCTTTTATAATCTTCTTATAAGATTTAAAATTCATCTTGCCTATTTCTTTTTTTATCCTTGCACTATAAGTGTGATACAAAGCGTTAGCACTTCCACTCTTTTTTTCATATGGGCGGGTTCTATATAAAACCCGCATTAAAAGGTCTCCTAAAGCTAAAGCTTTTAAAGCTCTATCTCCTAACTTCCATGTAATCTTAAAGCCTGGATGTTTTTCTATTCCCACATGGCTTAAAGCAATGACTGGAACATGAGAAAGATGAGCATCAGATAAAGCTTTCCTGATAAAACCAATATAATTAGTGGCACGGCAACCACCACCTGTTTGAGTAATTACTAAAGCTGTTTTATTTAAATCATACCTACCTGATTGCAAAGCTTCTATCATTTGTCCTGCCACAATAATGGCAGGATAACAGGCATCATTATTTACATATTTTAAGCCCACATCAATTGCAGAAGGGCTTGAATTATCAAGCACTTCTAAATTAAAACCAGAACATTCAAAAGCAGCTTCTAAAAGATCAAAATGAATTGGGGACATTTGAGGGGCAAGCACTGTATAGCGACTTGCCATCTCTTTTGTAAAAATAATTCTATTATAGAATGAAGATTGTTTAATATTTCCAAGTGATAAATCCTTTTTTCTTTCTTCCACGCAAGACAAAAGACTTCTAATTCTAATTCTAATTGCTCCTAAATTTGCACCTTCATCAATCTTTATAAGGGTATACATTCGCCCTTTTTTTTCTAATATTTCTTGCACTTGGTCTTGAGTTACAGCGTCAAGCCCACAGCCAAAAGAGGTGAGTTGCACTAATTCAAGGTTTTTATTTGTTGCAACATAAGATGCTGCTCTGTAAAGCCTATTGTGATATGACCACTGGTCAACAACACGAAGAGGACGTTCAATATTTCCTAAATGAGCTATGGAATCTTCTGTGAGTACTGCAATTCCTAAATCTTCTATCATCTCTGGAATGCCATGGTTTAACTCAGGGTCAACATGATAAGGTCTTCCTGCTAAAACTATTCCTAAAAGATTTTTTTCTTCTATTTCTTTTAAAACTTCCTCACCACGTCTTTCAGTCTCTCTTTTAAAAGATAGAGCTTCATTCCATGCTAAATTAACAGCTTCTTCTATTTCTCTAAAAGGAATATTAAACTTATCTTTTAATTCTTGATATAAAGACTTTGTAAGAAGCTTTTTATCATAATAAGGTGCAAAAAAGTTTAAAAAGAGAATAGACTCATCTTGGCGCAAAACTTCTATATTATTTCTTAAAACTTCAGAATAACTAGTAACAATGGGGCAGTTATAATGGTTATTTGCCCCTAAATCTTCCTTCTTTTCAAAAGGTAGACAAGGATAAAAAATTGTCTTAACCCCTTCTTTAAGCAAAGCCTCAATTGCTCCGTGAGATATTTTGGCAGGATAACAAACAGATTCAGACGGAATAGATTCAAGTCCTAATTCATATATTGCATGGCTAGAAGGTGGAGATAACACAACAGAAAAACCTAAGTTAGTGAAAAAAGTGAACCAAAAAGGATAGTTTTCCCACATATTTAAAATGCGAGGAATGCCAAGTTCCCCTCTTTTAGCCTTATCTTTAGATAGCTTTTTATAATTAAAGACACGCTGAGCTTTCCACTTAAATAAATTAGGGACTTTTTGACTTTCTTTTTTTTTAACAAACGAAGAGGTTATATTTAAATCTTTTTCTACTCCCTCTCTTCCTCTTTCACATCTATTGCCTGTAACAAAAAGACGTTTAACATTGTCAACATCAAAAGTATTAATTGTTAGCATACAGTTATTTTGACAGCGTTTACATCTTGTAAGGTCTAGTTTTACGTCAAAAGTTTCAAGACTTTTAATAGATGCAATGTGAGATAAAGGCTTTTTTTTCGCTATCCATTTTTCTTTAGCAATAAGAGCTGCTCCATAAGAACCCATAATGCCTGAAATATCAGGACGTACTGCTTCTCTTTCTGAAACAAGCTCAAACGCTCTAAGCACTGCATCATTATTAAAAGTGCCCCCTTGAACTATTATTTTTTTTCCTATTGAATCTGTGTTTCTAAGCTTTATAACCTTAAAAAGTGCATTTTTAATTACAGAGTATGAAAGCCCACTAGAAATGTCTCCCACACTTGAACCTTCTTTTTGTGCTTGTTTAACCCTGCTATTCATAAAAACAGTGCAACGACTCCCAAGGTCTATAGGAGTTTTTGCAAGCAAAGCCAACGAAGAAAATTCATTAATTGTTAAACCTAAAGAGCGGGCAAAATTATCTAAAAAACTACCACAACCTGAAGAACATGCTTCATTTAACTGAATGGACGTTATAACACCATTTTTAATTTGAAGAGCTTTCATGTCCTGACCGCCAATGTCTAACAAAAACTCAACACCTGGCAAAAAGTAAGAGGCTGCCTTATAATGGGCAATTGTCTCCACCTCTCCTTCATCCACTCCTAAAGCTACTTGAAAAAGTTTTTCTCCATAACCTGTGGAACAAGAATATGCGATATAAGAGTCTTTTGGAAGGAGAGAATATAATGTTTTTAATATTAAAATTCCTTGCTTTATTGGGTTTCCTTGATTAACATCATAAAACTGCCATAAGATGTTCCCATCTTCATCTATTAAAGCTGCTTTTGTAGTTGTTGAACCTGCGTCAAGACCTAAAAAAAGAGAGCCTTTTGCATCTTTTAGATTTTTCTTTTTAGCAACATTTTTTGCATGTCTTTCTCTAAATTCTTTTAACTCTTCTTCTCCATTAAACAGAGGACTTAGCCTTTTAACTTCAGATAATTGAAAAGATGAAACTTTATAAAGAGAAGTTTTAAAATCTTTTAATGTTGTTTTATGTAATGAAACATTTTCTTCTGTAGAAGGCTTTAGCATAAATGAAGATTTTTTGTTCTTTATGCTAAAAAGAGTTCTATTATTAACTTCTTTTAGTTTAATACTTAAAGCAGCTCCTAAAGCAACAAATATTTGAGAGTTTTCAGGGTCTATTATTTCATCTGGTTTTAATTTTAATGTTTCTATAAAACAACCTTTTAATGTTGTTAAAAAGTGTAGGGGACCTCCTAAAAAAGCTACATTTCCTCTAATTGGCTTTCCACAGGCTAAGCCTGATATTGTTTGTACAACAACTGCTTGAAATATGCTTTTTGCAATGTCTTCGCGTCTTGCTCCTTCATTTATTAAAGGTTGCACATCAGTTTTTGCAAAAACCCCGCAACGTGCCGCTATTGGATATATAGTTGTAGCCTTTTTTGCAAGCTCATTTAACCCTTTTGCATCTGTTTCCAAAAGAGCTGCCATTTGATCAATAAACGCCCCAGTGCCTCCTGCACAAGAACTATTCATTCTTTGCTCAATGCTTCCATCTTGAAAATAAGTGATTTTTGCATCTTCCCCGCCGAGTTCTAGCACTACATTAGTTTTTGGAATGAGTTCTTTTACTGCCTCTGTTGCAGCCGTTACTTCTTGAATAAAAGGAATACCTAAACTTTGAGAAATGCCTAGCCCTCCACTACCTGTTGCAATAATAGATAAAAGAGCATTTTCTCCACTTATTTTTTCTATTTCTTTTAATGCGGTCTCACAAGATGATATCATTGTTGAACGTATATCTGCTAAATGTCTTGTATAGCTATTAAAAATAATTTTATTTTCTTGATTTAAGACTACAATCTTAATTGTTGTGGAGCCTATATCTATTCCCATGCGAAAAGGTAACGCACTAGTCATTTGGTTTTACTATTCCTATATTTTTTAATGGATATTATGCTATAACGTTTTGTGTATTTTTTATGTTAGAAAAAAGAGTAATACAAATTATAAAAAAATAAAAAAAAATGCAAGATAGTAATTTATTCATTATTAAATAAATTTAATTTTTTTTTACATGGTGTAATAAAATTACTTGTTTTAAACAACATATTATAGAAAAAAGTGTAAAAATCATGTTTAATATTTTTTATAAAAATTATATGTAGTAGTAAAGTCTTTTCTTTTAATTTTAGGTTTCCCTTTTTATTGGTGAATTACACCTATTTTATTAGTAGATTACTCATCTTTTTTATAAGATGAATCTCGCCTTTTTTTGCAAGACAGTTAACTTACTTCTCATATAAAAAA
>CAUUIE010000117.1:0-4811 GCA_963545065.1 uncultured Treponema sp.
TTCTTTATATCCACCTAATTCTGTTTCATTAAGTGAAATTATTTCAAACTTCCAATTTTTTGTTTCAGCATAATGAATATACATCCTATATAAATCTGCAGCAAATAAAGCAGCTTCTTCACCACCTGTGCCCCCCCTAATTTCCATTATAATGTTTTTTTCTTCCAAAGGATCAGGTGGAATTAAAAGCATTTTTAAATCACTAGCACTTTTTTGAAAAGATTGCTCCAATAATGCCATTTCTTCACGTGCCATCTCTTTTAGTTCCGGATCGCTTTCATGCTGAATTAAACTTTTTGCTTCAACAATTTGTCTTTCTATATTTAAATAATTATCATATTCTTCCATAAGTTTAGAAAGATATGAATATTCTCTCATCACTTCCTTATATTTATTTGCATCTTTTACAAGATTTGGGTCTTCTATTTTTTTCTTTAAACCTTCAAAATTAGACCTTATATTATCAAGTTTTTCTTTCATAGCTTATAATCCTCATAATTAAACTAACGTAAAGTTATTTAAATCTTATACTAAAAATCAATAAAATTGGATTTTATTCTTTTTTTAAGTGTTTTTCAAGTTAAAACTAACGGGATATTTATTTCCCTATTGAAGTTAAAGATTGAAAAATAATATATTAATATTTTAAGGAGTTATAAAAATGGAAAACATAGATATTGAATCTCTTATTCCCCATAGGAAACCTTTTTTGTTTGTAGATAAATTATTATATAATGGAGAGGAAGGGAGTGCAAGTTTATATACTTTTAAAGAAGACGAATTCTTTTTTAAAGGTCACTTCCCTGATTACCCAATAGTGCCTGGTGTAATTTTAATAGAAACTATGGCACAAGCTGGAGGTGTTGCATTAATTCAAAGAAAGAGTATAAAAAAAGAAAATCCCTTTTTTTTGGCATCAATTAGCAAAGCAAAGTTTAGAGCCCAAGTGTTACCAAATACTCAAGTTAAAATAGAAATAAAAAATTTAAAAATATCAGAAAACATGATAAGACAATCAGGAAAAATATATATTAAAGAGGTAATTGCTGCAGAAGCTGAATGGATGTGTTTAATTGCTAAAAAGGACGATATAAAATGACATTAAAACCTATGATAAGAAACAACATTTGCATTAATTGCCAACCTGAAGGTTGCAAAAAAAATATTGAAAAACAAATTCAATTTGTAAAAGATTATAATAAATTACACAAATCTAAAGTAAAATTTAAAAATGTGCTAGTAATTGGTTGTTCTAATGGTTATGGGCTTGCAACAAGAGTAGTAGCTAGTTTTGGATGTGGAGCTAGAACTATTGGTGTTTCGCTTGAAAGGGCTAGTTCAGAAAAAAAGACGGGAACACCTGGATGGTATCACAATAGAGCATTTGAACAGACAGCAAAAGAAACTGGCAAAAACCACATAACAATAGAAGGTGACGCTTTTTCTAATGAAATAAAAAGAGAAGTTATAGAGGAAGCAAAAAAACATGGAATTAAATTTGACTTAATAGTATACAGCATTGCAAGCCCTTTGCGAAAAGACGCAAAAACATGTGAAGTGTATAAATCTGTAATTAAACCGATAAAAACTCCTTTTAATGCCAAAACACTTAACATAGTAACTGGGGCTATTGAAGATGTTTACATTCCTGTAGCAAATGAAAAAGAAATAAGCGACACAATAAAAGTTATGGGCGGGGAAGATTGGGAAAATTGGTTATGTCTTTTAAAAGATGAAAACCTGCTTTCTAAAAATATTATTACTTTTTCTTATTCTTATATTGGTTCATCTTTGCAAGCAACTATATATAAAGATGGCACAATTGGGCAAGCAAAAAAAGACTTAGAAAGGTCTGCAAAATATTTAAATGAAACACTTAAAAGCCTAAATGGAAAAGCCTTTTTATGTGTTATGAAGGGGATAGTAACTCGCTCAAGTGCTATTATTCCATCTCTTCCATTATACCTTTCGTGTCTTTTAAAAGTAATGAAAAACAGGAATTGCTATTCAGAGGCAATTGAAGATGTGGTTAAATTATTTTATGAAAAACTTGATTTCGAATGTCTTGATAATTTGCTATCTAGTGATGGTTTTTTACATTGCGATGGAAAGGAACTAAACGAAGATGTGCAACGCGAAGTAAAATTATTAATGGATGAAATTATTAAAAGTGGCAACGTTTCACTTGCAGACATAGAAGGGTATAGAAAAGCATTTTTAGAAGCTAGTGGTTTTGAAATATAATAACTGATAGTATGAATTTATAAACTTTTCATAGCATAAAAATTAATTGCATTCATAATATCATATTTTATATATAGTGCACTCAAGGTACTTAAGAAAGTGTCGCTACTAAAAGCTTAGAATTTACTATCTAGTTCTTACTTAAAATATGTGCTTATAAACATTTAAAGAGTAAGAGTTTAATTTTTTTGTTTTCCTTTTTTCTTAAAGGTTGTAATCTAATTTTAATAACCTTCATTATATTAGGATTTGCCTTTAGGTAAAGACCTAATATATATTTTAAAAAGTGCCCTTTTTATATATTAAATTTATTCATAATTTCTACAATGTTATCAATACTTTCTTTATTCTTTTTTGTTATCTCATCTGCGTCTTCTATTGTTAAAGTTATCTTTTCTGCTCCATCTGTCATTTCTTGCATATTATCGCTAATAACACGAGTTAGCTTATCTAGGTTTTTCATTTCATCTCTTATGGATTTATTTCCTAAAAGCATTTCAGAAGAGCCATCTTTTATTCCAATAGCAACATCCTTTATATCTTTCATCATACTAAAAGCAATATTTGTACTTTCAGTTTGCTCCTGTAATTCTTTCTCAATTAAATCTTCTTGATTAGAAATATCATTTGTTAATAAATATACTTCATCAAAAATGCCTTCTGCTCCTTTTCCTGCTTGAATTAAATTTTGAATTACATCAATTGTTTCTTTTAACACTATTCCTATCTGTTTTCCTTGTAAGTTAGATTCTTCTGCTAATTTTCTTATCTCATCTGCTACAACCGCAAAACCTTTGCCCGATTCTCCTGCATGGGCTGCTTCAATAGCTGCGTTCATTGCTAAAAGATTAGTTTGGCTTGCAATATTTTGAATAACTAAACTTGCTTCAAGCAGAGAACCAGACTTTTCTGCAATCTGTGTAACAACTTCATTTGCTGTTCTAGCACCTTCTTTTCCATTTGAAGCTTTTCCTAAAAGTTCTTTTATAAGATCATTATTTTGTTCTAGCATGTTTGTAATATTCGCTATGTTCTTTGCCATGCCATCCATCTGCTCCAAACCATTACCCACACTATTAGTTTGTGTTTCTATGCTAGTATCAAGAAGTTCTATTATATGTATTGCTTTTTCAATGGTAGAATGTATTTCTGTAATGCTTGAAGCTTGACGCAAAATTTCATCTTTTATTTCATTAATACTTTTGGTTGCATGCTTAGAAGAATTAGTTGTTATTGTCATATCACTAGAAAGAACATCTCCAATCTTCTCCATTTTTTTTGTTTCTCTTGCAAGAGTATCTAACATAATTCCCATATGCTCTATAGAAAGATCAAAATATCCCATAAGATTGCCTATTTCATCATTTATTTTATAATTAATTCTAGCACTAACATCTCCTTTTGCAATTTTTTTAAATACAACTTCCATCTTATTAAAATACTTTTTAAGCATTTTAGATAAAACAAAACTAATAATAAAGCTTAAAAAGAATAACCCTATTGTAATTAAAATCATATTTGTTAAAAGAGTATAAAAAACCTCTAATAATTCGCTACGTTCCACTAGTGCTACTACTTTTCCATTTATGGAATCAACATTATATACTTGAGCTTGATATTTAACACCATCTATATAAATATTAAATGGTTCATTTTTTTCTTCAGCAAATTTGGCATAAGAAGGAATGCCACAATCTTTTATATTCTTAAAAATTAAGTCTTGATGCTTTGGTTCAACTAATATTGCCCCGCTATCATCTACTAATATACAATAGCCTGTTTTGCCTATTTTAATAGAAGACATAAAAGAATTTAAATTAGCAAGAGAAATATCAAGACCCACTGCTCCAATAACCTCTGCGTTATTTCGGGACATAATAGCTTTAGCAAGACTTATTACTACATCGTTTAAATGAGAAATATAAGGAGGAGTAAGAATCACATTTTCTGGATTTTGAATTGCCTTCGTATACCAAGGTCTATTACGTGGGTCAAAACTTGTTAGATCACCAGTTTTATCTAAAATAACAAAGCTACCCCACTTTGTTCCCATAAAAACGTCTGTAATGTCTGGGTAAGCATTTTTAATTGAAGAAAACATAGTAAAAACATCTTCATAATAAAATTTATCTTCTTCACTGAGCTCTACCGCATTTTCTTTTGTATAATTTTGCAGATTAAGACTATTTGCTTTTTGTAACAGTCTTTGTTTTGAAAGAGACTTCACAGTATTCTTTCCATTTTGAATAAACATAGAAAATGTTTTATCTATTGTTGAAACTTGTTGTGAAATAAATCTATTATATCGTGACAAGCTAGATTTATGCATTTGAATGCCAATAATACTACAAATTAAAACACTTAAAAAAAGTATGCAAATTACAAGATATATTATCATTTTTGAGCGTATAGAAACAAATCTCTTCATAAAAAAATCCTTACCACCAATAACTTAGAAAGTCATTTTACCCTTAATGATTATATAGCTAACTTTATAAGCTCTTCAAGCCCTTTATAGTGAAGTTATTAAGAGGATAGGTTATAAACTTAATAATTGTCCTACTAAA
>CAUUIE010000118.1:0-4789 GCA_963545065.1 uncultured Treponema sp.
GCCTTAATTAAAGCATTAAGACTTACATCTTATGGTTAGATTTTTATGTGATACTTTAGCTACTTTTATGAGCTGAGATTTTTACGTGATACATTACGGGAGTTGATTTTATCCAGTATACATTAGGTAAATTATAAAACATGCCCTTAAAAACACTTACTTTAATGAAATTTCACTATACACTAGCGTTAGCTGTTTTGTAAGGCAAATGTTTTTCTTTCGATAATTGTTCATCCTCTTCTTTAATTTCCTTATCGCTGTATTTATCTTTTGTTACTTCTCATCTATAATATAAAACGTCTAAGTGAGTCCATTAGCATTTTCTCTTAACCTCCCTCTCATCGCTAAACTATAAGGATGTGCATAATAAATAAGTTGTTCGTTTTTGTCCTTTTACTAAACAAGAGTTTTCAATGCCTTTTTGGTCTAAAAACTCATGCCCCATTGTCAGAAGTTATACTTTTAAAAATATCCTTAAAAGAGTCTTTACGCCTTCTTTTCTAAACTGATCTAAAATTCTTTTTATGTTTTCTTAAATCTTTATTAGGTATCTTATTAACAGCATCAGGTGCTCAGGTTATCATCCGCAATTTTGCTCTCTATATGCTTAAAAAGTTCCTTGTCTTTTACAATTTTTAAAGGTCTCACCTTTCTTGTTTTCATCCAATCTGCCTTTTTCCCACCCTTCTTTTGCTTAAATAAAACTTTTTTCTATATAATCGCATCCCTTTTGGGTTACAACTCAAAATGAGGATTTTCTTGTTTTTTATCATCGTTCCCCTTTTTATTTCCCTTATCTATTGTTCGCCTATCTCTATTTAATGTCTATGCTATTTCTTTTACTTTATATTTTTCTTTCAAAAGTATTTCAATATTATACCTTTCTTTTTCCTGCAAGGCTTTCCACTTTCTTTTATTTGTGATACCATTACTAGTATTAATTTGATTTCTTTAGTACATCCTGTTATATGTTATTTTCAGTTTTTCTTTTTTTCTTATAATGGTTTTTTGCTTTCAGGTGAACCCCCTTTTTGACAAAAAAGGGGGGCAATATTTTTTACAATTTACACCAATAGCTAAAAAGTTGACCACCATCTTGCTTTAACTGTGCTTTTGCCTTTTCATATTCAGTCCCAAATGTTTTGCATTCAATAATGAGGCACATAGAAGAGCCGTCGGTATCATAAACGCAAATATCAGCCCTGCCACTCTTTTTTCCATGACCTAAAGACCACCTTTTCTCTAACTCTATAGAAGAAGGGGCATATCCTTTTTTGAGTAGGCGGTGCACACATTCTAGGACAACAAAGTTTTCTAAAGCAGAGAAATTACAAGTTTGTCTTTCATTTACTTTAATTTTTTCTGGATATTCTATTTTTTCATTTTTAAGGTCAACAGTTATTTTACTGTTAAAATCCTCAAAACAATAGCTATATATATCATCACTTTCTTTTTTATAGTTTAATGTTTCTATTAATAAAATTAATTCTTTATCTAATTTGCCCACGACTTTATTCCTAATAAAAGATATTATAGATATGTTATATTTATTATAAAAACGCTATTATATTTCACTTAATGTCTAAAGAAAACAAAGCAAAGTCATATTTAATTGGGTCTTCGGGGCAGAATGTTCTTAAAATATTAGTTATTTCCTCTACAGTTTTTTTATCATTTTGCTTTCTTTTAGTAAACTCTAGTTTTCTTGCAATGTTGCCTACATGAACATCCAAAGGCAAAAAAAGTTCGCAAGGCTTTATAGCATTCCATATTCCAAAATCAACACCATGTTTAGAGGAACGCACCATCCATCTTAAAAACATATTCACTCTTTTTCCTGCAGAACCTTTATCCATAGAACTAACATGTTTTCTAGTTCTTAATGGTAAAAGGTTTCTAAAAAAATCATAAAAAGTTGCCATTCTTTCAATAAGGGGCTGATCCTTATACCTTGCTTTAAAAAAGTTTTCCATGCTTTGAGTTTTATAAACTTCTTTTAGTGCCAAAACAATAGCAAAAATATCTTCCCCATTCAGTGTCCTATAATAAAAAGTTTTTAACTTTTCAAGTTCCTTTTTTGAAGCATTTAAAATAAAAGCATATGGCTCATCTTCTAACATTCTCATTAAAAGATTGGCACTTTTTAATATTGCAGACCTATTACCCCACGAAATAATAGAAGTTAAAAAGCCTGAAATCTCTATATCATACTTATTAGAAAACTTATGAGGTATGCTTATTGGGTCACTTTCTATAAATTGAGGCGTTTCATATTTTAAAACTGCCTCATCTAGTATGTTTTTTATCTTCATCTTAAAAATAACATAGCAAATCTATTTTGCCCACATAAGCCTTAGTGGGGTATATGCATAAATACCTTTTTTATCTTTAAGGTTTAAAAGTTCAAAAACACCTTTTATTGTACCTATATCAAAATAAGAGTTCTCTTGTCTCATTAAAGTATTAATAAATTGCCTCATAGGCGTAGGCTCTTTTTTTATTTCAATTACATTAAAGTCTTCTATTTCAGAAAGAGACGCTGCTTTATTAATGGCATCTTGAAAAGTTCCTATCTCATCCACAAGCCCTAATGCTTTTGCTCGCTCCCCTGAATACACCCTGCCCCCAGCCATGTCTTTAACTTTAGCCTTATCTATAGAGCGTCCTTTTGAAACAGTTTCTAGAAATAAATTATATGTGGAATCTATGCTCAAAGAAATTTTCATAATTTGTTCTTCTGTTAAAGGCTTAATAGAACTATAAGTATTTTTTAAAACACCCACACTATCTGATGTAATTCCAAGCTTATCCCTTAAAAGTTCTTGAAAATTAGTTGTCATAGCTAAAACGCCAATAGACCCTGTAATAGTGAAAGGAGTTGCAAAAACATAGTCAGCAGCACTACTAATCCAGTAAGCTCCAGAGGCAGCAACAGAGGCCATAGAAACTACAACAGGTTTTTCATACTCCTCTTTTGCTTTAATAAGAGAGCGCCTAATAAGCTCCGAGGCAAAAACTTCGCCCCCGCCTGAATCCACTCTTAAGACAATTGCTTTAACATCATCATCATGCATAGCTTTTTCAAACATGTTCTCTACCTCATAAGAGATAGCAACATCAGCATTTCTATTAGATTTTCCTGAACTAGTTATTGCACCATTTAAATATATTACAGCAATTTTGTTTTGCACTTTCTTTTTATTAATGTTTTTAATATAGTTAACATAAGAAACAAAATTTAATGCTTCTCCAGAAAGATTAGAACATTCTTTTTCCATTTTTTCACGAAATTCAGATTCTGTTAAAATATCAGTTATGAATCCTTCCGCTTGTGCCATTCTTGCCTCATCACCTGCATATTTTAATAGCAGTTCATATGGTTTTTCAGCAAATGACTTAATAGATTCCTCACTTTTTCCAATATTATTAGAAACATCTTTTAAATAGACATTCCACATATCAAAAAGCATAGAACTTAAATTCTCTCTCACTTGTTCTGACATTTCCGTCCTAGAAAAAGGCTCTGCAGCCCCCTTGTATTCGCCTGCTTGAAAAGTTTGAAATTTAATACCAAATTTCTCTTCCATTCCCTTATAATAAAGAGATTCAGAAGCAAAACCTTGTAATGAAACCTCTCCTAATGGGTCAAGCCCAATTTTATTAGCAAAAGATGCAATGTAATAATCCTTAATTCCATAAAATGAAGAATATGCCCAAATAGGTTTTTCACTATCTTTAAAAACCTTTATTGCCTCTTTTAGTTCTGTAAGGTGAGAAGAAGAAAGACCTGAAAGATACGAAAAATCAAAATATAAGCCTTCCACCCTTTCATCAAAAGCTGCTTCTCTTATCGCACTAATAATTTCTGAAATACGCGACGTACGTCTTCCTTCGGAAAAGATTACATCAAGCCAACTATATTCATCTTCTTTCTCTCCAATAATTCCACTAGGAGATATTTCCAAAATTGTGCCGTATCCAATTTGTACTGGATTTTTTTTTGCACTTGGTAATGCTAAAAGAAAAGAGAATGCCACAAACAGCAATACAAAAAATACAATGTTTACAATAATAATCCGTATTATGTTTATGCCTTGTAACAAGACAAGAAAAAAATTTTGCTTTTTATCCATAAGTCCAAATAGTATAACATTATAAAAACCTATTTTTCCACCCCCTTAAGAATGGATTTAAAATACCTACTTTTAGTTGAAGCTACCATATTTCACATTTGAAACACTATTGTTTTAATGTTATAATTAAAGCCTTATGGAAAAGATAAGAAACATGCCTATAGGCATTCAAGATTTTCCTTTAATGATAGAAGGAAACTATGTTTATGTAGATAAGACACATTTCATTCCTAAATTAGAGAAGCTAGGAAGAGCTTATTTTTTAACGCGTCCACGTAGGTTTGGAAAGAGTTTATTTCTTTCAATGTTACAAGCTTATTTTGAAGGAAGAAAAGAGCTTTTTAAGGGTCTTGCAATTGAAAAAATTAAAGAGGAAGATGGGAGCGAATGGAAAAGCTATCCCATTCTAAAGCTAGATTTAAATGCAGGAAATTATACAGTAGCCGAAGAATTGGTTGATGTTTTAGATGTGCAAATAGAAAATTGGTGCACACAGTTTGGAATAGTAAAAAAGTTTAAAACTCCACATTCAAATTTCTCCTATATAATTCAAGCGTTATATGAAAAGTTTAATCAAAGAGTGGTTATCTTAATAGATGAATATGACAAACCTTTAATTGCAACATTAGAAAATGAAGAGCTTAATAATTATTACC
>CAUUIE010000119.1:0-4722 GCA_963545065.1 uncultured Treponema sp.
CTAGAAAAGAGATTAAAGGCTCTCTTAAAAAAAGAAAGGCAGCTTAAAGGGAGGCTCCTCTTTAAAAGAGGAATAGATTTATATTCTTAATTTAATCTTGTTTTTTCTCTTTTCTTATAGTATCTTGTAGGTCGATAAAAGATGAAGTGAAGTAAAATATAAGTGCATAAGATGCAAAAAAACTTTAAGGAGAATAACATGAAAAAACATATAATGCTTGCTTTTAGCATTTTCTTTTTAATGTCATGCTCGTTTAATTTATTAGATGAAGATTTAAAAGATGGCTATGGAAGAGTGATATTTGATCTAACGGGAGGGCTATCTAATGCTCGTGCGTTAGGAAAGAATGCTCTTCCAGAATTACAAAGCTCTGAAGTGAAAATATCAATTGACATAAATGACGGAAAAAAAGTTATAGAAAAGGTTTTTGGAGCTAATGAAGAAAAAATATATAAAGGTGATTTTCCTATTGGAACAAAACTAAATCTTACTGTAACCTTAAAAGGTGTTAGCGGGCAATGGAGGGGGGAGCTTACCCATATTGTGAATAGGGGGGAGAACCCTCTTTCAATAAAGCTAAAGAAAGGGGCTATATATCTTAAACCTTTAAAACATTCTTGTAAATTAGAAAGTGGGGATTACGTTTTTAAGTTAAGCTTTTTTGACAGTGAAACTCCCTTTTTTAAAGAAAAAGTTGCAAGTGATAAAAGAGTTGCATTTTGTAGGGATAAGATCGGGCGCATTTATGTGTTTTATCAAGCTACTGTATCAATACCAACATATTATTTAAGACGATATACAAGTGAAGGTGAGCTTGATAACACTTTTGAACCTAATAAAAAAGGGGCACTTAACCTTACTGATAGTCCACAAGACTTTTTAATATTCTCTGATTCTGCAACAGGGAATGTTTTTGCATCTTGGAAATATGTTTCAAGTGGTGTAACAAGAAAGAATAAAGTTGCATTAGTTAGTGATAGTGGCTTTAAAACCTCTTTTGACGTTGAATTTAACATTATTTCATATGGCGATGTAAAAAAGATGGCGGTTTATAATAATGTTTTTGCTGTTGTGCAGAAAGCTAATAACGTTTCTTTAAGACTATTTAAATATGGAAATGGAAATTTAAGAGCGTTTACAAAATTAGAAAATATAACAAACTTAATGCATCTTAAAGTAGAAGATAATTCTCATATTATGCAAGATGTGTATGGTAATTTAGTGGATGCTTATATGGATGAAAGTAATATTTGGTTGCTTTACTGCTTACCAAAATCCCTTCCAACAGAGTCTTTAAGACCTCTTTTTGGTGGCATTATAAAAGTGAAATATAATGTTGCAAAAGAAGAAGCTAAATTTGAAAGCAAAAGGATAATTGGAAAAGATGAATATAAGTTTGAAAATGGTGCTATTAATGTTCAGAATGAAGAAAAGGAATTTTATGGTGCAAAAGGCTTTGTAGGCTTTGGCGAAAATGAGCTATATGTATTGGACGAAGGGGATAGGTATGAGCTTGAGTCAGTGATAGTGGCTAAGGATCATAAGATTAGAATTATTTCCTTTAACAAAAGGGGTGGAACAATGTCTGTTTTACAAAAGCTTTAAGTCTTAAATGAAAAAGGTTTTTCACTTTTTTTATTGCTAGCTTTTTAATAAACGCACCCGTTATACATTGCCTTTAAAAGTGTTTTTTAAATTAATTAGTTTGGAGGAAGATATGATAGCTTTAATTGCAGGTCTCATTTTAATTGCCTTCACAATATTTGCAGGGCTACCACAAGGTTTAGGTTGGGGCAAAGATATGCTATTAGTGCTTCGTGGTGGTGGACCTATTCTATTAGCATTAGCAGGTCTTATTTCTATATTTGTTGGCGTAGCTGATATTAGAGATAGACATGATGAAAAGAAAGAAGAAGAAAAGATGAGGAATGAAGAGAAAAAATAGGTATTGACACTAAAACTAGCTATATAGTAAAATGTTAATCCCCACATTATCTTGCAATTTATTATTTAAAAAGGTGTTTTGCAATGAAAACAATATTTATTAAAGATGCTGACATACAAAAAAAATGGTATGTTATAGACGTGGCAGGGAAGCCTTTAGGACGCGTGGCTTCAAAAATTGCTGCAATTTTGCGTGGAAAAAATAAAGTGTTTTTTTCGCCTCATCAAGATGCTGGTGACTATGTAATTGTTATTAATGCTGAAAAAGTGATAGTTTCTGGTAATAAAGAAAAAGACAAAATGTATTATAGGCATTCGGGCTATCTTGCTGGTTTAAAGTCTATTAATTTTAAGCATTTAATAGAGAAAAAACCTACTGATCCAATAACTATTGCAGTTAAAGGTATGTTGCCAAAAGGAAGGCTTGGAAGGCGAATGATTTGTAATTTAAAAGCGTATCAAGGAGAGGTGCATCCACATTCAGCACAAAATCCTATAAAATTGGAAGCTTAACGGAGGCATGCTATGAAAAATTTGGGAATAGGAACGGGAAGACGCAAAACAGCTGTTGCACGTGTTTATATAAGAAATGGTAAGGGTCAAATTAAAGTAAATTCAAAAGAAATCTCTGAATATTTTGCTACTACAACACAAGTTAGCATGGCTAAAGCTCCTTTAATGGTTACTGCCTCTGATAATAAATATGATATTTTAATAAATGTGAAAGGCGGAGGGCTTTCAGGGCAGGCTGGAGCATGTTCTCATGGCATTGCAAGAGCGTTAGTTAAAGTAGATGAATCAAATCACGCTTCTTTAAAAGCAAACGGTCTTTTAACAAGAGATTCTCGTATGGTAGAAAGAAAAAAATACGGACAAAAAGGTGCTAGAAGAAGATTCCAATTTGTTAAACGTTAATTTTTATTTGTGTAATAGTGGGCTTGGAATGTAAGCCCATTATTTTTCACAATTTTTCTTACAAGTATATTTATAAGGCGTTAATACATGGAAAAGAGTGTTAAATTCAAGAAAAAGATGAGGATATATTCTGCACTAGAGGTAGCAAATATTTGCGGTGTTGTAAACCAAACTGCAATTAATTGGATAAGAAACAATCACTTAAAAGCTTTTGTAACCCCTGGTGGTCAATATAGGGTGTATCACGACGATTTAGTTTCTTTTATGAAAGAGCGTGGTATGAAAATTCCTCGTGCTTTGTTTGGAGAAGACAACACTCTTATTATTGTTGATGACGACGAAGCATTAAATAACGCCTTGTTAAAATTTTTAGAAAAAGAGTTTCCTAATTTTACAATTTATCAATCTTTAGATGGCTTTGATGCAGGCATTAAGATGATGAAATATAAGCCTTATATTGTTCTTTTAGATTTAGATTTGCCTGGTGTTTCGGGGAAAGAGATTTGTTTTAAGATTAAACAGGACATGGCTTATAATAACCCTTTTGTTGTAATTATAACAGGATTAGAAGATGAAAACATTAAAGCTGATTTAAAAGAAAAAGGTGCAGATTTAGTGTTAAACAAACCTATAGATTTTTCTCTTTTATTGGAGCATATAAAAGAGTTTTTACAAGTTGAAAATCAAATAAAGTGAGTTCTTCCATTGAATTAATTGAAGAAGACAAAAAAAACATTGTTGTAAATGCTGGTAAAAGGCTATTGCAAAAAGGGCTTGTAGAGCGAACATGGGGAAATGTTAGCATAAGGCTGAGTAAAAAAACATTTGCAATTACTCCTACGGGTGCATCATATTCAAGTTTAAACTCTTCTGATATTGTTGAAGTGGATGCTACAACCTTGCTCTATAAAGGAAGTAGGAAACCTTCATCCGAAGTGGCTATTCATCTTGAAATTTATAATCACTATCCAAATATTAATTTTGTTTTACACACTCATCAAAGATGGGCTTCTTTAATTAGTCTTTTTTTTGCTGGAAAGATGGGTTTTTTTAATGTTCCAAAACACTTTAAAAGTGCTTTAAGTGATAAAATAGCTTCTGCCACATATGCAGAGGCAGGAACAAAAAAAATTGCTGAAAATGTGATAGTAGCTTTTGAAACATATTCTAATATTCCTAATAATGAAGTTTTAAAAGGGGCTGTTCTTATGGCGTCTCATGGGGCAATCTTTTTTGCAGAGAATGCTCAAGATGCTTTTAATATTGCAGAGCAATTAGAAGAGTTTTCTAAAAATATTGTTTTAGAAAGATTAAAAACGATAAATCTTCATATTAATTTTTTGGCAACCTTTAATGCTGAAACATATAGTCGCAAAGATTTAAATAATAAACTAATTTCTTGCCCGCTTTCTAACTTTTTTAGAGATATTTTTTGTAAGGTAGAGGCAATATCTTATATTACGCTTTTAAGAACACCTGTAAGTGTGTATTTTTCAAAAATATTTCGTAATTATAAAAAAGATGACTCAAACCATTTTTTAGCTTATTTTGATGATACATCTCAAATTGTAGGTCCCTTTGCTACCTTTATTAGCCTTCCATATGATGCAAAAAAGATAGAATTAGACAATGTTGAAAAGATAAGTGGAGTTTTGATATTAGAAAATTGTTGTGTGGCTTCCTTCTCTTTTGATAGAGAGGAGGCATTATGCACTGCATCTCTTTTTGAAAAAAATATTTATGCTTTTCTTTTAGCCTTGCATGATGAAAATATAAAGCCACTTTCTTTTGAAAATGCTCTTTCTTTGCATAATTCATATATAAAAGGTTATTCAAATTTAAAAAACGTTACATAGTTTAAAA
>CAUUIE010000120.1:0-4630 GCA_963545065.1 uncultured Treponema sp.
GGACTCACCTTTATGAAAAGATAAGGGAAAGCCAGCAACAAAAGAAGAGGTGAACCGTTTGTAAAACGAATGGGTTTTCCTCATAAAAAAACGGGTGATCTTAAGCATTGAAAGCATTAGAGGGCGGAAAATAAAAAGCAGAGCTTCTACATAAAAGAGAGAGTGAAAATTAAAACTTATAGCACTAACACACATAACTTAAATTAAACACTTTTTAAAAAGTTCCTTCCATTACTATATAAGTTAGATTTTTCATTATAGAACATGATTAAAAGCCTTTTTATGACCTCGCATTTACCTTAAATGCAACAGGTTAAAAGGAACTATAAAGAGTAAAAACATGGAAAAAGATAAAACTTATCTCCTTCCATGTTTTTTATATAAGACCTCTATTTTGCAGTTAGTGCTGCCATTGTTATGTAGTTATATGGTTTATTAAAGTGTGGCAAAAAGAAGATATCTGTAAGAGCAAGTTTATCTATAGTTACCTTTTCTTGTATTGCTAAAGAAAAAAGGTGAATTGCCATAGAGATGTCGTGCTCACTTGCTATTTGTGCACCTACTATTACACGAGTCTCTTCATTATATACAATCTTAATTGTAACTTTTTTGTTTTCACATTCCATAAACTCAGGCTTTTGCAAATCTTCAAAAATAGTTGTTTTCACTTTCATTCCAATAGCTTTTGCTCTTCCCTCGCTTAAGCCTGTAGAAACCATTTTAAGATCATATATGCTTATTCCGTTGGAACCTTGCACACCTATAGTTTCTAAAGAGGTGCCACACACATTATGTGCTGCCACAACACCACTTCTTACTGCATTAGTTGCCAAAGCAATATATTGCCTTTCTCCTGTAGCATTATCATAAACTGTAGCACAATCTCCTATTGCATACACATCTTTAGCACTTGTCATTTGTTTTCTATCAACTAACAAAGCACCATTTTTAAATGTATCTACGCCTTGAATCATAGAAGTGTTAGGTCTAAAACCTATGCAAAGAATAACCATGTCTGTTTCATATTTATTTTTATCTGTTACTACAGCACTAACCTTCCCTTCACCATCACCTATAATTTCTTTTACCATTTCACCATAACACTGCTTAATTCCATGCTTTTCAAGATTTGCTTTCATCATATTAGCAAATTCACTATCATAATATGTGCCTAAGCAAACAGAAGCTATATCTATTATAGTAACTTCTTTTCCACAACGTTCAAAAGCTTCTGCAAGTTCCACACCAATATAACCTGCCCCTACTACTGAAACTTTTTTGATATTTGGATTTTCTAACTTTTTTATTACCTCTTGTGCATTTTGATAAAGTTTTACAAATTGAACATTCTTTAACTCTACTCCCGGCACTTTTGGCACTATAGGTCTTGAACCTGTTGCAAGTACTATTTTATCATAAGTATCATCAAACTCTTCACCTGTTTTTAAGTTTTTTACTCTAATCTTTTTGTTTGCATGATCAACATTAAGCACTTCATGTTCCATATGTATTTTAGCACCTTTTTTAGATAGTATTTCAGGATTTGAATAAAAAAGCCCATCTCCCTTACTTATTTGTCTACCTATCCACAAAGCCATTCCACAACCTAGAAATGAAATGTTATTGTTCACGTCATAAACTACTACTTCGTTTTTGTTTGGATAGTTATCCAACATTGTGTTGATACAAGCAGTTCCTGCGTGATTTGCCCCTACCACTATTATTTTACTCATACTCTTAACCTCCTTAAGATATTGTGCAAATAAAGCAAATACAATTTTCTTTAATAATGGTTTTGATTCTCTTTTTATGATACAAGTAGAATGTTAGTTTTGCAAGTTATTTATAGATAGATATAATAATAAATAAAGATTATGTAGTACTATTAAGTAGTTTATAAACAACCATTTATTAAAAAGTCTTTCTTTTTTTCTATAAGTTATAGCTACATTATAGATATGCTTATAACTTATAAGATTTCATAAGTTTTGCATTTCATTCCCAGCTATTGATGATAGTCAAGGCATCAAAATCATCCAAGCATTAAATAATGCTTTAATTTATGTATGTTTTTTTAAAGATTTATAATCTTTTATTAAATCTTGATTGAGAAGTTTTCTTTACAATGATAGTATCAAATTATGCCAATAAAACTTGGCAATAATAACTTAAAATATTATTGATAACTTAAGGGCCCTCGTAAATATCAAAGTGTTTTATAAAGTGAGGTATAGTATGAATAAAGAAGAGATTTTAGAAAAAAGTAGATTAGAAAAATATGATGAAGGCTTAAAACATTCAGAATTTGAAGGTATTAAACTTGGTTTTTATTGGATGAGTTTAATATATTCAATTGTTGGCATAGCTAATTTATTAATTGTTTTTATAAAGGGGGGAGAAATGCTTGCCTTTTATGTAGCATCTTCAATGTATTTTGCATTTAATGCCTCTAGCTCGTATACAAGATATAAATTTAGCCAAGAGAAAAAATATATAATTTTTATGATTGTAGCTATAATTGCTTCTATTGTTTTTTTCTTAAATTGGTTTTTGAGGGTAGTATGGCCATAGATGAAAAACTTATTTTGCTTAATAGGATTAAAGAAGTGCGAGCGGAATTAAATATTTCACAACAAAAACTAGCGGATTTAGTTGGTGTTTCTCGTAATACAATAAGTTCTATAGAAATGGGGCATTTTAACCCTACAGCAAAGTTAGCACTGCTTCTTTGCATTGCATTAGATAAAAAGTTTGAACAGTTATTTTACTTTAAAGAATAATATATTTTTGCATGTCTTAAACATAATATTAACATATTCTAAAAATAACAGATATGTTGATATTATGTTTTTATCAAAATTAATTTTTTTGCTTCTTTAAAGTATGTTTTAATAGCTTTACTTTTGTTATTAAATCCATTTTTTAATTATGCTCTTTACATATAAGTAAAGGAATGAGGATATAATAAATTAAGACTTCCTTAAGAATGTTGCAAACCAGAAAAACACTAACAAAGGCACAGGTGGCGTAAATAAACAATATTTTAAAGTACATGAAGATAGTGGCAAACAATTAAATTATTTAAAGAAATGCTTATTTAATTATCCTAAAGTAAATATTTTCATTTTTTACATTGCATAAAAATAAAATATAAAATACACTATTATTAATAAAAATAGTAGGAGGAATAATTATGTGTATATTAAAAAAAATTAGTCTTTTTGTTTGTATATTTATCACTTCTTATCTTTGGGCAATTAAATTGCCTTGTGGCACTGATGCTATGATAGGCAGTTTTGAAAAGTATA
This sequence comes from uncultured Treponema sp., assembly GCA_963545065.1. Lineage (GTDB taxonomy): Bacteria > Spirochaetota > Spirochaetia > Treponematales > Treponemataceae > Treponema_B. Next base: position 3,309 of record CAUUIE010000120.1, read on the forward strand.
AAAATGGAAAGTTTAAAAGTGTGGAGCTAATTGAACCTGTAGAAATTGAAACGTCAATTGGTTTACTTACATTTAAAGATACTATAAATTTTTATGAAAATGGTAAGATTGAAACAGGTATATTAGCTAACAAATTTAATCTTAATACTTCTTTTGGAAGCTTTCTTATTTATAAAGTTTCTTTTTATCAAAATGGAGCATTAGAAAGTTTTAATTATATTTATAAAGATCAAGATGCAAAGATAAAAACAATACTTGGAGAAATAGAATATACTGACCTTTATGAAAATTGTGTAAAACTACATGAAAATGGAAATATTAAAAGTTTTTATACAAATAATTTTGTTATTTCAAAAGATTGTTCTTATAATAACGGAATTTTTCAAGGTTTAAAAATAACAGACCTTATATCTTTTTATGAAGATGGAAGCGTTGAATCTATTTTTATTCCAGTTTATCAAGGGCGAAAAAATGCACAAAGCATTAATACTCCTTATGGAAAATTACAATTAGAAGATAGTGGTCATGGTTCTGTTTTGTGTGAACTAAAGCTATATAATAATGGTAACATTAAATATATTAACCTTCAGTATAATAAAAATATGTTAATAACTAAAAATCTTGGCAAAATTGCAGTTAATCTGAAAGTGGAATTTTGGGAGAATGGAAATATAAAATATGCTGATTTAGCGAATAATCAAAGTTTTGAAATAAAAGATGAAATATTTTCTTGCTCTTCAATTTCATGTTATGAAAATGGAAAGATAAAAGCAATTAATAATGGTGATTTAGTGTTGTGGGAAAATGAAAATATTAAGCTAAATGCTTTTGATGATAAAGAAAAAGAAGAAGAATTATTTAACTCTCTTCTTAAAGATTTTTTTGAAGCATTTAAATTTAAAATTCGAACTGCACATTTTGATAAAACAGGCAAAAAAATAATAGGTTTGGGTGTAGCTTGCGAATCGCTATATAATTATGAAACATATATTCTTTATTTTATGGTAGATGATAATTTTCAGTTTATAGGTTTAGGGGAATTAGATAAGGAAACTTTTGATCTTAAACAATCTAAAGAAAAACTAGAAGAAACTTTAGAAAAGCTTAAATATTAGATTTTATTGATGTTGTATTATACTTGAATATAACTGCACTTTTTAAAAGTGCTATTGACTCATTCTATCATTTGTTATATCTTATCTTCACTTACAGTGAATACCCTATAAGTATAATTAGTTTAGTTGTTAAATTAAGCTCTTATTATAGGAATAATATATGTTTAAAGTAAATTCAAACTTACTTACTTACTTACTTACTTACTT
>CAUUIE010000121.1:0-4569 GCA_963545065.1 uncultured Treponema sp.
AATCCTTTTTTATATTTACATCTTTTTTTTACTTTTTATATTCATATGTAAAAAATGCCTTATAGGAGGACATCCATATGACCAAAAGGCAATCAATACGCTTTAGATTTTTTATATTAGCATTAATTACAGCATGTCTTTTAATTGGTAGTTTTGTTTTATCACTTTTTTCAAATGCAACAAAGAATCACTTAGTTAAAGTTCAAAAACAACAAGTCCTTTTGTTATTAATGGCAAAAGAAGTAAAAGAAACCTCTGAAGCTTTGACAAATAGTTCAAGATATTTTGTTGCTACAAAGGATGAAACATACTTAAAAGAATACGAGCAAATTGCTCTATGGAGAGAGGGAAAAATTGCAAGACCTAATACAGTTCACAACCTGCTTTCGCCTGGCAAAAACATAAGCCAAACTGATTTATTAAAAGAGCTAGGATGTATAAAATCTGAAATGGATTTATTAGAAAAGTCTTTTTTAATATCAAATGAACTTGTTCCAATAGAAACTCAAGCTATGAAGTGTATAAAAGAAAAAGCTTTTGTCCCTGGTGTTTTTTCTATGCTACAAAAAGAAAGCTTAAAAGACTTTGCTTTAAGAATATTATATGATGAAAACTATACAAAAAAAGTTAAAAATATAATGGGACCTATAAATGAATTTATTATAAAAGTAGATACAAGAATGCAAAAAGAGGTAGAAAAAGCAACCAAACAAATAAGTTATTTTACAATTGTTACAGCAGGAGCCTCTATAGTTTTATTTATTTGGATTACTCTTTTTTTATTAGCAATGAATAGTTCTATTATAAAGCCAATTGGAATAATTTCTACAAAACTAAAAGCATTAGGAGATGGAGACCTTAGAGTATTTATGGAAACCCATAGCAATGATGAAATTGCTCTTATGATTTTAGGTTTTAATAAAACTGTGAAAAATATAAAAACCTTAATAACTTCTATTAATAATCTTGCACAACAACTTTTGAATATAGGAGATGAACTTTCTACAAACACAACCGAAACAGCCAGTGCTATGAATGAAATTCAAGGAAATATAGATGGAGTTAAGTCTCAGGTAATAATGCAAGGAGAGTGTGAAAATCATGTTAGTATCACTTTAAATAACATGATATCTACCTTAAAAGTTCTTTCAAAAAGTATAGAAGAAGAATATGAAAGTATAGAACACTCTTCTTTCTCCACACAAACTATGTTACAAAACATTTTAAACATTACAAAAACATTAGAAAAAAGTGATAGTATGATAACAGAATTATCAAATGCAACAAGAGAAGGAAGAGAAAGTATTTTAAATTCCAGTGCAATAACTGAAAAAATAACAGAAGAATCTGGCTCTTTAATGGAAGCGTCTACTGTTATTCAAAACATAGCAAGCCAAACTAACTTACTTGCAATGAATGCAGCAATAGAGGCAGCACACGCAGGAGAGGCAGGGAAAGGCTTTGCAGTTGTGGCAGACGAGATAAGAAAGCTAGCAGAAGAATCTAATTCTCAAGGAGCTACAATAACAAACACTCTTAAAACACTATCAAATGAACTTAATATTCTTTCAGATGCTTCAAAAAATGCACAAAATAAGTTTGCAATAATTTTTGATTTAGCAGAAAATGTTAAAAATATGAGTAGTTCTCTTAATGAAACTATGAAAATGCAAGAAAGCAAAAGTGCAGAAGTTATGAGCGATATTAAAAAAATAACAGATGTTAGTTCTAAAGTTGCTACTATCTCAAATGAAATGTTAAAAGAAAGTGAAAAAATTACTATAGAAATAAAGCGATTAGATGATCTTTCTCATGTTATTTCGCATAGTATGAATGAAATGGCAACAGGTTCTGAACAAATAAACAAGGCAGTTCAAGGAATCAGTGAGATTAGCCAAAAAAATAAGAAAAGCATGGAAGATTTAAAAGAAAAAGTTGATAAATTTATTATTTAACGACGTTTAAAACTATATGGGGATTATTAAAATAAATCCCCATATAAAAGAATAATTACGAAAATATACCTTTTATCGTATATGTTTCTATTTTACATATATTTTATAATCTCCATAGCCTTCTTCTTCCATTTTGTCATATGGAATAAATCTTAAAGAAGAGCCATTAATGCAATATCTAAGCCCGCCTTTATTCTTTAAGCCATCATTAAAAACATGACCTAAATGAGTGCCATCTTTTTTGGTAGTTACTTCAATTCTTTTCATACCAAAACTATTGTCTTCATTGTAGTCTAAAGCATCGGTTGTAATAGGCTTAGTAAAGCTTGGCCATCCACATCCTGCGTCATACTTATCATTAGATGAAAACAAAGGTTTCCCTGTAACAATATCAACATAAATGCCACGCTCATTAAACTTATCATACTCACTAGAAAAAGGTTTTTCTGTATCTTTTTCTTGAGTAACTTTGTATTGAATGTCTGTAAGTTCACTTTTTAATTTATCTTTTGCAATGCTTTTTACACTCAAATCACTACTAAGAGATTTATTAGCTTCAGATAAGTTGATGTGGCAATAGCCTCCTGGGTTTTTATCTAAGTAATCTTGGTGATATTCTTCTGCCAAAATAAAATGCTTTAATGGTTCCACTTCCACCAATATTTTCCCTTTTATCTTTTTCTGCATAAAAGAAATAAAATTATCTACTACTGGTTTTACACCTGAGTCTTTATAATAAATACCTGTTCTATATTGTCTTCCGTGATCGTTTCCTTGTTTGTTTAATGAAGTTGGGTCTATAATGCTAAAAAAACGTACCAAAAGCTCTTCTAAGCTTACAACATTCTCATCATACACAATTTGGACGGTCTCAGCATGATCGCTTTCATGTAAGCCCCTATATGTTGCATCATCACTTTTGCCATTAGCATAGCCTGTGTTTGTATCTTCTACTCCTTTTACTTTTTTGAAATATCCTTCAACTCCCCAAAAACATCCACCTGCAAAATAAATTTCTTTTAAACCATCAGCTCTTTTTTCTCCTTCTAGCATGCTTCCCTCCTTATTTTCTTCATTACAAGAAATACATAAAAACAAAACTAAACATAATAATATCTTTTTCACCTTTTTCCTCCCAACTTTATTAATTAATGAGACGTTTTTTTCATCCTTTTGTTATAATGAGTAAATTTTCTTTTTTCATCTTTTTCATCAATATGAATGTGTGGCAAATTCTTATTTTTCTTTGAAAGGCGAGTTGCCATAAGTGCTTGCTTACTTGGAAGGGAGCAAAGAGAGAATTTATTTTCTATTTCTATTCCATCTATTAGATGAGGGGCAATAGAAAGAGCTAGCGAAAGAACATCTGATATTTTCTTTTTAGTAGCCCCATCTTTCCTGCCCCATGCAATAAATATTTTAGTTACCTCTTTGAAAGTCTTTCCCTTTTTTCCCTTTTCTTGGTTCTCTTTATATAATGGTTTTATGCTTTTATATTTTGAAGGAGAAAGTTCTTTTTCATATTGAAGTTGCAAAATATAGGGAAGAATTACATCTGAAGAGCCATACTCTAAAAGCTTTTTTGTAAATGCAACAAATTCTAAATTTGGGGGTTCTTTTAAAGACTCTTTCACTTTATCGCAAATAGAAAACAAAAGACGACTTCTCTTTTTTTCAATTACATCCTTTATTGAAGGAAGCTTTTCTTCCTTTATGTTCCCCCCCGTTTCTTTTCTTATATATTCCATCTTTCGCCTTTCATTAGGCCTTACAAAACTTAATGCTATCCCTCTTTTACCGGCTCTCCCCGTTCTTCCAATTCTATGAGTGTAAACTGCACTATCAAAAGGAAGGGCATAGTTTACAACATGGGTAATGCCGTCCACATCAATGCCACGTGCAGCCACATCTGTTGCCACTAATATTTTTATAAGCTTATTTCTAAACCGATACAATATTTTTTCTCTAATGCTTTGAGGAATATCCCCATGCAATGCTACAGCTAAATATCCTCTTTCTTCTAATTCCTTTGCAACATCTTCTGTGTCTAATTTTGTTTGGCAAAAAATTAAAGCATAAAAATCATCATTTATGTCTATTATGCGACTTAAAGCTTCCACTTTATCTTTTTCATATAAAACATAGAAAAATTGTTCTTGTGAGGAAGGTGCATCTTCTACTACCTTTTCTTCTAGTATTTCATAATGACCCATAAAGTCTTTTGCAATCTTTAATATTGGTGTAGGCATAGTAGCAGAAAACATTAATATTCGTGCCTCTTTATTAGCAAAGCTAAATATTTTTTCTATATCTTCTATAAAACCCATGTTTAGCATCTCATCTGCTTCATCGAGAATAAAATATTTTATGTTTGAAATATCCAAAGAGGAGCGTTCCAAGTGGTCAATCACACGCCCTGGAGTGCCTACAACAATTTGAGCTCCTTTTTTTAATGCTCTCAATTGAGCTATCATTGAAGAGCCACCATAAACTGTTGCAACACTAGGGTAGTCTTTTATCACAAAAGAGGCAGTTTCATCTGCTACTTGCAAAGCAAGTTCACGTGTTGGCACCAATATTAAAGCTTCTACTAAATTTGATTTTTCTTTTATTT
>CAUUIE010000122.1:0-4425 GCA_963545065.1 uncultured Treponema sp.
AGACTATGATTAAACGGGATAGAGAAAAGGTTGAATGGAAGAGGCTTTGGGAGGTGTGTGAGGTCTCACAAGGAAAACAATTTAATAAGCGTGATATGTTAGAAAATGGAAAGTATCCTGTTATTAATGGAGGGGTGTTACCATCAGGATATGTAGATTTATTTAGTAATGTAGAAAATACTATTACTGTAGCACAAGGTGGGGCTTCTGCAGGTTTTGTTAATTTTATAGAAACTAAATTTTACTTAGGAGCACATGCGTTTTCTGTAATTCCACGTAAAGAAATTATAAAATGTTATGGCTATAATTATTATTGTTTTAATAGGTTTTTGTTTCATCTATTAAGATTAAATCAAAAAGAACTTCAAAACTCTAAGCAAGGAGCTGGTATTCCTAGTATTTCAAAAGAAACTCTTTTAAGTATTGAAATACCGATGATTAGTAAAAACTTGCAAAAAAGAATAGTTTCGATATTAGACACTTTTAAAAAGCTGGAAGCGGAGCTGGAAGCGGAGCTGGAAGCGGAGCTGGAAGCTAGGAGGGAGCAATATAGCTATTATAGAAATAAATTGTTAAGTTTTAAAAATGGTGTTACTTGGAAAAAATTAAAAGAACTAGGGCGCATTGCAATGTGCAAACGAGTATTAAAAGCACAAACGAACTCTTTAGGTGGTATACCATTTTATAAGATAGGAACTTTTGGTAAAAAAGCAGATACATATATTTCTAAAGAATTATATGAAGAATATAAAAGTAAATATTCTGTTCCTAAAAAAGGGGATGTGTTGCTTTCTGCTTCTGGAACAATAGGTAAAATGTTAATATATAACGGAGAGCCTTCGTATTATCAAGATTCAAATATTGTGTGGTTAGAACATGAAGAAAAAGAAGTATTGAATAAATATTTATTTTACTATTATCAACTTATTCCTTGGAAAATAGTTAAAGGTGGAACAATTGCAAGATTATATAATAAAGACTTGGAAAACACATTAATTCCTGTACCACCAATAGAAGAGCAAAAAAGAATAGTTAATATATTAGATAAGTTTGAAAGGCTTACAAATGGAATATCTGAAGGAATACCCCAAGAGATAATTTTAAGAAAAAAGCAGTATGAATATTATAGAAACCTTTTGTTAGATTTTAATTTTTAGGGAAGCTTTATGGAAGAAAAGAAAGCTAAAACTTTAGATGAGTGCTTTACTGTAATAGAAGAATATAAAAGTGAAGTTGAAAAAAATAAGGCGTATCCAAATGAAAAGATGTTAGAAGATGAGTTTATTTTTAATCTTAAAAGAGAAGGTTATGAATATGCTAATATTAAGTGTGAAAAAGATTTAATTTCTAATTTAAGAGTGCAACTTGAAAAACTTAATAATTTTCATTTTTCTAACAATGAGTGGGAAATGTTTTATAGGGAAAAGATTTCTAATGGAAATGATGACATTGTAGAAAAAACGCGTAAAATTCAACAAGATTATATTCAAACATTGATTTTAGATGATGGAGCCGTTAAAAATATTAAACTTATAGAAAAAGAAATAATAGATAAAAATGCTTTGCAAGTGATAAATCAATACAGGGAAGAAAATGGAAATTATAAAGCAAGGTATGATGTTACAATTTTAGTGAATGGTCTTCCTTTAGTGCATGTGGAGCTAAAAAATCAAGGAAAAAACATTAGGGAAGCTTTTAATCAAATTAATAGATATAGCAGAAAAAATTTTGGAGAGGGGGACGGGCTTTTCCAATATGTTCAGCTTTTTGTTATTTCTAACGGAAGTGAAACAAAATATTATTCAAACACAACCAGAGAAAGACACATTAAAGATGAAAATAATTTTAAAAGTAAAACTACAACATCTAATAGTTTTGAATTTACAAGTTATTGGACAGATGAAAAAAATAATGTTATCTCTCATTTAGTAGACTTTACTAAAACTTTTTTTAAAAAACACTCTTTATTAAATATTATAACAAAATATTGTGTTTTCACTTCAGAAAATCTTCTTTTAGTTATGAGACCTTATCAAATTGTTGCAACAGAAAAGATAATAAACAAAATTAAGCTTTCTATGCACTTAAGTGCTGCAGGAAGTGTAGAAGCTAGAGGGTATATATGGCATAGTACGGGAAGTGGAAAGACACTTACTAGTTTTAAAACGGCTCAGCTTGCAACAGGCTTAAAAGGCATTTGTAAAGTGCTTTTTGTTGTTGATAGGAAAGATTTAGATTACCAAACAATGAAAGAATATGATAGGTTTGAAAAAGGAGCTGCTGATAGTAATAATTCTACAAAGAAGCTTGAAGAGCAATTAAAAGATAAAGATGTTAAAATAATTATTACCACAATTCAAAAACTGGGTAGGTTTGTTAAAAAATATAGAGAGCATTCAATTTATAATGAACATGTTGTAATTATTTTTGATGAATGCCATAGGTCTCAGTTTGGAGATATGCATAAAGAAATTACAGACTCTTTTAAAAAGTATTACCTCTTTGGTTTTACAGGCACTCCTATTTTTGCTATTAATTCCAATAGTGGTAAATATGTAAACTTGAAAACTACAGATCAAACGTTTGGCGAAAGACTTCACACTTATACAATTGTTAATGCAATTAAAGATAAAAATGTTTTACCCTTTCATGTAAGTTATGTTGAAACTATGAAAATGAAAGAAGAGATTAAAGATAAGATGATTTTAAAGATTGATAGTGAAAGTGCATTATATTCAAAGGAAAGAATTTCACTTATTGTTAAATATGTTTTAGAACATTTTAACGATAAAACATATAGGAAAAAATTTCAAAATATAGTAAGTGATGATGAGCTTTTTCAAAAAGATAGTCCTTTTGAAGGAAAACAATCTAAAAAGCATTTTAATGGTTTTAATGCTATTTTTGCAGTGCAATCTATTGAGGCTGCAAAGCGTTATTATAGTGAGTTTAAAAAACAAAATGAGAGAAGTAGCGATAAACTTTTTATTTCTATTATTTTTAGTTTTAATCCAAACGAAGACCAAAACGAAGAAGCAAATAATGGTTTTGTTGATATTGATGAAAGTATGGATTTGGATGGGCTTGATAAAGATTCTAGAGACTTTCTGCAAGAGGCAATAAAAGATTATAATGAATATTTTAATGTTTCTTATGATACGTCTAATGAAAAGTTTTCTTCCTATTATAAGGATGTTTCCATGAGAATGAAAAATAGGGAGATTGATTTACTCATTGTGGTTAATATGTTTTTAACAGGTTTTGATTCTACTATGTTAAACACTCTTTTTGTAGATAAGAATTTAAAACAACACGGGCTAATACAGGCTTTTTCTCGTACAAATAGAATCTTAAATTCAGTTAAATCTTATGGGAACATTATTTGTTTTAGAGACCTTAAAAAAGAGGTGGATGAAGCTTTAGGGCTTTATGGAGATTCTTCAATTAATAGTGTTGTCCTTCTTAAAACTTATGATGAGTATATGAAAGGTTATGACGATGAGAATGGAAGGCATGTTTTAGGTTATCTTGAGCTAATTGAAAAGCTTAAAAATGAGTTTCCTTTAGAAAAGAATTTTGAAAGTGGTGAGGGGGAGGCGGAGTTTATAAAATTGTTTGGTAAAATTTTAAAACTTCAAAATATTTTAAGGTGTTTTGATGAGTCTAAAAATGTTAAAACAATGGAAGAGCCATCAGATTTTCAAGATTATAAGGGTAGATATATAGACTTATCTCAAAAGTATAGAAAAGAGAAAAAGGGGGATGGGGAAAGAATTAATGATGATGTTGTTTTTGAAATAGGTCTTATAACTGAAATTGATGTGGATGTAGACTATATTCTTTTTCTTGTTAAAAAGTATCATAATTCTAATTGTAAAGATAAAAAGATTTTGCTTGACATAGAAAAAACTATTACAGGAAGTTTAGAGCTTAGGAGCAAAAAAGAGCTTATTTTTGCATTTATTAAAAAGATGAATCCAAAAACTGATGTGGTAAAAGATTGGAAGCGTTTTGTTGATGAAGAGGCGGAGAAGGATTTAAAAGAGATTATAGAAAAAGAGCATTTAAAAGAGAGGGAGACAAGAGAGTTTATGAAATATGCTTTTATAGATGGTGAGATGAAAACTATAGGAAGAGCTATTGATGGAATTTTGCCCCCTATTTCTAGGTTTACTCAAACTGGGAATAGGATGGAAAAGAAAGAAATTGTGCTTTTTAAGCTTAAAAAGTTTTTTATGAAGTTTTATAATATAATTTCATAAATATTTTTCTTTTTTTTTTTTACGTCATCACTTTTTTAAACCTTAATAAAAAGACTTAATGTATTATGCTTGACATTTTTGTTTATATTCTATAAACTCAAAATTACGTTTTGCCAACTTAGCTCAGCTGGTCCAGAGCACGTGATTTGTAATCTCGGGGTCT
>CAUUIE010000123.1:0-4416 GCA_963545065.1 uncultured Treponema sp.
AACTGCATTGTTTAATTGTAAATCAAATAAGTCTTTTGCATATTTTTCAGCAGCACTCTTATTATCATTTTGAAGTTTCTCAATTTGAGCTTTTAATTCTTTATTATCTCCCACAGATTTTTCTAACTCTTTTAATTGCTTGTCTCTTTCTGCAAGCTGTGATTTTAAAGAATTTTTTTCTTCTACAATCTCATTAAATCTTCCTTGTGGAACCATATTTACATACTTTTCTGTTACCATTGTTGCTTGTTCTTCAGTTAGTCCTAACTTTATTAATTCATCTTTATTCATTTATTTGCTCCTTTCATTTTTAATGTTGTATGTCAACAATTTAGCTCTTATTCTTTATCGTGTACAATACTAAAAACACGAATTATCTTTTATAATTATTAAAATTATTTGAAGATAATCACTCTCCTTTGCAATAAAAAAAGCACCTAGACTTAACTAAGTGCTTTCTGTTATTATGCTATATCTTTTAAAAATATATTTAAGAAATATTGTTGTCCCTTACCAGTAATCTTTGGTGTCTTACTTATTTCAATTTCTCCACTTGAGTGAAGCACTGGAGTTTCTTTTATCTCAAATAATCCTAAGTCCATAGACCTTTGAGTTGGCATATTATAGTCTGTTCCTATTTTCTTTATTAGATATCCATTTTCTCTTAACCAAATGAACAGTCTTTTTTCTCCCATATCAATTCCATTTTGCTTTATTAACTTTGCCATCTCTCTAACCAATATAGTATTTTTTGCTATTGATACTGCTTCAGCAAATAATACTTTTGGTTTATCTTCTTTCATCTTATCTTCAAGCTCTTTATTTTTTGCTTTTTCTTCTTTTAATCTAGTTGCCATTTTTATTATTAAATCTGGGTTGTCTAATAATTCATCTGTGGCATACATTCCATATTTTCTAACATCTTTTAATATTTCTTTAACTTTCTTTTTAAATTCTTTTGCTATTGGTTTTCTACTTTGCATTAAAACTTCATATAAACCTTCTTCTGTTAAAAATGTATATTCTGTATTGCTTTGTAGACCCACTAACAAATTGTTAGAGGGTATCTTTATTACTATTTTTTCAGTTTTATCAATACCATTTAACATTTTAGTAACATTACTATGCTCTATCCATTCAGCAACATCTCTTGCTAAAAATAATGGATTTTCAAAATCTCCATATATTCTTAATTGTTTTCCTAATACTTCTCTTTCATCTATAATTTGTAATTGGTTATTATTCATTTGTTACCTCCATTTATGATTAATACAATTTCCTTCAATAGTCCAAACAATTCATTTATTGTCTTTTCTTCCATTTTAATCAACTTTTCTTTCAAATGGATTGTAATTTAATTGATATTCTTCTTCAATAGTATTAGCAATCTTTCCATATTCAAAATATTGATGTTGTGTTAATTCTATTACATCATTAACCATATTTTCTAATTTTACATTTAATTGATTATTATTAGTTGATGTTAAAATCTTTTCAACTTCTGATAATATTTTAAACAGCTTTTCCTTTTCCTCTGCAACTCTGTCTTTTAAAATTCCTTTTCTTGCTCCTAATTCTACAAAATACAATAATAAATTTTTATTTTCTCTTTCCATAAAAAAATACCTCCATTTTAATTTTTTAGTTGCCAAAATAGAGGTATGCAGTGTATAATATTTACATACCAATACTTTGGTGGTGAGTGATATTTCAAAACTTTCTCAGGGCTTAGAATATCACTCTTTTATTTTTCTTTTAAATAGTTTATTCCATCTCTTACACCTTCTACAATAGTTTTATTTTTCCTATTGCAATAATCTTCTAAAATCTTATTAGTTTCTTCATCAACTCTAACTGTCAATTTTATAGATTTTGGTTTTAAAGATTTAGGTCTTCCTATCTTTTTTTTGTCATCCATTTCTCACACTCCTTTCTGACGACAACAATATTATAAATTGTTGACGACAAAAAGTCAAGAGAAATTTTTAAAAAATAAAAGAGAGATTTTACTCTCTCTTAAATTTTTTGTTTTATTTATAATCCGAATATAGTTTCAAAGGCATTTTGAAAAAATCCTTTTTCTTCTTTTTTCTCTTGTGGTGGATCTTCAATAGGTGTTTGGTATCTTTTTAAAGCTTCACGTTCAGCTAGTTCAGCACTAACAGGATCTACATAAGTTGAAGGTACTTCATTATTATCTGAATTTGTTGAAGTTTCTACTTCTCCTTTATATTGAGTTGCTATATAATTTATAACCATTTCTTCAACATCAGAAGTAGGTACTGTACTTAACCACTCGCTATAAAAATCATCATATTTTTCTCTAAAATATCTACTCCAACTTGAATCAAATTTTAAAGTTCTAAAAAGTTTAAACCATTCTTTTTTAGTAGCACTTCTTTTTTCTCCATCAGGCATTTCAAGAGTAACTTTTTCTTTTAAATTTATTCCTTTAAATGTAGGAACTGTTGCTATTTGTTGTCCACCACCAGTAACTTTAAAATAAACATCAAATCTATCTTGATATTCGTGTCCAACTAATTTCCTATAGCCTTTGTACTCTCCTTTTTCAACTGGAACATCATTTAATTCAGCCATGATATTGAATGAAAGTAAAAGCATTAAAAGCAATAAAAATCTTTTCATAAAATCCCCTCCTAATAGTTATAATACTATTTGTACTATAAATGTTAGAGTTTGTCAAGTGATAACACAAAAAATGACAATTTTAATATAATTACAACCTCTTTTAACAGAAAAATTTTTAAATATGATATAATTTTTCTCAGGAGGTGAAACTATGAAAGATTACTTTGTCAGTGTTTACCAAGTTCTAAAAGCTATTGAAGAAAGTTCTTACAATAATTCATTTGACTATGATGAAACTCTTAGTTTAGAAAAATTAAAACTGAAAGAATCCGAACTTATGGTAATTATTGAAAATATCATTGATGATAAACTTGTAAAAGGTCTACTTATTATTCCAGGTATGTCGGGTTTTAAAGCTGCAAACCCAAGATTAACCACAAATGGATACTCTTATTTAAAAGATAATTCTGAAATGAAAAGAGCCTATAACTTTTTAAAAGAAGTTAAAGGTTGGATTCCTGGTTTGAATTAAAAAAAATTTTTACAGTTTTAAATGCTAATTCATTATTTTCAAATTTTTTATTAAGATAAAACTTATTATCAAAATAAGATTTTAAGTTTTTCCATTCTTGAAGTGATACTCCATTCATTGCTTCAAGAATTTTTTTTATTTTTTTATCCTCCATAGTTTGCCTCCATTCAAAAGAAAAAGAGAGTTAAAAAACTCTCTTAATTTTAATATTCCTGATATTTTTCCCAAAGTTCCTGTTTCCTTTTAGCAGCATCATGAATTTCTTTTGGTGCATCTTCTGGAATTATAAATTCCTTTTTTTCTTTGTCATACACCCAATAAGGAGCTAACAATGTTGCTAATTTCCGATATTCAGGATCTATGATTATTGTCATTTTACTCCTCCTATAAATTATATAAACTCAATATGTAATCTATTAATAAACTTTTTTTACCTAGCTTTTTACCAGTGAATGATTCAGCTAATAACTCGCTAATATCTTTTTTTTCTTCATAAGCGTACAAACTTATTTCTTCTTCTATATTATACTTATTTTCTTTTACAAAAGCAAGGATTTTATCTAAATTTTCCTTTTTTATTTTTAATATATCCATGCCTTTATAGAATTTTTTATAATACATATTTTCATAAGCATGAGTTAATTCATGGATATAGTTTGATAAAATATTATCTGAATTAGTTAAACTTTTTAATATTCCACTATCAAAGATTTTATTGTATGTTCTCTCACTTCCTAGATATACAGGATTTATATATATAACATTTCCTTTAGGATAGTATGAAGCAAATGTATTTTCCTTTGTCATTACAATTACCTTTAAATCTCCAAAATCATTTTTATCCATTCCCATAGTTTCAAATGCTTTTGATAATGTATCATCTATATATTTAATAGATTCTTTAATAGAAGTCTTATTGTTAAAATCATCTATCATAAGAGTATCTCTTGTTTTTCCTTCCATATAGATTTTATTCTTTGTTCCTGTTGCCTTATAGCAAGTTATTTCTTCTTGTTGTCTTGTAAATCCTTCCTTTTGTCTAGTTAATCTTGGTAATTTTCTTTCTAACTCTTCATCTGGAGCTCTTTCAATAACTTCTTTCTTAATATATTGGTCTTTCCATTCCTTATAATTCATGTACTTAACTTCTTTATATTCTCCATTTTCATCTCTTGATGCTCTTGTAGGCTCATCATCAAAGTATGGAGCTATAACTGTTCTACAATGTGAATGAAAAGGGGGCACTGTTACTCCTATTTCCTGGTCCGATATATTAAAAACTTTTCCATCCATTT
>CAUUIE010000124.1:0-4335 GCA_963545065.1 uncultured Treponema sp.
GCATCAATTCTAGCTAGAATGCCATCCCTCTTCTAGCTAGAACAAGAGGCATAGTGTTACATACCTAGGGATGCGTTTATTGTAATGATGGGATCCATGTTCTAGTAGTAAATGGGCTCACACTCTAGCTAGACTTTCTTTAAACTCTAGCTAGTTTTTGCCCAAACTCTAGCTAGAATTTGAGAAGGAAGTACTTAAGTTTTTAAAAAAGGCTTTCTTTTGGGGTGAGAATGGTGAGAATTTCCTATAAAAGAAATGGGACTCCCCCATAAAAAACAGGTGATCTGAGTGTTAAAAGTTTTAGAGGGCGGGCAATAAAAAGTGGAGCTTCCCCGTTAAAGAGAGGATGAAAAAAGGTGAAAGTGCGGATGCTAATATAAATCATTTTAATGGACCAATTAAACATTTTTTTTAAACTTTCTTCCATATAAATTATGAAAATTATTAAAACGCACTAAAAAGGGTACCTTGTTATCAATAAGGTAGTTTTAATATATCTTCATTGTCTTCTATCTTGCTTATAAATGATTTTATGTATACTATAAAGACATAGTAATTTTGATATTTTGCTAAAATATGAGTTTAAGGGAGTTTAAGTGTATGAGAAAAGAACACGACTTGTTGGGAGAATTGGAAATTGCTGATGCAGCATATTATGGAGTTCAAACTTTTAGAAGTGTTGGAAACTTTAAGATTACAGGGGTGAGATTACAAGACTATCCAGATTTTATAAAAGGTTTAGCTATGACTAAAGAGGCTGCTGCAGAAGCAAACCACGATCTTGGCTATTTACCATGTAACATACATAAGGGAATTGTTCAGGCTTGCCATGAAATAAATGAAGGCAAATTTGACGAGGAATTTGTTGTTGATATGATTCAAGGAGGTGCAGGCACTTCTACAAATATGAATGCAAACGAAGTGATTGCTAATAGGTGTAATGAAATATTAGGTGGCAAAAAGGGAGAGTATAGTCCGTGCCATCCAAATAATCATGTAAACTATGCACAATCCACAAATGATGCATATCCTACAGCTGCAAAAATGGGGCTTGCTTTAAGTAATAAAAAATTAATTGCAGAGTTGGAAAATCTTATTAAATCATTTAGAGAAAAAGGAAAAGAGTTTTCTTCTTATATAAAGATGGGACGCACACAGTTACAAGATGCAGTTCCTATGACACTAGGACAAGAATTTGAATCTTATGCTGCATCTTTAGAATGTGAAATTAAACTACTTAAAGATGCTGAAGAGAACCTATACACTGTGAATATGGGGGCTACTGCTATTGGAACAGGTATTAATAGCGACCCAGAATATCCTGCAAAAGTTGCAAAGCATCTTTCAAAAATTACAGGTTTTGATATTAAAATTGCTAAAAATTTAATTGCTGCAACAAATGATACTTCAGACTTTTTAACTCTTTCATCACAATATAAGAGGCTTGCAGTTAAAGTTTCTAAGATTTGTAACGATCTTCGTCTTCTTTCTTCAGGACCTAGAACTGGTTTTTATGAAATTAAACTTCCACCAATGCAGCCAGGCTCTTCCATTATGCCTGGTAAAGTGAATCCTGTTATTCCTGAAGTTGTAAACCAAGTGTGTTTTAGAGTGATAGGTAATGATACAGCTTGCATGATGGCAGCAGAGGCAGCTCAATTAGAGTTGAATGTTTTTGAACCTGTAATGATTTATTCTCTTTTTGAAGATGCAAAATTGTTAGTTAATGCTTTTGTTACATTAAGAGAAAGATGCATTTCAGGAATTGAAGCAAATGCTGAACGTTGCAAGGATATGGTGCATCATAGCATAGGATTAGTTACAGCACTAAACCCAATACTCGGGTATGAAAAATCTAGCGAGATTGCAAAGGCAGCATTAAAAGAGGGAAGAGGAGTTGCTGAGTTGGTGTTAGAAAAAGGTTATCTTTCTGAAGATGAGCTAAAAACAGTGTTAAAGCCTGAAAACATGACGCAACCAAAAAAGATGAAAAAGAATTAATTATTCTGTTTAGTGTGTAAAAATAATTCTTGCATTTTAAGGTTTTAGCTAATATAATCTTTAGGTGTAAGGAATTTATCCTTATGCTTATAAAAAATATTTTAATGTGTTTAGGAGGGTTTTATGGAAGAATGCAAATTTACAATGCCTCTTTTAGGCGATGAATTTCCAAAATTACAAGTGCAAACAACAAATGGTCCTATGAAATTGCCATGTGATATGAAAGGTTCTTGGTTTGTTTTGTTTAGTCATCCTGCAGATTTTACTCCTGTATGTACAACTGAGTTTGTAGGTTTCCAAAAATTAATGCCAGAATTTGAAAAGATTGGTGTTAAATTAATTGGTCTTTCTGTTGATCAAGTGTTTAGTCACATTAAATGGATTGAATGGATAAAAGAAAAATTGGGTGTGGAAATTACTTTCCCTGTTATTGCAGCAAATGACACTGTTGCAAATGCTTTAGGTCTTTTGCATCCTGGAAAAGGAACAAACACTGTAAGAGCTGTTTTTGTAGTTGATCCTGAATCAAAGGTGCGTTTAATCTTGTACTATCCACAGGAAGCTGGCAGAAACATGCAAGAGATTCTTCGCATTGTTAAAGCATTGCAAGTTGCAGATAAAAATGGTGTAGCATTACCATGCGATTGGCCAAATAACGGTCTTATTAAAGATCATGTAATAGTGCCACCTGCTGCAAGTGTGAAAGATGCTGCAACTAGATTAAAAGAATATGAAGGTTATGATTGGTGGTTTTGCCATAAAGGGCTATAAGCTTATAGGTTAGCACTTCATGTTTTTGAAAGCTAGGAGTCTTAAAGATTCCTAGCTTTTTTTATTGCCTTTGAATGTGCTATTTTGTCATGGAAAAAATACTTTCCTATTAGTAACTTTCTTTTTATTAATTAATTTTTTTCATTATCATAAGTGCTACATGATTGAGGTTTATTTTTAAGGGTAGAAAAATGATTAATAATTTAAAGTTTAGTAAATATCTTTTTTTTGCAATTGTAGTTTTTATATTTTCCATATTCATAGGCTGTAATAAATCTAATATTTTGAAAAAAAATGAAAGAGACGACAAAATTAAAATAACAATTGATGGAGAGCATTTAAAGACTGGAAGGGGAATAAGTTTTGATTTTCAAAAAGATGTAACTTGGCAAAATATACAAGCAGTACCAGAGTTATTAGGTGTTGAGTTTGAAAATGATTGGTTTTTAGATAAATGGAAACTTACAAGCAAAGATGGAATTGTCTTGAATGATAATTATAAATTTGAAAAAGATGCAGTGGTTTTTGCTTGTGCCATAAATATTCCAAAAGATATGTTTGAAATAAATGACTTAGGCAACATAAAGCTAAAAGATGGATTTGATAAAACAAAAGTACCTGAGGTGTTGCATATTCCTGAAAGGATAGATGAAAAAGAAATTCGTTGCATTGGAGAAAATGCTTTTAAAGATTGTAGTAATATAAAAACTTTGGATTTGTCTAGGTGTTCAAATTTTGTTTTTATTGGTGAAAGTTCATTTGAAAACTGTGTAAATTTGAAAAATATTATTTTTCCAAGTAGTTTGGAATCTATTAATAATAATGCTTTTAAAAATTGCACTAGTTTAAAAAAGATAGATTTATCAAGATGCAAAAATCTAGTTTCTATCAGTGGTTTTTCAGGATGCATAGGGTTGACAAATATTGACCTTTCTAACTTTTTAAAGTTAGAGGCTGTAACAGATTTTGCATTTTATGGTTGCATTAAATTAGTGGTTTCCTTGCCTTCTAGTGTTATTAATGTTGGTGAAAGTGCTTTTGGTAAATTAGACGGCGGTAATGATTATAGATGTAAAAATGTAAAGATTCCTAACAAAAAGGTTGGAAATATATTATATGATAAAATAATAGGCTTTCCGTGTAACTATCCTGAAGAAAGGATTTTACAACTATAGATTAATAATTATTTAAGTGAAATTTATTTAAAGATAGGTGTTTACATAAAATCCGAGACTCTTGGTTAGCATTGCATGAATCTTTAATTTGCACTATTTTAAGAGTATGTGCGAAAGTTTTAGTTGGTAATTCACGAACATATTTGTGTAAATTAAAATGAGTAAAGTTTTATTAAAGAGCGTTCAAACATAAGTTTTTTATTTAATTTTTTCGCTTTTCCATTCTTTTATATTTCTCTTTTCTTTGTCTATTTCAACGCCAATAATAAAAATTGATTTTCCACTTGCCTCATGTTTTTCTCCATAGCCCGCTTCTTTTATTTGTGCTATTGCATCAATAGGCTTACCCCCCACCTTAAACTCAAAGATATATATCCCGTTATCTGTT
>CAUUIE010000125.1:0-4223 GCA_963545065.1 uncultured Treponema sp.
AAAAATTATTGAAAGTGGCAAGTTTAGCGAGCTAAAAGATTACGAGCATTCTTTTTACTAGTTATAATATCATTATCATCCCCTTATAAAAGGGCACCTTACTAAAAACTTCACCTAAAGTTTTTATAAGATGCCCTAAACTAGGGGATTAAAACATGTTTTCTATCCTATTTTTATCTTTTACTAATCGTTTTTAACAACCCTAATATTTACACTATTACCAGTAATAGTCTGTAATTTAATTATTACCTTCTTCTTATCAGGAGTAATTAGTGGAGGTGCAATAAGTTCAGGCTCAAACTTGTATGTTATTTTTTCAGAATTAGAATATTCATTGGTAATTTCCAATATTGTAGTTTGTCCTGCATATGTACCATGTTCTCCAGCTATGTTATTGCCATTACCAATAAGGTTCTTGCTATTTTCTTCAGATGCTTTTGGAGGCTTATAATGACATTTAAGTTTTGCATTATTGAATTCTGCTGTACTGAAATAGCTTACACTAATATTTATTATCATTCTATGAGGCCCAATAATTGCTTTTAGATTTAAATCTTCATCACATTTATGTCCATTTATTTCGTTGTTTCCAAAGAGAGAATCATGACGTTCAGGATCAATTTTGCTATTCCATTTTTGAATTACAGGAGCACCTACAAGTCCTTCCCATCTCCATATTACCTTTGTCTTATAAGGTTCACTAGTAGGTGTACTAACAGGTAAGCCATTAAGTTTAACATCAATCTTATTGCCTTTCACAACATAAACTGCTCTTTTTCCACTAGGATTGCTCTTTGTAATTTTAACTGGTGAGTTCGGTATATTATCTGCACCCAGTGGTAATATCAAGCTTTTCACAAGCGATGATGGAGGACTAGAAAGCTTTGCCACTATTTCATAATCATCAGAACAATCATCATTTCCATTTTCTTCTTTCACATCAAAGTTTAGTTTTACAACAGTTGAAATAATTACTTCAATAGCTTCATTACCTTTAAGTTTTAAATCGGTAATATTATTGTTATAAAAACCATCTTGCACCCAAGGGGTACTTCTAAGGTTTTGATAAGAGCCATCTGCACTTTTTTTTCTCCATCCTATTACTTTATTCTTTGGATCTAATCCTGTAACTTTAAGATCAAATGTTTCTTCTCCTTTAACACGAATCTCCACATCTTGACCACTTTTAACACTCAATATATCTTCATTTTTTGCAGGACTATTTGCTTTTGCTCTCTTTTTAATTTCTAGCTTTCCGTAAGTAGCACCGTTTTCCCATGTTGCTTTAAACTTTGCAACTTTCAACTCTTCAAACACAAAAATAATATTCTTTTCGCTCGTTATGTTTGTTATTGTTAGTTTGTTGTTAGTTTCATCTATACTAACTCCTTGGCTTGTAATGCCAGAAGGATTACTTGCATTTGAAACCATGTTCACTATTATGTCTTTTAATTCCCAATTAGCTGGGCAAGTCCATGTTAATTCAGCCGTTTCTGTAGCATAAGCAATTTTGTCTTGAGGCATCGTGCTTAAAGGAAAATTCCTACCACCAATGTTAGCTCCTACTTTAGCACCACTAGTGTTAAAGCTAGCACCAGCAGAATCTTGAAGTTCCCATTTAATGTGGAATTGTTTTTTCTTTGTTTCCACACTTACTTTCATGTTAGATGAAACACGTGTTATAACAAGCTTCTTGTTGTCATCTTGTAAAATTATATTTGAAGTGGAGCTAGTAATGGTAGCACCATTAACTTTCCACCCTACAATTTCATGTGTTTCACTATTAAAGCCTTCAAGTGTAAATATAACAGTGGAATCTCTGAAGATTTCATTTACATTACTTTGTGTAAGTGGCGGAGCTACAGGACGCGCTATGCCCTCCCCGTATTTTATTTGTTCAATTTTGCCACTTGTATAGCCACAACCTACACTTAAATAATTTTCCCATTCAACACTTACTTCGTATAAAGAAGTAATGTTAACTGTGTATGAAGCTAAACGTTCTTCACTTTTGCCATTTTGTTTAAGTTTAACATTAACGTTATAATTTCCAATGCCATGATTTGCTGTATTTTTGATAAAAGAATCATTTGGTGTGTGTGTAAAACCTGTTGCCTCGCATGTAACTACAAAACCTCTTTCTTCCCAATACCTTTTTTCACCATAAAAATATTTTAAGTCAGCAAAAATGGGCGTAGGCACACCAGGGTTTTTTGACATACTAGCACTAAGTTCATACATGCTTTCTTGTAATGCAGGTGTTAAACTAATATTTTCTATGTTTAATATTCCCTCTTTATATTCTTCAACTGATGAAAGACCTGCTTTGTCAAACACAACAAGACTAATCCTTCTTGCTCCAAGCCTATTTGGTAAAGCCCATTTTCCGCTTCCTCTTAAGTTTATAATTTCATCAATATCTTGCTCACTTGGCTCTGCTATGCTTATAAGCTCTTCCTTTTTTTCACTTCCCCCATACTCTGTAGAAATTTTTATCTTTACCTTGCTTAAATCTTGATGCATTCCACTATTTTTTGGTAAATGTACTTTAAACTCATCTTGGTGGGGACTATATATATATGTAACATTCGTTAACGCAGGGGGGGGAGAGTTACATATAGCTTCTACAACTTTTGATTCTAAAAATCTATTTGTTTTAGATTCAAACAATTTAATTTCTATTGGAACCACTTCTCCTAAAAAGTTATTTGAACTTGAAGGCTCTGCAGTATCTTTAAAATTAAAAGAGACATTAAGGTTTCCGTTATCTATGCTTTTTACATAAGGTGCCTTATTAAAAAAGTTTTCTTTATTTGAAGGAACGCTACATTCAGCTTTCAATTCAAGCTTGTATTCATTTTTTATTGTAAGAAACAAGTTTATATCTTGATTGCTTGGTAAGCATGTTTTGCTACCTGTTTCTATAGAAGACACTAAAAACGGGCTAAAAACAGGTGTTGCAGTAAACCTAGGTTTTGAAAACCCTCTCTCTATAAACTCTTTTACATCATAATTACATGATGAAAGCATAAAAGCAAAAAAACTTGTTATTACTCCTATTAATAGGAAAAAACCAATACATTTATTTATCTTTTTCATAATCTTACAATCCTATAAGCTATAAACTTTCTATTTCTTCTTTGCTAAGCCCTGAAATCTTTTGTATCTCTTTAAAAGAATATCCATTCGTCTTCATAATACGTGCCATGTTAATTATTCCTTGATTTATCCCTTGACTTATCCCTTGACTTATCCCTTGACTTATCCCTTGTAATATTCCTTCTTCTCTTGCATCTTCTAACATAACTTGCATGTGAAGTTCAGGATCATATTCAGCTACCAACATGCTATTAATCTCTCTTGTTTTCATATTTAGATACTCCTCTAATATCCCATTCTTCATACAATACCGAACTGTTGATTAAAGCTAGGAGAGCATTTAATCAACAGTTCTATCACTTTTTCAAGTTGCCTAAAGATAATTGAACGGCAACTTATCGAAAGATTAAGGATTAATATGTTAATACTTATTAATTCTCTATAGAATTAATAAGTATTTCCAAATACCGAACTGCCTTATCATATCCGTCTCTGCCATAAACCCTATTCATCTTTACTTGATTCACAAATTGTGAATATTCATTTAAAATGCCACACTTTTTAAGAAACTCGTTATTTAAGCTGTAATTTATGTTTATCACTTTCACAATTAACTCTAACGACACATCACGCGTTTTGTCTATAAAAGAATCAGAAAGGCAGAGCTCTTTATATTGAGGATATGGGGCGTCCCCATTGTAAAAAACATAAAATTCGGGCTTAGGGTATTGTTTTCGCTTTGCAGAGTATCTATCACGTAACGGAATAAGGTTTTCGTAAAGCCTCCCTATGTATTGTAAGCACCTAATGGGCATGTTTTCATTAATGCTAGACTGGTGTTCTATAAGAAGTATAAGTTTATTACCTACTAAACACGAAACATCATTTTTAAGCCCTGTGTAAAGAACATTATCTAGCTTTAATATTTCTATAGGCTCCGTCGTTATAGAATTATCCAAAGCTTTACACACGTTTCTAATATTTTTTTCATCCGATGTGAGTAAGTCCACAAAAATTGAATCTTTATATTTTCTATTTGGTGTTGGCTTTTCAAGTTCTTTCATACATGTATTTAAGTTTAATAAAAAACGTTAAAAAAAGATAGATGGAAAAGCGTATTTAAA
>CAUUIE010000126.1:0-4083 GCA_963545065.1 uncultured Treponema sp.
GGAGCTCTCCGCCTAGCTAGAGTGAGACTTTTAGTTCTTACAAATAGGGTTCTATTTTGCTTTTAGCCAAATATCCTAACTAGAAAACTAGCAACTTTTATTTTTTCTTTTGGGAAGGTTATAGAAAAGGCTTTAACGACTTTCTTCATGTTTTAATTCACCTTAAAAGGCAAATTAAAACATGGCATCTTAGTGATTCACTTTTGTATAGTTCAAAGTGAATTTATTAATAAACTTTATTTCTTCTTTTTGTATTGTAGGTTGTAATGAAAGGTAATAAATTTATACCATACTTTACAACTTATCCTATCTTTGCATATATTTCTTTTAATATCTCATTTTTTAGACTTTCACCTTGCAATAGCATAGAGTCACACTCCTCTCTTTTCTCTAAAGCAATAGTTTTATCATCTATACCAGAAAGATTAATTTTTACATTTAATATAGCCCCTTCTAGTGCAGCTCTTGCAGAAAGAGAGGCAACACCTACATCAGATGCTGCGTTGTTATTTCCATATTTTGCAATAAGTGGTAGTATTTTTAAAATCTCTAAAGAAGCATGAGCTGTTTTTAATGGAATATTCATAGCAACAATGAGTGCGTCTGACATTGCTTTTTTTCGTTTTGCCTTTTCTTCATCATTAGTTTTCGGTAGTTTTAAAGCATCCATATAATCATTAAAAGCGTTTGTATCTTCATCTATTAAACTAACAAGTGTTTTTTGATGTTCTTCTAACTCTTTTAAGCTTTGCATAAGATTTGTTTTAACCTTTTCATCAAGTTCTGCAAAGCTTTTCTTTCCCGAAGTTAGCCTTATTACCATTTGCCCTAAACTAGAAGAGAGAGCCGCTAATAATGCAGAGACAGAGCCACCTCCTGGAGCTGGAGATGAGCTTGCAGTTTCATCAATAAAGCCACTTACTAACATGTCAACTAATTTCATAAAAATCTCCTAATAAAATATTATATTTTTTTGTGATGTTTATATCGTTATAAGGTTTAATCTTTTAATAGCAATAGATCACTTCAGGCTCTAAAACAATGCCATATCTTTTTTTAATTTCTTCTCTTACTACATTCATTATATAAAGCACGTCGTTAGATGAGGCATTTCCTCTATTTATTATAAAATTTCCATGCCAAGGAGCAATTTGAGCCCCTCCTTTTGAAAGACCTAAAAGAGAAGCTTCGCTTACCAATTTTCCTGTTGGAATGCCACAAGTGTAATCGTTTTTAAATACACAGCCAGCTGAAGGAAAATCAAATTGTTTTTTTAAAACCCTTGTATTATATCTTTCTTCGCTTTTACTTTTAATTTGGTCTTTATTTCCTTTTTTTAGTTTTAAGATGCAAGATGTAATAATGTTCCTATTCTCTAATAACTTTATTCCACTACTATCCTTTTGGAAAGGAGATTTTTTATAGTCCCAATCTTTTTCACTCATGCTATATGTTTCAAAAGTACATCCTGTAGTAGAAAATTTAAGATAATCTACAGTTTTAACTAATTTAGACATTGAAGTTTCAAAACATTTGGCATTCATAAAAATAGCTCCCCCAATTGATGCGGGAAGACCTGCAAAATCTTCTATTCCTGAAATCTCATTTTCTATACAAAATTCTATAAATTCATCAATTATAAGACCTGCTCCAACATTTACAAAAATATGCTCACCTTCTCTTTTTAAGACGGAACATTCGTTAAATTTATTAAGATGAATGATAGCTCCTTTAAGCCCTGAATCACTGATTAATAAATTTGAAGCATTACCAATAATAGAAACATCTATTTTGTGTTCTATAAAAAAATTACACATTGCTTTTAGCTCTTCTTTATCTGAAGGCTCATACAATAGCTCCGCCTTGCCTCCAATCTTAAAAAAAGTGTAGGAACTAAGCAATTCGTCAAATTTAAAATTGTTTTTTATCTTTTCATATTGGTTATAGCTTTGCAAAATAGAGACTAAAGACATAATTGAATGAAAATGATTATACAACAAAAATTAAAGAAATACTATACGCTATTATGGCAATAGGAAGGCGTAATTTAAGATTAACTTTTAATATCTAAATAAGTGCACTTTAAAATGCCATTAATATTAGATACTTCACTAGATACTTCACCTTTTTAAGGCTGTAAGAAAAATAGCCTCTTAAACCTTAATTTCAAGGAGGTTTAAATTATAATGATAATTTAAAAGATATGGTTAATATTTTAATGTATCTTTTGATCATTATATGTAAGATAAAATTCAACTTTCTCTCCGTTATATGCGGTTTTTGCTGTTACATAATCACCTTTCATTTTAATGGATCATTCTTTTTAAGTAAGTGTAGTAGAAACATTATCAAAAGTTAGAATATTTTCTAAAGATTCTTATGTAATGCTTCAAGGTAATGTGAAAATATTTAACGTTCATTAGCTGATGCTGTTAGTCTTTCCCTTTTCATACCTTAAGTTTGAACTTTTTATTGAAATAGAAGTAATTTGTTAAATATTTTGAATATATTCACTTTGTTAAAGTTACTGTAGCACTTATATTTTACCTTACCATTACACTAGCTTTTGTTTCGTCATTAGAATCTTGTCTGATTCCATTCCTTCATCTACTTCATCTTTTTGATTGAAGTGCTCCCCAATTTACTACATTAAAATAAATTGTAAAAGTTTTTGGCTTTCCGATTTCCATTGTATGATGAATAGATAAAGATGATTATCAGTAAAAATAAGGAATTTAAATACATACTATGCCTTAATGATAAAAGACATTAGAAAACACCAATAATGAAAAAACAAATAAAAAATATATTTAATCAAACTGATGATTTTTAAAAAATCTAAAAAATACTTAATTTCTAATAGATTTCAACAATAAATCTAAGCAAGAGATAGTTTTTCTTTGTGTAGAAATATGGCAATTCTATATCTTTTGATGCACTGTGATACTGAATTTGAAATTTACTTATAAAAAGATAAGCTTTCATGATGATAATAAGATAATATTTTCCTCTATTAAAATAAGTTCAATTCCTATCATTTTATTTCTTTTAAAGAGAATGATTTAAAAGCTTATAGCTCATAACATTTCTTTATAGTAATTAGGGTGAATGCCAATAGTGGTAAAGGTACATATTAGGAAAGTTTTTGTATGGTTTTCTACAATTATGATAGTTAAGTAGTATTTCTTCTATTATTAAATAATAATATAGTATTTTTCTCATAATAATTTTTTGTTAGCATAACAGTATGCTCTAAAATATAAGGATATTTTATATTCTTTAAGGATAAATTTTTAAACAAAAATAGTTAAGTAATTATTATCTTTTGTTAGTATTATTTAATGTAAAAAAGTATTTTTTTATGGCAGTTAAATTGTTAAATGTTTTTATAATTATGTTTATTGTTTTTACAATATCCTATGTTTAAATGCCTAAACTCAAATAGAAAAAATTAATTTTAATGTAAAGAAACAATATATTTCCGCCCTTTTTTAATTTAAATAATTTATAATTTTTTAGGTTTTTAAATTTCAGTGATTTATAGTCATAAATACTTATTTTAGCTTCAGTAGCTATCTTATGGTATAAATGTATTAATAATTAGTTAGAAAAAAGTCTATTTTAATGCTATTATAAGATTTTTCATGCAAAATCCATATTTAGCACAGTTAGTTAGAAAACCATAGATATAAATTGAATAAGTAAATCCTTTTGTATGTTGCAATTTCTTTTAAATGCATTGCCTCTTTGATTAGCGATGTTTGAATTATTTTTTAGATTAGAATCTATATTTAGTATTTCACAATAAAAACACTAAGACATATAAATAGGTCTTAGATTAAATTTTAGGTGCGATTATAATTTCATCTGAAACGTCTTGTAATAATAAAATTATCTAAAGTGCATTAAACTATTTGTACAAAATCAATTACTAATTGTAGATATAACAAAACGATCAAGAGGGTTGATATTTTTAAAGTCTATTAACCTAATAACTACTTGTGTCATAAGAAGAAGATAGAGACAATTAAAGATGCAAAAAAAAGCCAGGCGACTACCTACTTTTCCACTTAATCAGCAGTA
>CAUUIE010000127.1:0-4018 GCA_963545065.1 uncultured Treponema sp.
AGAGAAGCAAAACTTAATTTAAGTTTAGAGCCAGAAAAAGAGTTTTATGTTGCAAAAGAAGCTTATGATTTTTTTGCAAAAAGACAAAAAGAACTTGCAAAATTAGAAGAAGATTGGAAAACTCGTTTTGAGCTTTGGGCGAAAGAAAATTCTGATAAAAAAGCTTTGTTTGATTTTTATTTTTCTTCTTCAAAACGAGAAGGCATATCTCCTATTTTAGAAAAGCTAAAGGTAAAAAAATATGAGGCTTCTATTGCAACAAGGGCAGTCTCTAAAGATGTGCTTTCTGAACTTGTGGAATTATTTCCAAACTTAGTTGGCGGTTCTGCAGACCTTACAGGACCTAATGCTGTTGGAGTAGGCTTAAGCATTTTCAATGATGATGGAGGGAGATATCTTCATTATGGAATTAGAGAGCATGCTATGGCAGCAATAACTAATGGCATTTCGCTACATGGAGGTTTAATTCCATTTTGTGCAACATTCTTAGTTTTTGCTGACTATTTACGTCCTTCTTTGCGTCTTTCAGCTTTAATGAAAACTCCTTCAATCTATATTTTCAGTCATGATTCAATATTTGTTGGTGAAGATGGTGCTACACATCAACCAGTAGAGCTATTAGCATCTTTACGTGCTATTCCTTTCTTACTCGTTTTGCGACCAGGAGATGCAGAAGAAACTCTTGTTGCTTGGAAAATGGCAATGTTAAACAAGGAAGGACCTACTGCAATTATTTTGAGTAGACAATCTTTACCAATTTATGAAAAGCAAGATTATACTTCTGCCATAAAGGAAGGGGCATATATAGTCAGAGAAGCAAAGAATGGAAAACCTAGCATCACTATTCTTGCAACAGGCTCTGAAGTTTCTTTAGCTTTGGAAGCGGTGAATTTGGCAAAAAATGGAGATGAGGTGAGGGTGGTTTCAGTAATTTCCAGAGAGTTATTTGAAAAAGGCTTAGAAGCTAGAAATAAATTCTTAGTTGGTAGGATTATCACTGTTGAAGCAGGTGTAAGGCAAGGTTGGGAAGGCTTTGTGAAAGAAAGAAGAGATAACTTTTCTATTGAATGTTTTGGAAAATCAGCTCCTGCAAAGGATGTTGCAAAGGCTCTTGATTTTACAGCTGAAAATTTAGCAAAGGTGATAGAAATTTCATACCAAAATGATGTTTTAGAAAAATATACTGATGAATAAACTTTTATAAAACTCTTTTACTAAAAAAGGGGGAGGGGTAATATGCCCCTTTTTAGTAAATAAAGACGATAAGATTTATGACATTTAAGGCTCTGTGTAGTTCAATAAAAATCTCAGTGAGAAATATAGTTTTCAAGATGTAAGTGTGAAACTAGAAGAAACAATCTTTAATATAAAAAAAGAAGATTTAATAAACTTGGTTAAAGAGATTGGTATTATACCTGAAGCTATTATTCATGACTCAAAAGAAGAAAAACTATATGCAAAGGTTTCTGACATAATTCTTAGTCGCTGTTTTTATGAATTAAACATGAATGTAACTATAATAAAAGAAAGAGCGAATAATGCTGATGTTCTAATTTCAAGTAAATATCATAAATATTCATTAGTAGCTGATGCTAAAGCTTTTAGGCTTAGTAGAACTGCAAAAAATCAAAAAGATTTTAAGGTGGAGTCCATGTATCATTGGAAGGGGGATAATGATTATTCTGTTTTATTAGCTCCATATTTCCAGTACCCACAACATAAAAGTCAGATATATGGGCAAGCCTTAGATAGAAATATATCTTTGTTTTCATGGGAGTATTTTGTTCTAATATTAGAAGCTAAGATTAAGGAAACAGAAGAAAAAAGCCTTAGCAAATTATGGAATATAAGTGCAGTATTAAGTAATAATACATCTATATCTAATAAAAATTTTTGTTTTTTATCTTCACAGAATAAAATTATATCGCAATTATTAAATCTTGATGAAAATAAACTCAAAGATTTATTTTCTGATCTTAAAACATCAATCATAAAAAGAAGTAAAAAAGAAATATTTTATTTGGAAAATCAAATATTAAAAATAAAAGAGTATAATAAAGAAAAAGCTATTTCAGAATTAATTTTTGCATTAAAAATAAACGAAAAGATTTTAAGTATAAAAAAATTTTCAAGTTTTTTGTTGGAGTAAAGAATGAATGCAAATTCAATATATCACGGAGATTCTATAGAACTTTTGAAAAATATAGAAAATAGTTCAGTTCATTTAATATTAAGTGATATTCCTTATGGAATAAGTTTTGATGAGTGGGATGTGCTTCATTCAAACACAAATAGTGCCTTATTGGGGAGTAGCCCTGCACAAGAAAGATTAGGAAATATTTTCAAAAAAAGAGGAAAACCGTTGAACGGCTGGTCGGAAGCTGATAGAAACATAGGAAAAGAATATTATAGCTGGGTTGCTAGATGGGTAGAAGATTGGTATAGGGTGTTAAAAGCTGGAGGGAGTGCCTTTGTTTTTGCAGGGAGACGCTTGGCCCATCATGTTATTTTAGCTTTTGAAGATGTAGGATTTACCTTTAAGGATATGATTGCATGGAATAAAACAAAAGCTCCTCATAGAGCTCAGCGTGTTAGTATTGTTTACGAAAGACGAGGGGATGATGAGGCATCTGAAGAATGGGAAGGTTGGAAGTTAGGAAATTTACGCCCGATATTTGAACCTATCTTATGGTTTCAAAAGCCATATAAAATTGGTGGCACATTAGCTGATAACATTTTGGAAAACAAAATTGGTGCATATAACGAGGCTATTCTTGCAAAATATGGTCAAATGCCGAACAATATTATTTCTATTTCTTCCTCTTCGTATGACACGGGCTTACACCCAACACAAAAACCTTTACGTCTTATGGAGCTCTTGATAGAACTTGTTACAAAAGAAGGGCAACTAGTGCTAGACCCATTTTGTGGTTCTGGCTCTACACTTCTAGCTGCTAAATTGTTAAATAGGCTGTTTATCGGCATAGAAAAAGAAAACTCATTTTATGAAATTGCTAAAAAAAGAGTAAAGAACGCTGAAAGCACAGTTTGTTTACAGTAGACCGTGCGTAACACCACTTTTAGTAGATAAATGGTATAATTCTTTTAACCTTATGTTTTTTCATTTCTTCTGGGAATTCTTTTTGGTATTGCTTATATATTGCATGAGAGCGCGGAATTAAGTTTGCTCCTGTCCAAACTAAGAAAAGATAGCCTGCAGGATTTGAACTTAGAATTGCAAAACCTAACCATTCAATCATTTCACCTAGATAGTTGGCACTAGAAACAAAACAATAAAGGTGTTTATGAGGAAAATAGTGTTTTGTATCTCCTACTTTTCGTAATCCTCTTATATAAGCATCGGAGTCTATATTGGCTATAAAACCTGCCAAAAAGATGATAGAGCCAATTATAAAATGGGGAGTTTTAAAATAGAAGTAAGTATAAAAGTTGGGTTGACAAAGATAAAAACACCAAGTAGAAATTAAAGATGCATTAACTGTGTTAAAAACCAAGCCCATAAGCACAATGGTTATAGGCATTAGGTTTTTTCCTCTAAGCAAAAATGGAAAGATAAAAGAGCGATATATGTAATGACAGATAAATGGAAGAAGAACTAAAATGCGAGAGGTGTATTCTTCTCTACTAAAAGGTAAATAGTAAGTTGCAACAATAAAAGAAAACATTACAATAATGGTAGGGCATTCCATTATTAACCAACCCAGTTTATTGTTTATTGCAAAGCCCCATTTCTTATCAACCATTTTTCCATAACCTGCAGGCACAAAATAAAGAGCAATAAAGCAAAAGAGAGCAAAAATATATTCAACTATCAGTACAATATTAAACATTAAAAACTCCACTATTCAATTCTTTCATTCTAAACTAAAAGAGAGAAATATTTCAAGGTTGGCTCACTATGAAAAAGGCAAGTGTAAAAGAAAGTGTTTAAGGAAACGTATGAATTAAAGCTAGGCAATGATAAGCGTAGTGTCAGAGGCTTTTAGCCTCGGCGACA
>CAUUIE010000128.1:0-3940 GCA_963545065.1 uncultured Treponema sp.
ACCGTAATGTAAACTTTTTAAATAGGTTATGGCTTTTTGTTTTTTTCTTTCGTTTTTTTCTGTTTGTTTTATTTTACAAATAGTATCTTGATAATTCCATTCTTCAAACAATGCATCATTAAACATTTGAGAGCCTTTTATAGACACACATATTAATATTTTAATTTTTTCTTCAGTTAAAAAAGAAATATCGTATAATTTAAAAGGACGTTCCCCATCAATCTTAAAAAACCTTGCACCTTTCCACTCCCCCATTAT
Source organism: uncultured Treponema sp. (assembly GCA_963545065.1). Classification (GTDB taxonomy): domain Bacteria; phylum Spirochaetota; class Spirochaetia; order Treponematales; family Treponemataceae; genus Treponema_B. The sequence goes on from CAUUIE010000128.1 coordinate 259, forward strand.
TTTAATGGGATTATATTCATAGCTTACCCTATCCTTTTCAATTCCTTCAGGGATTTTATAACCTTTATCCCATATTTTATAAACGTAATTGCTTTTTTTCTTTAAGTTGATAAAGCTTTTTTCGCACTCTTTTGGGAATAATTCAGTTTTAGGAATTGTATCTAATGTAATAATGTCCCCATACCATCTATAAAAAAACAAAAAGTCTTTTTTAATATCTAACATTTTTTTTCACCTCACCCATTATATTTTTATTTATTGGTTGCTGGCCCTTTTCCATTTTTTCATTTTATAAAAATTAAGTCTTTTACAATTGTGCTAAAATCTTTTTTTTTAGAAAGCTTATTTAAAAAGGAATAATCATGATTTATTATTTCAATATTTTCTTTTTCTTTTGCCTTTATAAAAGAAACATTATTTTTAATAATTTTATTTAATTCTTTTTCGTTTGTATCTTGCAGAATTAAAAAAATAGTCTCTAATATCTTTTTTGTAAAAGAATGTTTTTTATATTGCACTTTTACTGTTTGAATGTTTAAGTTTGTAAGAGATTCATTTTTATACCTTCCATACTTTTTGTTTATGTCTTTAATTTCTATAAAATTGTTTTTTTTTATTATTGCATCTTCAAATACATAAGCTTGATTTCGTATTTTAGTGATGATTTGAAAAAAAAACATTATTACAAGTAGTTTTTTTAAAGATAAGTTTTTGTTTATTTTTATGAAATAATTAATTGCATAATCCGCAATATCAAAACTATTTACAGAGTGTTGTTTTGTGTTATAATATGAATTGTTGCAATTATCATTATTCATAGTGGTAATTATACCATAATTATAAAATATTGCAAACGAAAAAAATTAAATATATGGTTATTTATTTTTCATTTATTAAAATGAGAGGTTGAGAAGAATGGCAGACAATGTATATTTTCAAAAGAGCAAACTACTTAATGAAGAAAATTATAAAAACATAATTTCAAAAATACCTTGTAACCCATTGGCTACAGATGAAATGATTAAAAAACTAAAAGATGTGCCAAAAGACGAAAAGCCACTAGACCTAGTTTTTGCTATTGAATATGAAAATAGCAAAAATGGCAGGGTTTATACTACAGAGTGTTATAAGGATATTGTAGAACAAATATTGACAAGTGAAGTGTTTATCCCCGTGTGCTATGGGCATCAAAGTCCTGAGGCTTTTACATATGAAGGAAGGCAAATTGTAGGCTCAGTTATTGGTGCTTTATTAGATGAAAAAGAGAAGATAGTTTACTACAGAGTTATTCCCGATTCGTCTGAAAAGAATAAGGATTTAAGAAGGTGGATTAGAAACAAACAAATTAATTCTCTTTCTATTTGGGGACTTTCTGAAGGTGAAGAGCAAAAAGACGGTAAGCAAATAATAACAAAATTTACATTACGATCTATTGATTTTGTTCCCCCTTTAAGTGAAGGGCAGAAAAATGCAGGGCTTGTAATTGGGGAAAGTGAAAACGCATCTAAAACTCAAAAAACAAACGGAGGTTGTATGAGTGAAAAAATAGAAGTAGATATAAAAAATATTTACAACAGTGAATTGGTTGGTGAAATGAAGGCAAGGCTACTAGATGGCCGCATTTCCATTAGGCAACTTACAGGGGAGGGAGCAGGACTTCCTTTAGCAGAAAAAGAAGAGTTAGAGAAAGTGATAGCAGAAAGAGATGGACTAAAAAAAGAGACGGAAAGGGTACTGGAGAAAATTAAAACAATAGGATTTACTTCCATTGATGATCTTTTAAAGTTCGCTTTTGCATCTTATGAGAAAGAAAAGAAAGAAAAAGAAAATAGCAATTTTAATAAAATTGTAGAAGAGGAGAAGATAAAAAAAGGATTAATTAAAGACGGCAAACCTACAGGGCAAATGGCGGAGTTTGTAGATAAGTGGGCACACCTTAAGGTTGGAATGAGTAGAGAAGAGATAGCTAAAAATATTGACATTGTAATTAATGATGCATCTTTTAAAAAACTTTCTGGTGAAATGGTTGGAGCTCATTCTAATAGTGTAGATGAGGCTTTCTTTTCTCAAAAGAAAGAGGCAGAAGTTTTAACAATATAAAAAATATTTTTCTTTACATAATGGAGGTTTTTTTTAAATTATGAATAAGAATGGAAAGGCTAATATATATGCTAAAAATGCAAACATTTTAAGGGTGCCAAAAGACCAATTAATTTTTACAAAAGAAGAGTCCCTTCCCGCTATTTGTTTTTTAAAAGGCGGGGGCATTGCAGGCATTGCTACAGAATATTTTGAAGATGAAAAATCATATTTAGTAGATATTGATAATAGAAAAATATTTACATACACGTTTTTTGATGAGGCAAAACTACCGCAAGAGGTTGGGGAGGCAGTTTATATAACTGAAGATGGAAAGATAACAAAAGAAAAAGGCACAAATAGAAAGGTTGGCATGTTTATAGAAGTAAAAGGGGATGCAGTGCTTTTTAAGCTGACGGGGTAAAAAAATGTTTTTATAAAATATTTTTATAAAGGCATTTTAACATTTTTAATAAGTATTTGAAGGAGAGAAAAACATAAATGGAATTAGTTACATATGAATCAAAAAGAAAGGAAGCAATAAAGACAGGATTAAAAATTACAAAGCCTTATGATATTGCAAAAGGTGCTATAACGGGAGAACTTAATATGAAGGTTACAGGGAATAAGGGGGCACGTCTTTTTACGGCTGACCACTTCCTTTCTCTTTCTAAAAAGCCTCATGGTGAGATGAATGCATCAGAATTAAAAAGCCTTGTAAAACAGGCAGTGTTAGACATTTCAAGCGAAGAGGCAACACGTCCCGCTTTATATAAAGACATTTATGAAGAAATAAAAGATGCATCCTTTCCCGCAACACTAGAAGTTAAAGACATTATAGGATTAAGGGCCGCCTTTAGTGTTGTAGGAGATGGAGAGGCAGTTCCTTTAGCAGATTTTAAGTGTGCTAGCATGGGCTCAGTGCGTTTTAAAACTTATGCAGCAGGCTATTCCATTACAGAGGAATGGGTTGCATTTAATCATTTTTGGAAAATTGAACAGGCTAATAAAGCATTAGGGCAAGCTTATAATGCAATTTTAGACCATATACATTTATTCCCTATTATAAGTGCAGAATATAAAGACAAAAAAAAGACAAATGCAGTAAAGGCTACAGACAAAAGTGATTTATATAATGTTTACCATTCTCTTAAGAAAGGACTAAAAGATGCACTAGCAAGAAAAAATAGTAATGGATATATTCTAAAACCTTCAATTGCATTATGCAACTCTTCAACGGCTATTGATGTAATGAGTGCCGTTAAAGGTGAGGTAGAAAAGGGCAGTGCGTTTGGACAGCTTGGAATGATTGAAAAAATTATAACTTATGACGGTTGGGAAGGTGAGGTGAACGGTGTTAAATATGAGTTTAAAGGGCCAGCTGATAATGAAGTGTTTTTGATAGAACCTAAAAGAACATTTAAGGCATTAGTTAAAAAAGAAGTTACCAAACTTGAACAAAAAGGGAACGCCCTTAATTTAGGCAATATAGACGTGGTGGAGTTTTTCATACGTGCAATTGTTGCAGATGTTGATAATGCAAGCCACAAGGTGATTGTAGGCTAATGGGGGGGGGCATAATGCCCCTTTTTAAATGTATGGA
>CAUUIE010000129.1:0-3934 GCA_963545065.1 uncultured Treponema sp.
CTTTTGCTGGTGCTCCTTTAACACAGGTTATTTATGGATTTTTGCTTATGCAGACTATGATTGGTAAGGTTGAAAGTGTTAAGCTTCATCCATACTTCTTGCTTGGTTTGGGTCTTGTTTGTGGCTCTGCAATTGCAGCTTCTGCTATAGCACAAGGAAAGGCAGCAGCTGCAGGTTCTGATGCTTTGGCTGAAACAGGTAAGGGCTTTGTGCAATATATTACTATCTTAGGTCTTTGCGAAACTGTTGCTCTTTTCGTAATGGTTTTTGGTATGATGATGGTGAATAACGGCTAGTTTAAGGCTTATTTATGTTAGTAATAGGGGACGTGTTATGCGTCCCTTTTTTGTTTGAAAATTATGAGAAAAGAAAAAGTTTTCACTTTAGAAGCGGAGTTGGAAGTTCCATTAAAAAAGACAGAAGTTCAAACACTATCAATAAAAGCTGATAGCATTGAAAATGCAAAGGAAACTTTTTTGGAGGCTTTGCAAGAAAATACTAATGTTAAATGCCTAGAAATGAATAAAAAGTTTTCTCCCATATGTGGCATTATTTCTTTTTCTATAGCACTGCTACTAACTACAATTCCATTCTATGAAAAGAATGGTTTTAATTCAGTGTTTTTGTTTCCAAATATTATTTCGCTTGTTTGCTCACTATTTGTTTATTCTAGTTTTGTTATTAGAGTTAAAGGAATAAGTAACACATTCAAAAACATTCCTGATTTTGTCATTTCTATTTTGTGTATTTTAGTGTTGGCTAGTTTTATCAAAATATTTTTAAGAGATAGCATAGTATCTAGTGGTTTGTTGGGAATGATATTAAAAATGGTTGGACTTAACAATAGTTATCTTTTGATTGCAGGAGCTGTTATTTTTTCATGGCTTGGAATAAAGATTATTGCAGGAGTTGTGTGGATTATCATTGCAATATTAGGGATGGTAGAGTTAGCAACAGCAGGAGAGTATATGGGAGAATATATTAGTGTAGTTTTTGTTCTTTCAGCCTTTTGTGGTTTTATTTTCTACTTGAAATATGAAGGAAAAATAATTATCAATTCTTTTGCTAATCTAACTAAGAATGTAACAAGGCATGTTATGGTCGACATAAACGAAACAAAAAATGCTATCAATAAATCAATGGCGGGAGAGGTAAATGAAGAGATTGAGATTAATTAAAATATTAAAAAGCTTGTTTCTTTTTATTATGTTTTCAGTTTGTTTTCTTGCTTGCAAAAAAACAATAGAAAAAGAAGTGGCGGAAGTGCGAACTAAAGAATATCGCTCTCTAACTATAATAAATAAAATAGAAGAAACTTTGATTAGTGAATGTATATTGACAACTGCACAGGGCGTGTTGGTGGCAAGGCAAGAAAAGCTCACAGAAAAAAATATTGTTTTTGCCAATTTTGATAGTAAGAGTGCTTTTAAAAATGAAAAAGACTTTAAGATTACTTTAATAGATCGCTATGGACTCAAATATGAAAAAACATTTAAGGCAAAAGAAGAAGGAAACACAGATGTTGTCATAGATGATAAAAGTTATGTGAGTCAAGACGGTGATTGGTTTAAAAAAGTGAAAAGATTTTTTAATAAGTGAGAGAAAAAACAAGCAGAATAGTAATTTGCTTAGATCTTGCCTTTTAATTGTTTCTATATTTCTTCTAATCTTTTTAATTCTTTTTTTAAGTCATTGGTTAATTCTTGTTGAATAAATTCTTCTTTTATTCTTGCCATAAATCTTATATCTGAAAATAAACGAAACACTGTTACTATTAAACCACCTATGTCAAGGTTTTTGATATTTTGTGTGAATAAGGTTTGAAGAATATTACTAGTAGTTGCTATTGTGTGCGAAATTAAAAGAATCTTTCTTGTACGCACTTCATACAAATCTTTTGGTATATTATCTTTATTAAATAATCCATGAACCAAGCCTATCATCATGTCTATCAATATAGAAATTGCTGCAGAGCCTCCTATAATCTTAACATCTCGCAAGAAGCATAAATTATCATAGCCTGATTTATATAGCTTGCTTGCAAAGTTTGCATCTATTGTTTGAAGAATAGGAACAGGTAGCCCTAGCTTTGTGTATTCATCAGATTTAAGATGCTGGGCTTGTGCAAAAATAGCTGCAGGCAAGTTTAAATAGTCAGCTTTGATCATTTCATAGCCTTCTTGAAGCAAGCCAAAAACCGAAAGAGTTTCTGCTGTGATTCTCATTGAAGGCTTTCTAATAACTCTATTTGTTTGGAAAGTCTCGAATGTAATTGTATCGGTTAATATATTTGCAGTGCCAAAAAGCCAACCTAAAATAGGGTCATGCCCTAAAGTATGCACTCTATGATATCCACCTTCCATATTCTTACCAATATCAGAAGAGCCTCTTGTTATATCATAAGCTGGTGTTTGGTATAGAATATTCATCCAATAGCCATTCCCGTGGGCTTTATGCCTTTGCTTGAATTCATCATTAGCATTTCTTTGTGCGGTTTTTATTGATGGGTCATTGTGATCTAAACGTGTGGAACGATCGATTGTGTTACCATAACCTAATTTGTTTGCAATAATTGGGAACATAAGAGATTTTGCTGTTTGAAGAGCTGTGGCGATTGCTAAAAAACTTAAATCAATCTTGTTTATAATGCTTGTGTTTTGGGCAAATTGTGCATGTATTTCATCTAGCCTATTATATGCTTCTTGAAATTCCTTTGCTGTGAGTAAGTCTTCAAACTCAACATCTTCTTTATACTTTGTCCTAGCTTTTGCAACAAGAGATTCATAACTTGGGCATTCAGTAATTTCATCAAATATTCGAGTGCTTTTCACTTCTGGCTTTTTTGGTATTTCCATATTTAGTGATTTAATGAGTTCCTCACTAGAAGAAATGGCTGAGTTAATTTTTTGATTCATTACATCTGTTCTATCAATGAGTTCATTTGCTTCATCTTGATTCATTTTTAGAACTTTGTTCAAATCTTTTTCTTTTTCTGTGTATGTATATCTTCCCATATTATTTTCCCAAATCTTCTTTTAATTTACGTATAGCAACCTGTAATTTTTCATTTATTGCAAGTAAATGTTTACTATCTCGTTCTGCTATACTTACTTTATTTTTTAATTTTTCAATTATTACACTTTGAACTTGTATTGCTTTTGTGTATAAGGATAGTTTTTGCTCATATAAAAGTTCTTTTATTCTTTTATTTGTAAAAAGAAAACCAAAAGGATATAGTATTGTTGTTGTAGCAATTACTAGTCCTAATGATGTCCTATCACATGCTTCATTAATCAGTTTTTTTACTTCTTCAAGACTTTCCATATCCTTATAATTTTCTGACATATAAACCTCCTCAATGTCAAATTGAAAAATAGCTTACCAAACATAAAGTTTGGTAAGCTAAAATGAAATTTTATATTATTTTTGATTAGAAATATGAATGTCTTTAAGTTGAATTAAAGCAATAAATATATTATTTTTATCCAGTTTTCCAGTATCCACTATAGTTATTTTTTTAGATTCACAATCATAAACAAAGTTATCATAATTAATTTTAAATACATTTTTACCTTTATTGTAAGGCGGTATACTCAATTGTACTATTGTTATTGTGTTTTCATTTTCAGAGAAACTAAATTCTCCATATGTATCAGGTGATTCCAACCTGTTTTCATCATTATTTGCAGTTATTATACGTACATAAGCTGTTGAACAAAATTTACAAGGGTTGTATCCCTTGCATAAATCATTTTTTAATTTTTCAATAAAAGAATTTGTCATATGCACCTCAATTTTTTTTTATTTTTTAAAAAAAATAAACTAACTTTTATCATTTCACTTTACTCATACTTTTACCTCCTTAAATGTATTTTCAACATGGTGAATTATCATAACAAGTGCAACAGTTAAGGATAACCCATAGAACACAAAT
>CAUUIE010000130.1:0-3906 GCA_963545065.1 uncultured Treponema sp.
AAAGCATTTAAAAAGATATTAAAGCTATCCATCTTCAAAGTAAACTTTTTAAGATATTAGTTTTTTATAGGATAGTGGTGTTTAAATGATAGTAAAAAAAAGGGATAACATAGGAAAGGTGCAAAATAGATTAGCTACTTCAAATTTGAATAGCAGAATATATTGGATTTTTGGGAGAAAAACTATAAAGTTCAGAATAAGCCATTTCTTTTGCAAAACGAAACAAAAAAAGTCGCAAAGTAGAAAAAGCTTCATTAGAAAGCTCAAATCTCCTTGCTTCTTTAGGTTTAGCAAAAGAAACCATATAAAGATATTCCAATGCCTCTTTTGGCAAAAAACTTAAAGTATTTTTATTTTTACAACAATCTTCGCATAAAAACGTATTAGACTTGTGATCAAAATAAAGAGCTTCAAAATGCTTTTTATTACAAACATCACAAAAAAAGTGAGACGGTGCAAGACCAGAAAAAGAGGCAAGGCGCCAAATAAAACGCAACACGCCAGTTTTACATTCACCTTCGTTAGAAACATTAATGCCATCAAGAAACGCATTCACCAAAAACCATGGAACACATCCTTTAAGCTTAACACACATTTCACTAGCAAAAGATGCTGCCCAAATGCGATATAAACTTTCTCTTATATTAAACCTCATCTTAGTTGCTTCAAAATCCACCACTTTATGAGCTTCTTTTATAGGATTTGTGTAAACCCAAAGATTTCCAGTATAATAAGGCAAAAGCACACTACTCATTTTATTCTTTGCCCCACCAAAAAGTGTAGCATTCAAAAGAATAGCCCCCTCTCCTTCAGGCAACAAGCATGTTACCATTTTATGAGATGAAGACGTTTCAATCAAAGAAAGAATTAAAGCACTTCTTTGCCAGTTCCTATTACTCATTTTTTAATAATCTTATCATTTTTTTGAAGCGATTTGGCAAAGGGGCTTTAAACACCTTATGAGTTCCAAAACAGATGTTTACTTCAAGCTTATAAGAATGAAGAAAAAGAGAGAGACCACTCAAAGATTTTCCATAAAAACCATCCCCTAAAACAGGGCACCCAATATACTTTGCATGAACTCTTATTTGGTGAGTTCTACCTGTATAAATTCTAAAAACCACTAGTGAAACATTTCCAAATCTTTTTAGCACCTTATAGCGTGAAACAGCAAGCCTACCTTTTTCTAAATTAGAAGAGGCAACAAACCTTCTTCCATCTTTTTTGCTCCTAAAAATAGACGTTCTTATAGTGCTCCTTTCTTCTTTAGGAATGCCTTCCAAAAGGGCAACATAAAACTTTCTCACCCTGTGTCTTTTAAATTCATTTTTCAAAAACATTTGTGTTTTTAAATTCCTTGCTGTAAGAATAATGCCAGACGTATCTTTATCAAGCCTATGCACAATCCCTAACCTAAAAATATCTCCTTGATTCTTTGGTAGCATCTTATTACATGCTTTAGGGGAAAGACAAATAAAAGAAAACTCATCCTTCCATTTTGACTTATATAACCTATAATAATTAAGAGCATTTAAAAGAGTGCCATTAGGGGAGGAGTGAGAGGGGTGAGTTACCATATTTTGCTCTTTATTAATTACAATAACATTTTCATCTTCATAAACTACATTAAGATTTAAATCACAAGGTGCTACTGAAATTTCAGGTAGTTCTTTCCATTCATAGTCCACCCTATCTTTTTTTTTAAGTTTACAAGACATTTTAGCATTTTTGCCATTAACCAAAACCTTAACAGCAAGGGACGAAACTTTTGAGCGTGTTAAAAAGGTGAGTTCATGTGTTAAAGCAACATCCAACCTGCACCCATTTTCGCCTAAAAAAACAAAACTTAAAGATTTCAATTTTCTACTTCTGTTTTTAAAAAACCTTTTTCATCAACCTGAGACGCATCCAATGGAACAAGCTCAATTGCACTTTCATTAATTTGTGCTTCCCTTTTTAAAAGCTTATTTTTTTTATTTCTTATAATTGCTCTTACAGCATAGTCTATTAATGCAACACCAACAGAAAGCCCCATAGCTGTAAAAAAAACATACTTTTGCTCATTTTCTGTTAAAGGTGCTGCTATGTCTGACCTTTTTAATGGCCAAGGATAATAAGCGGGGTCTCCACTGTGTACAATAGCTCTTATCATATCATAACCCCAAAACGTTAAAAGAGAAACAAAGGGGAGGGCACCAAAAGAAATAATTTCAAAACGACGCAAATCTTTTTGCCATTGTGCAAATTCATCAATCCCATAAGGCTCTGGAATCTTTTCAGTCTCTCCAAAACAAACACTAAAGGTGAATATAAAAAGGAATAACAAAAAACATTTAACTTTCATAAAGACACCTTTTCACTTCTTGCATAAACTTCGTTACAAAGATTTACAAATTGCGATACATCTAAACTTTCTGCTCTCTTTTGTGTATTTATTGAAACAAACTTTAAAATATTTTCTATATTTGAGGCAAGTGGTAAATACTTATTGTTAGCAGAAAAAAAAGATTTTAGATTATTCTTTATATTTTGTCTTTTGCTAGAAAAAAGAGCGGAAACTAAAGAGATAAAAAGTTTTTCACAATTTGCTTTTCGGTTTGTCTTTTTAATAAGCAAAATGGAAGAAGATATTACGTGAGGTTGTGGCCAAAAAAATGATGGGGGCATATCTTTAACGTGTGTTGTGCTGTAAAAATATGAAAAGAAAACAGAAAATGGAGAGGCAATGTTTTCTTTATTTAATATTTTATCTCCTACTTCCTTTTGCACTGTAATAAGCATTTTATCAAAAATAACTCTTTCTTTAAAAAAAGATAAAAGTAGCGAAACAGAAATATTATAAGGAAGGCATGAAAAAAAGCCATCTGGCACACCTTGACTACTATACTCATTTTTCCATAGTTTTAAGGCATCACCTTCAATTATCTTTATTTTTTTTGAATTATCAAAATTTGCTTGCAAAAACTGAACAAAACCTCTATCAATTTCAAACAACGTTAAATTTGCACCTTTATCATATAAAAGGTTTGTCATAGCTCCTAGCCCTGAGCCTACTTCCCAAATGTTTTTATTCTTTACATCACCAAAAGCTTCTACAAGAGTGTAACGAGCCTCTTTATTAATTAAAAAGTTTTGCCCCCATTTTTTTTGCATAGAATAATTAAATATATTTAAATATTCTTTTATAGAAGTGGGAGAATTATAGTCTATTTTAATCATGTTTTATTGAATTAATAGGAAACATAAAGTCTTATAAGTTATATATTTTGTTATATAACAAAATAAAATAATTTACAATAGATAATATTAACTTTTTGATTAACTTTTTATTTTTTATAGTTAGTAAATTAGGTGCTATAAGCATATAAAATATTGTAAAAGTAGCTTAAAGATTCTCTTTAAGAGTTTAGAGTATGTAGCATCTTTATATGAAAAGTTATGTTATTAAATGGGTATAGTGAGGGTGAGGCGAGAAAAACTTTCAGGGCTTTCAAAAGAGAATAGTAAGAAGAGCTTTTGTAATATTAAAATTAAATAGCATTTAACAAAAACAGTCTCAAAAGCTAGCCACAAAATTGGCATACAAGGCAACGTTTATAGCCACGCTTAAAGCATCTTGAAGAAAACTCAACCTACAAAGCTTAAAAGTGCATAGTGTCTTTTTATGTATTTTTCTCTTAAGAGGCTTTTAGTGTAAAAAATAACTGCCTAATAACTTTTAAATAAAGAGCTTTTCTAGCTATTAGCTTAAAAACAGAACTTGCTTTTATTTTTTGCACAGAAGAATTAAATATATTTCAAATAAGCATAAAGCAAAACAATTTATTTTAAAACAAAAAACACACCTTACATAACTTTTTTTAAAGTTTTATAAGGTGTGTTTTCTCTTTACAAACTTATAAAGAG
>CAUUIE010000131.1:0-3848 GCA_963545065.1 uncultured Treponema sp.
TCATCACTTGCCATAATTGGTAAAATATCTAGTGGAAAATGATCAGGGTGAATATATAAAAGTCTTATAATAAATCTTCCTTTAAGTTTTCTAATTTCATTTAACAAAAGAGAAAGAGGTGATGGGGATAAAAAGGCATTATTTTCCATTCCAAAAACACCTAAATCTTGCCCTACTAAATTAAACTCATATATACCACGCACTATAAATTCTTTTATTTCTGTAATAATTTCAATAATACGCCTACTACGCAAAGCACCTCTAATAAGTGGAATTGCACAAAAAGAGCATTTATTATTACAACCTTCTGTTATTTTTATATATGCAGAACTTTTAAAATTAAAGAAATGAGGACGTTCTCCTGAAGAAATACCTAATTGAGGAGGCTTTATTAAAGGCTTTTTTTTTAGAATAAAATGTTCACTTTTAATATTTTTAAAACTATTATCAAAATTAGGAAATAAAGAATTAACTAAAAACATAAGCTGTGATAAATTTCCATTACCAAAAACTCCGTCAAGCTCTTCCATTTCATTTGAAAAAATATCACTATATCTTTCAGATAAACAGCCTGCAAGTATAATTTTACTATTCGGACACTCTTGTCTAAGTTCTATAATGGAGTTTATAGATTCTTTTTTTGCCTCTTCTATAAAACCACACGAATTAATAATAATAAGGCTTGCAGAATTTGGGCTTTCTAATCTTTCCCACCCATTTAATATAAGAATTCCATTTATTATTTCAGCATCTACTTGATTTTTTGCACATCCATGTAAGTCAATAAAAAAAGTTTTAGTCAACATCTATTTCTACAAAAAAGAATTTACCAGTCTCTTCATTTTTTATCCATTTTAAATCTTTTACAATCACTTCACCAGGTCTACCAATACCTAAATCTACGTTAGTGCCACCACCAATAAGAGTACAACTCATGACATTACCATTAGATGCCCATATTCTAAAACCATTTTGTGCTTTTAAATTCACTAATCTTCCATTCTTTTGATAAAATTCTTCTATTCTATTTGTTTTATCAATTTCCACCCTAAACAAACAATAGCCACGGAATTCAGCATTCAAAAATACAGGATAAGGGTGAGTTCCTTGAAAAAGCACCTTATGCTTTTCTCTTTTTTTTGTAGCACTTTCAGATATAAAAAGCTCATCAGGAAGATCTTCTGCTATATTATTTTTACCAATATCGTTGCCACTTGCTATGGAAAGACTTACCCCCCCATCTTCTTTTTCTGAAATACTATTTACAGTAACTTCTATATCTGCAACAGTGTCATCGTTTAAATCAAAAGATTTAGTTTCTGAAGGTTCAATAGTCCTCTCACCCTTTTCTTCTAGATCAAGCTTTAGTGTAGGATAGGTTTGTAAAATAGTAATTACATAGTCTTCGCCTTCTATATTTGCCTTTATTTTATCTCCCCTAAAAAGCTCTTTTTCAAACTGAACGTCTTGAGTAATTTCATATTCTTGTATTTTTCTATTATTAAGAGCTTTTATAGTATCTTGATCTTCATTATGAGAGGCTTTGTTCATAGCACGGTAATTAAAGAACAGCATTAAACTTAAATATACAGAGCCTATAATAAAGAGCACTAAAAAAGCAATTAAAACAACTTTTAATGCATTATTCTTTCTTTTGGGCAATAATATTTCTTCAGGCACTTCAACATTTTCAATTTTTATATTTTTATATTGGCGAATAATTTCTTGAGGATCGAGCCCTAAATACTCTGCATAATTTCTTAAAAAACCAATTACATAAGCTTCAGCTGGAATTTTTTCATAATTATCTTTTTCCAAAGCTTCTATATACACTTTTTCTATATTTGTTTCTTGTTCTACTTGTGAAATTTCTACACCTTTTTTCTTTCTAGCTTCAAAAAGAATATGTCCAACTTTACTCATAATAAGTCTCCAGTTTATTCCATATATAAAAAATCATTAAGGATAGTAGATGTATGTTCTGGATCAAATACAAAAAAACTACCAGAGATACCTACATTTAGCTTATATGAAGAAAAATCAAATGTTACAGGACTCCCTATTACAGGGAAACCTTCAATTCTTCTAATTAAATTTGTTTCTGGGGAAATCATAACCCTAAGTTTTCTAAAAGGCTCAGATCCATTTCTTCTTTCCATAGAAAGAATTATAGCAACTTCTTTGCTTCCCTCTTGTATTGGCTTAGGTGTAGAACTTGTTTCATAAGCTATAACATAAGAGCGTTTCATTAATGATAAACCTTGTCCTGTTGCCAAAGAGGCACCAGGATTTGAAGGGTCTGCCTTTTGAGAGAGCACAACATCAAGATTAGGAAGATAAATATTTAACATATCATTAGCAAAAAGTATATATTGATCTTTTGGTGAAAAAAAATCTATTCTAAGAAGATTAGGTTTTTTAAACCTTATAATTCCACTTTGGACTGACTTTCCACTCCTTATTGTTATATTTGCAACATAGTCGTTTATGGAAGCGTAACGCTCAGAAACGCGAGAGAAAAAAGTAGCTGCAGTGTCTATCTTTCCTTCAGAAAAGGATAAATTTGAACAAATCACAAGAAAAAATATTAAAAACGCTTTTTTCATAAATAATCCTTATAAAGTAATACTATTCATTTTGAGCTTTCTTCTCTTCTGTTTGAGTCTCTAGCACATCTGCAAGTTTAATCTTAAAAATTAATAGTGCATTGGGTGGAATAATTTCTTGTCCTCTATACTCAATACCTGCCTCTTTATATGCTAGCATTGCAGGAACATACACTTCAAATTCGTCACCAACATTCATCATAGGTATTATTTCTTTCCAACCTTCTATTACATTTTCTAGTGACATCTCTATTTCTTTTCCATTTGAGCTATCAAAGTTTACATCTGAACCCAAACATTTACCTTCATAAATTACCTTTACTTTGCCATTTTTTAATGGTTTTTTTCCATTTCCTTTGTTTAATATCTTATATTGCAATCCACTTTCAAGACTTATTATTCCTTCAACCTCTTTGTTTTTTGCTAAAAAAACATTTTGTTTTTCTAAATTCTCTAACGCATATTTTGCTTTAGCCTCTTCAAAGGCTAACATTAAAACACTTTCATATTGCAAAGTGTCAATGTCCTTTTCATCAAGATGGTCAACTAGAGCTTTATAACATGCTTTTGGATCAATCTTTAAATGCTTCATATTAATAGTTTTCGCTAAAAGTACCCCATAAGCATAGCCTATTGTTTTCTCTGTTGTTTTTGCATTTTCATTTTTAATGTCTACTGCATCTTTTTCATTTTCTTTATTTTGCAACTTTTCCTCACCTTTTTCTCTTTTATTGCAAGAAATTGATAAGAAAGAAATAAATATACAAAAGAACAAACTAAACATAACTAATTTTTTCATAAGAATTCACCTTTTTAGTTAACAAAAATGTACGGATTTAAAAATAACGTTTAAGGTTATAATACTTTATAAAAGTAGTCAATATAGTAAATATATTGTAGAGCTTAACATGTAATTATAACTCCTTTTAGTCTATCTCCACTCTTTTGAGTGGTTATGTAGCTTTTTTCTTTAATAACTAATTTATATGATCTTTAATTTAAGATAAAAAGAATATATAAACTTTAATCATTATTACTTCACTTTTTCGATCTGCCACTTTCCTAGTGTCCTTTTGTTTCGGCTTATAGTAGCACCTATAAGATAAATGTTTTTGTTTGTTGCACTATGCTTTTCTCCATAGCCCGCTTCCTTTATTTGTGCTATAGCATCAATAGGTTTCCCGCCAACCTTAAACTCAAAGATATATATCCCGTTATCTGTTTCCACTTCCACATCTGATC
>CAUUIE010000132.1:0-3787 GCA_963545065.1 uncultured Treponema sp.
CAAAGAAATCTTGTTCTTTTGCATAAAACTCATCCTTTGTGTTGATTGTGTAATGTAAATAAACAAGAGAACTTAGAGTACCTATTGTGGCAGATAACTGCTCCACCTTGTCTATTACATCTATGCACTCTTTTGCAGTCTTCGCCTCATCAAATTCCTTAAAGAGAGCTGTCATATCATTTTCATACTTTTCTATATCAGGTCTCTTATACTCCATTTTAGAAAACTCTACCATTGGTAAAGTCTTGATTTTACTTTTGCCCATATTATACTCCTTAAATAACAACAATCTTCATTGTAATATCATTTTTCCATATATTAGTAAAGTAGGTAAAAGATAAGGTTAGTTTTATTTTCCTTAAATTACATCTTATACTTCAAATTAGTATTTTTTTAATCAAGTCCTACATTCTCTTTTTAATTTTATTTGAAATTGTCTCAAGGGTCAAACTCACAAAAAGAAGAAGATAAGTTATCAGGCCAACAGCTTTTATATTAAATTCCATACTTCCTGCTATAAAAAGTTCATACCCTATTCCACCAGCCCCTGCTGCAGAACCTAAAGCTACAACATTCATAAAATTAATTTCAAATCGGAAAAAACTCCACGAAATAATTTGTTTTAAGGAAGATGATAAAATAGCTTGAGTTAAAATAGATGCTTTAGATGCACCACAGGATGTAAGAGAGTCTATTACATTTGGTGTTATGCTATTAAAACTCATACTAAAAGCATAAACCAAATATGCTATGCTATGAAGGCTCAAACCGATTATAGTAGCACTAGGGCCAACTCCTAAACACACAGAAAAAAGCATAACCCAAATGATTGTAGGAATTGCACGCACAAAAGAAGAAAGAAGTAAAATTGTATTTCGTATTGTGCCATTAGAAACTAATGTTTTTGTGCTTAAAATTGCTAGTGGCAAAGATAACAAAGCACTTATAGTTGTGGTTAAAAAAGCTAATGCAAGGCTTACAATGCAAGATTTAAATAAAGATAAAAATGAAACAGAAGAGTAAGAAAATAGACAAAACATTGCATAAATATTTTCAAACAATGCTTTAGTTTTCTCAATAATAGTTTTTCCATCTCCTTTCATAAAATATAAAGCAAAAGCTGAAATAAAAAACAAAAAAAATAGCAAACAAAATGAAAAACATCGCTTTGAATTTAAAGCTTTCTCTTTTATTTTACCAAATAAAATAAATTCCCTTATTTTTTCAGATGCAAAGTCAAAAATCAAAACAGTGATAGTCAAAATTAAAATAACTAAACCAGCACTATCATAGCGAAAACTTCTAAAAAACAGATTGAATAAAAAACCAAGACCTGAACCTGTTAAAATACCTACAAGAGCAGAATCTCTAATATTTGTAGAAAGAGTATATAAAAGCCATGCAATAAATCTCCCTTCAATGTTTGGTAATACTCCATGTATAATTGAGGTAAAATAAGAAGCGCCTAAAGAACGCAAAGCTAAAAAAGATTCAATTGAAGTAGAATCTATCAGTTCTTTAAAAATGCGAGTTAAACTTCCAAGAGTTACAATAAATAAAACATAAAAACCCGTAACATCATTTTGACCAAAGGAAAAAAGAAACAAGATTACCCATGCTGGCAATGGAATATTTCTAGATATAGAAGCAAACATTGTAATAATAAAAGAAATAATACGATTTTTTTTTGGAAAGTTTGCTGAAAAAATAGCCAAAATCAAAGCAAAAAAACTTGCAAATGTAGTACTAGAAATTGCTATTAGCATAGTTTTAAAGTAGCTTTTCGTTATATCTTCGCAATATTTAAAACTATGACATGAAGGACAAAAATATTTAAACAAATTAATAATAGCTTTTGGAATACTTAATATACTAAAAAATAAACCACTAACATTAGCAATTTTATATGAAAACATGTATATAAATAATATGAGGATAAATATGCTAAAGATTTTTATTCTCTTAATAAGAAAATAATTTTCATTTTGTATAACTTTAACACTTTTCCTATATTTTTTTTTCAATGCACCTTTGTTTTTTTGATTAATTTCAAAGTAAAATTTCATACGAATGATTCTATGACAAATAAAGAAAAACTAACAACTTTCAAATATTTTTTTAATTTCATCATCAGTTAAAAATTGAGGTGAAGCATCAAAGACAATCTTACCTTTTTTTAAAGCTATAATCCTATCAGCAAACTTTTTTGCTCCCTCAATTTGATGAAGATTAACAACCAATGTTATCCCTTTTTCTTTACATTTTTTTTTAAGCAAGTTTAACACAATACTAGTAGAATTAACATCAAGCGAAGAGGTAGGTTCATCAGCTAATATAATAGAAGGAGACTGCATTAAAGCTCTTGCAATACCAACACGTTGCTTTTGACCGCCACTTAAATCCACGCAACATCTATAGCGCATATCTAAAAGTCCTAAAGCTTCTATGAGTAAACAAGCTTCTTCTTTTTCTTCCTGTTTATATATTCCAAACACACTTCTAAAAAAGCCTATTTTTCCTAAAATGCCATGCAAAACATTTTCTATCACAGAAAGGTTTTCAACTAAATTATAATTTTGGAAAATAAAGGCAATATCTTTGCGAACCTTTCTTAAAGCTCCCTGACCAAGTTTTTCAATGCAAAGTCCATTTACCACAACATTTCCACTATGCTCTTCTAGGTTGTTAATACAACGAAGTAAGGTTGATTTTCCTGCCCCTGACTGCCCTACGACAGCTACAAATTCCCCCTCCTTAATTGAAAAAGAAACATTGTCTAGAGCAAGAAATCCATTATTATATCTCTTTGTTAAATTAGAAATTTCTAACATCACTACTGTATATTTCTAAGCTTATCATACCAAGTGTCATCAACTTCAATAAGACGTGTTTTTTCTGTCCACTTTGGAAAAATACCTTTAACATTATGTCCTGTCATCTTAAAAATACCGGGATTATTTGCTGTCTCATCAGAAGTTAATGCCACTTTAATTTTTCTAATCTCATCATTAGAAACAGTATCACGGTTTATTACAAGTGGAGCATTCAAAACTGGTATGGCTTTTAATATTTTAATCTTTTCGCCAACATAATCTGAAAAAGGTTTGTCGTCAGTCTTTTGCACTTCATACACAGCACCATCAGAGTTTTCTTCTCCCGAAACAAGAGCATACACTTTAATTGTTTGAGGAATTGCAAAGCACGCCAAATCTGCTTCGTCCTTATATAACATAACTTGTGAACCTTGATGAGAAGAGGCAAAAATAACTTTACTAAAACATCCACCTTCTTTTACAAGCTCATCAGTATCCTTAACTTTTAATGCAGATTGCAAAAACTTTGCAGGAAGAGTAAAACCAGAAGTAGAATTAACAGAAACAAAACTTATTCTTTTTCCGAGTAATCTTTCTGGATTAAAAACACCACTTTCATCCTCAAACTTACCTTCATTTTTTTCTAAGCAAGCAATAAACGCATAATAAAGAGAATCTGAAAGTGTGCCAGAAGCTCCAGAATTGGTTACTAAAGGAATCACAGCTTTATTTTTATTGTGAGCTTGAATATAACCTTCAGCTCCAACATATGCCATATTTGCCTTACCACTAATTAAAGTCTCTAATGCTATGTTGTAGTCAGTAGTGGTAACAATTTCAACCTCTCTTTCAAGAGCTTTTTGTAAGATATCTTTAAATGCACTTCTAGCATCTTTCATTGATTCCCCTGATTCATTTGGATAAAAAACAATTTTGAATGCACCTTTTTCTTTTTCTTTGCAAGAGAAAGAAAG
>CAUUIE010000133.1:0-3738 GCA_963545065.1 uncultured Treponema sp.
AGAAGCTGCCTTTTCAAGAAATGGGGAGTGTTTTGGCTCAATAATTTCTAAACCAGAAAGCTTTACACCTATCTTTCCTGCCTCTTTTTCCACCTCTTCTTTAGTGCCTATTAAAATCACTTTAGAAGCAAGTTTTTCATCTACAATAATGCGTGCAGCCTTTAATGTTCTTTCTTCAGTAGATTCAGGAAGAACTAACACATTTCCAAAATCTCTTGCTTGCCTTTTCATCTTTTCTACAAAACCCATAAAAACTCCTTCAATTTTCTTAAATAATATAAAGAATTAATTCTATAATTTTTCTAACATTGCTTTTGCTATCTCATCATTTGGATCAAGATATAAGGCTGTCCTAAAATATGCATTTGCCTTCTCTTTATCTCCTTGTTTTATAAAGATAATGCCTAGATTTGAAATAAGCTTAACATTTTCACAATCTTTAGAAAGTGCCTCTTCTAAAAGAGCCCTAGCTTTGCCTATTTTATTATTTTCAATAAGAGATATAGAAAGCTCATTGCAAATTTGCGAGTATTCATTGCCTAAAATAGATGAATTATGAGCAGTACTTATTTTATATAATTCCAAACATTTTTCTAAAGCACTAACGCTATCGCTCCATCTTTTTGCTTTTCTTAATGCCCAACCAAGTAAAAACCAACCATTCCATTTTTTAGGATTTTCTTCTATAAAATTATAAATAAGTGGCATAGCCTCATCTATTTTGTCATTTTTAACGAACGCATGGGCTTTTTTAAAATTATTATCTAAAATAATTTGATTATTAATATAATTAAGCACATTTTGTGCTTTTTCAAGCTTTCTCACCTCATCTGCATCTTCATCATCAATTTTGAGTGCAATATATGTTTCAAGCAAATCTTTTGTTCTTTTATAATCTTTTATTTCCATAAAAAAAATAGCAGCATTAAAAAAAACAGCTGGTAAAGGTGGTTCTTCTAAAATTAATTGATTATATATTGAAAGAGCCATATCTTTATATCTTTCGTCCCTTTTAGCTTTCTTTTCATATAAATAGGCAAGCGTTAAATTAGCATTCTTATCGCTACTATCTAGCCCTATTAACGAATGCAAAAGATTTTCTGCCATTTCATAATCTTCATTATTTATTTTTATAGAAATGCTATTTAACATTTCTTCTTTTATATTAGGGCGTATTAAAAGAAATAACTTCCTATAATAGTCTATATGTTTATGGTCCCGATTATATGCAAAGAGTACTAACATACCAGACAAAATCATCTCTTCTGTGATAGTTTTAACATTGAACAAAGAAGGTTCTTTAACTCCATCAGGCAATTGCACAGGAAGTAGAACGTCTTTTTTAAGAGGAATACTAGGAGCAATGTGAGAAAAATGTTTAATAAAGCTTTCAGGCACTTCCACAAACACAATAGAACTCAAGGGAGAGTTTATTTTATTATTTTCCACATAGCACCTTCATTTTAATGACTTTATTCTTCTATTTTTTCTTCATTTTCACTAGCAACTAATTTTCGTGGCAGTTCAAAATATCTAGTTAAATATATCTTATAAATCATAGGGATTTTCTCTTCTTCATATTCAACAGTTAATGAAACTAAATCTTTCCTATCTTCTAAAGGAATTGCTTTTTGAGTGTGCCCTTTTATAGCAATTACTGTATCAGGGTCTGTAAATTCAAATTTTAATGTTACAGCTTTGTTAGTTAAAAAAGATGCCACTCCCATCATATATATTGTGGCACTTGCAAAAGAAATGTTTTGCAAAATACACCTACGGGGCACGCCTTCTACGAAAATTATAGTTTCTTTTTTTGAAAGAGCAATACGCCTCATATTAATATCTGTTAACAGTATTCGCTCCTTTACGTTGTTTTTTGCATTAGCGTTTGCACTTATAAAGCGACCTAACCTTTCAATTAAAGCATCTGGGGCACGTTGAGTATATTCCAGTGTAACTAAAGCTAAGTCTTGCATTTGATAGTCTGAAACGCCTAGTAGTTTAATGTTAACAAAAAATGAAATAGGCTCTTTTGAATCTTCATCTGTAAAAGAAAAACACAAACTAGCATTAGGAGAGCCTTTGTTTGATAATTTTTTTAATATTTCACTACTTTTATTGCATATAATCTTCGCTCCAGTCATAGAGGATGAATTTAGAATGCAAGGCCATTGTCCTCCAGGTGCCCTAACGAAAGTCCGTTTAACATTAAAAGCCAATACTTCTATAACTTCTTTAGAAAAAGTTAAAGAAACATCTTTATATAGCTCAAGATATTTATCAATTTGTTGACTTGTGGCAAAAGACATGCTGATATAATAACAGCAAAAGAGAAAAAAGGTCAACGTCTATGTGTTTATAATTTTTTATTAATTATTTTTAATGCTACATTCTCTAGCTCCTTTAAAGCTAGTTCAAGCTCTTCAATTTTTTTTGTAACAATTTCTTCTTGCATTTTTTCTAATCTAGTGAAAGTAGTATTAAAATCTACTGTAAATTCTTCTATAAAAGGTTCTCTAGTTGTTTTATTTTTATATTCTTCCATGTAAATCTTATATAATCTCCTAATGTTTAATAATGACACTTTACCTTAAGACATTATAATATTAATTGTTGTAAAATATAAGATGCTAGCCTTTAGTAATTTTCTTACTAAAAAAAGATAATATATAAAAATAGGAGTTAATTATGGATATACAAATGCTTTCTATTCGCTCTGCACTGCTAAAAGCCTCTCGTTCTTTTTTCTATGAAGCAGGTTTTTTAGAGGTGGATACTCCAGCTTTAAGCCTTGAATTAATCCCAGAATCTTCCATAGAAGTGTTTAAGACAGACTATATAATACCTTACAAAGAAAAAGTGCTACCACTTTTTTTACTGCCATCGCCTGAAGTTTATATTAAGCAAATAATTGCAGAGCATAAAAGGTCTATTTTCCAACTTTCAAAGTGCTATAGAAATGTTGAATCTCTAGGGCGAATACACAACATGGAATTTACAATGTTAGAATATTATTCTATAAAAAAAAACTACATAGATTCCATTGAAATAACAAATAAGTTTTTATTATATGTAGCAGAAAAATTAAAGACATTTCCTTACCTTTCACTAGAAAGTGTAGAAATATTAAAAAAAGGCTTTTTAATTAAAACAGTAGATGAATTGTTCCAAGAATACGCTAACTTTTCTATTGCAAAAGAACATTCTAAAGATAGACTTATTTTCCATGCAAAAAGGCTACAACCAACATTAGACATAGATTTTAATTCTATGTCTATCTCCTCTCTCTATGATATGATTTTTGTCCATTCAATAGAAGAAAAATTGCCAAAAGATAGACTAGTTTTAGTAACGGACTATCCTTACTTTTCTTCCTGTCTTGCAAAAGAAAAAGAGATAAGTAAAACATGGCGAGTAAAAGAAAGGTGGGAGCTTTATGCTTCATCTTTAGAACTTTGTAATTGTTACACTGAAGAAAGAGATGAAGAAAAAATAAAAGAATATTTTTCACATGAAACAAAGCTAAAAACGCTTAATGCAAAAGTTAAGCATAAGATGATTAATAATTTTCCTTCCATTTGTAAAAACATGCCAGAGTGTTCAGGTGTTGCCATGGGCTTTGACCGCCTTTTAATGTTCCTTACAGGAAGAAAAGACATTTCTTCAGTCATTCCATTTCCACTTAACACTATAGCAAAAACTTATTAAAAAGTGTTTAATGAGTCAAGTTAAAATGCT
>CAUUIE010000134.1:0-3700 GCA_963545065.1 uncultured Treponema sp.
TGAACTTTATTTTACAACTAGCATACTTGACTATATGGAAAATCCTTACATAGAAGCTGTGCAATGGCTACTAGCAAACAATAGGCTAAAAATGTATGAGGATAAATGCGATTGCAACGACATAGCATATGAAGATGTCTACGGATTAGGTAGGGGAATATATCCATTAGATAAAGTGCCAGATCGACCGCACGTGATGTGCCTATGCAACATAGCTCCTATCACGTCAAGAAAACTAAAAAAGCAACTTGAGGGCAAAATGAAACTTGGCAACGTGCCACCTGAAGACTGGTTTAAAAAGCAAAACCATGAAAACAATATAGAATTAATAAAATCAAAGTATATAGAAACTGGATTAAAACTATTTCATAACGAAAAAGGCAGGGCTTTAGGTCTTGCAAGTATTGACATCATCAAAGAACATAAATGGTTTACTAATGGCGTGCATGCTGAAGACAAGCGAGCGTTTTTAGATGACTTGCATAAGGTGAACGGGAGAGCTTTGTATATTCTTGCAAAACACGCTAGCGATATGCAGGTGGAGTTTTATAGTGAACAAGGGTCTCATTATGATGCTTCTATTAATAAAATACATTGTAATTTAATAAGAGATAAAAAACATGCTGATAACAAAGTACTGGAATTTAATTTGGGAATGCGAACGTTTTTACACGAGGCTGGTCATTGGTTAGATAGTAATAGATTTAATGAAATAAGTGGATTAACTAAAAAAATGCCTTATTTGAGTGCATATATTGGTAAAGATGTATTGAATTACATAAACAAAACGGGGTATAGTGTTGTAGGTGATAGTTATCAGCCTTTAGATAAAATACCAATATCACGACTTCCTAAAGACCTAAAGGAAGAAGTAATAAAGATATTGGATATAAATAAATATATTAACTCTAATATTTCTGATTTATATGGAAGTATAACGGGTAATGCAATAAACACAGGGTTTGGGCATAAGATTGAATACTGGAATTATGATAAACCTAGTGTATTTAAATATAGAGTAACAAGCGAGGCAATAGCCGAAATGTTTGAAAGTCTAGGACATCCTGAAAGAATAAAAGCTATGCGACAGTTCTTGCCTAATGCTTGGGGCTATTTTAATATGATATTAGACGAGGTGTTTTAATGTGTGATATTGATATGATAGAACTTCCAAATCCTATTGGAGATTTTTACGACATGTTTAATGGATTTTTTAATAGAAGCTCTTTAAATGGGAACGGTGAAGTTTATTTAATAAATGACAAGGAATATGATGTATCTTTTTTGGATTGTGATAAACAAGAAGAACTTATAGCACGTTCCTTAAAAGAGAAAAAAAACTACATCCTAGAAGCGTGCAAAGACCGAGAAATAATTCGCACTGAAGAAATGAAGAAAAAAGAAAAGTTCGCATATTAAAACAGAAAATTACTATACATGCAATTGAAGCGGAGGCAATAGCCGAAATGTTTGAAAGTCTAGGACACCCTGAAAGGATGAAAGCTATGCGACAGTTTTTACCTAATGCTCAGGTGTTATTTTAATATGATTTTAGATGAGGTGTTTTTAGTAAATGAAATACACCGATTTCATTATTAATATTCCTTTTTTTTATTAATCCATTTTTGCTATTCATATTTTTATATTTATGCCATAATTCCAGTTATGGATAATTGCTTTTCCCTAAAATCAAAAAAGAAAGAATTACAAAGTCAAGGTGTTTACCATTCTGATGATAAAATGGCAAAAATTATATGCGAAGCTATTCCCAAAAATGTAAAAGAAGTTTATGACCCTACGTGTGGAGTAGGTGGCTTATTAAAATACTTTGATGATGATGTAAAAAAATATGGCGAAGAAATAAACGCCGAAATGTGTGCTATTGCTGCAACAATCCCTAATAGCAATATAATCAATACTGACACCTTAAAAACTCCAAAGTTTTTAGATAAAAGATTTGAGGCAATTGTTGCTAATTATCCTTTTAGTATTAAATGGGAACCAAAAGAAGACGAACGTTTTGAAGTCTTGCCATGTTTACCTCCTTCCAATTATGCAGACTTCGCTTTTATTTTTCATATTTTGCATTTATTAAAAGACGATGGAATAGCAAGCGTTTTATGTTTTAATGGCATTCTCTATAGAAAAAATAAAGAGCAAAAATTAAGAGAATATTTAATCAATAATAACTTTATAGATACAATAAAAGCAATAAAGGCAAAGTCATTTGAAGATACTAACATACCCACAACATTAATTATTTTTAAGAAAAACAGAGGAGCTAACGCTCCAATAATTTTTATAAATGAAGATGGAGATAAAAAATACATTCCTATAACAGAAATTATAGATAATAATTTCTGTTTATCAGTTTCAACTTATTGTCCAAAAAAAGAAGTAAAAGAAGAAGTTGACCCGTTTGAATTGGAGAGACAAGCTAGAGAACACTTAAAAAATCATCTAAAACAAGCATTAAGATTGTCAAATTGGATTATCGCATTAAACTTCCATGATAACAAAGGTGTTTTTAACAAAGATTGTTTTAATCAATATCTTGATTCATTAAAAAAATGTATAGACATGTTTTATATAAGTTAATAAGGTAATATCATAAATGGAAAATAATAAATATAAACTATTTCATGGCGACTGCCTTGAATTATTAAAAAATATTGAATCAGAAACTATTGACGCTATCATTACCGACCCACCATATCAATACCTAGATACAAAAAAAGAGAATTGTCATTTTGATAAACCATACGATGAAGAAAAATATATTAAAGAAGTAAAACGTTGTTTAAAAGATACAGGTTTTATTGTTATGTTTGGGCGTGGCGTTGCATACTACCGTCAAGGCGTGCTACTTGCAGAAGCAGGCTTTAAGTTTAAAGAAGAAATTGTTTGGAATAAACGTAAAGATTCTTCGCCTATGTTGGCGTTGGGAAGACGCCATGAAAATTGTTTTATATTTTCAAAAACAAAAAAAGCTACAATACGAAAATGTAAGATACCTTATATTGAATATATTAAAAATATCTCCATAGAAGATGCACTAAAAAAAATAAAAAATGATATAAGAAAAATAAACGAAGATATTAAAAAACCTAAAAATTTTAAAGCTATAATGCAATATTTAGAAAAAGATGTAAAAGAATATATCATGCCTCAACCAAATAGTAATAATATAACAATAAAAGAAGATACAAAACGTTGTTACTATTCTATAAGTAGTTTACAATCAATAATAAAAGGTGCAAGAGAATGCGACATAATAAATATTCCCGATATGATTGAAGAGGCAAGTTTGCGTAATTCAAACCATCCCACCGAAAAGCCTGTGCGTCTTATGGAACGTCTTATTGCTTTAGGAACAAATGAAAATGATATTGTTTTAGATACCTTTATGGGCTCAGGCACAACAGGAGTTGCCTGCATGAATACTAATAGACGTTTTATTGGTATGGAACTGGATAACGTTTATTTTACAACAGCACAGCAGAGGCTAAAAAAATAAAAAACATTATTGACTTAAATTATCTTGACTTTTATAAAATATTTCTCTATTCTTAACACTAGAGTTCACCCATAGTGAATCTTCCTTCTAGCCTGTTTTTACAAGCCTATCTATAAAGATTTTTTTTATAAGTCTTTGTTTTTAGGTAGTAGGGACAGGCTAGTTTTTTTTTACCCCCTAGGG
>CAUUIE010000135.1:0-3643 GCA_963545065.1 uncultured Treponema sp.
CTAGCTAGTTTTTGCCCAAACTCTAGCTAGAATTTGGGGGAAAGTGCTTAAGTTTTTAAAAAGGGCTTTTTTTGGGGTGAGGAAAGGGGTGAGCCACCTATAAAACAAATTTGCTTCCTCCATAAAAAACAGGCGATAATCACCTTGTAAAGATGAGTGAAAGGTGCCAATAAAAGAAGAGGTGATCGGCATGAATAAATGGGCTTTTTCCGTTAAAGAGGGGTGAAAAAAACTAAAATAGTGAGTGCTAATATAAATCATTTTAATTTAAGAGGCATTAAACATTTTTTATCAAGTTTTTTATATATAACATATCATTTGTAACAATGAGAAAAAGGGTTTTAAAAAATGTTTTTAACATAAGGATTGTAAAAAAATATAATTTATTTGAAAAATAAATATTTATAAGCTTAACGCTTAAGGCTTACTACTAGAATATTTATGTGCAAATTGGTAAGCTTACATAAGCTGACTTTGGTCTTAAATTTTAAATTAAATTTTTAAGGAGAATATTAAAAATGCTAAACGAGATACGTGGCAAAAGTGCTAAAAACTTTAGAGGTAGAAGTTTTTTAAAACTTCTAGATTTTACATCTGATGAAGTGAGATATTTAATAGAGCTTGCAAAGAATTTTAAAAACATGAAAAGAGCAGGTGTGCCTCATAAGTTTTTAGAAGGCAAAAATATTGTGTTACTATTTGAAAAAACGTCAACTAGGACTCGTTGTTCTTTCGAAGTAGCAGGCTATGATTTAGGCATGGGCGTTACATATCTTGATCCGGGTTCTTCCCAAATGGGAAAGAAAGAATCTATAGAAGACACAGCTAGAGTGCTTGGCAGAATGTATGACGGTATTGAATATAGAGGCTTTAGCCAAGAGCTTGTTGAAACATTGGCAAAATATGCAGGTGTTCCTGTTTGGAATGGTCTTACAGACCTTTTTCATCCTACTCAAATGATTGCAGACTTACTAACAATAGAAGAAAACTTTGGCTACTTAAAAGGCTTAAAGTTTACATATATGGGAGATGCAAGGAATAATGTGGGCAACTCTTTAATGATAGCTTGTGTAAAAATGGGAATGCATTTTACTGCTTGCTCCCCTAAAGCTTTATTCCCAAGTGAAGATTTAGTAAAGCAAGCTAAAGAAATTGCAAAAGAAACAGGTGGCTCTGTTACTTTAGAAGAAGATGTGAAAAAAGGAACTAAAGATGCAAATGTGTTGTACACAGATATTTGGGTTTCAATGGGAGAGCCTGATAGTGTTTGGGAAGAGAGAATTAAGTTATTAAAGCCATATCAAGTGAATAAAGAAGCAATGAAAAACGCAAACGAAAACGCTATATTTATGCATTGTTTGCCATCTTTCCACGATCTTCACACAACTATTGGTCAAGATATTCATAAAAAGTTTGGGCTTAAAGAAATGGAAGTTACAAATGAAGTGTTTGAGTCTCAAAAATCTAAAGTTTTTGATGAAGCAGAGAATAGAATGCACACAATAAAAGCTGTAATGTATGCAACATTGTGCTAATTTAAAGCTATAAACTATAGTGAAAATTTGTAAGGGAGCGTTGTGTGCTCCCTTATCATTTATTTAAGTGCTATTCTTTAATTAAGTAATTGTAATTTATGGAAAATAGCGTTCTTCAGTATTTCAATGAAAAGTGCTCTTTGATATTTAAATCTTTGAGGATATATGAGTAATAATCTTATTAAAGTGCTTTCGCGTCTAGCTCTTTTAATTACGGCTATTGTTTGGGGGAGTTCTCTTGTTGTTGTTAGTTCCATAAAAGATGCATTTGCTCCTAACATGGTGCTAGCAATTCGCTTTGCAATTGGTTCCATTCTTTTAAGTCTTTTTTTTGCACCCAGATTTAAATCTTATAATAAATCTTATCTTATTAATGGCGTCATTATTGGTTTTTTTCTTTTTATTGCTTATTCAAGCCAAACAATAGGTGTTACTACTGCAGGTGGGGCTCCTGGAAGGAGTGGTTTTATTTCTGCTTCTTATTGTGTTATAGTGCCATTTCTTTCGTGGCTTATAATAAAAGAAAGACCAGATTTTTATAATATTTTGGCTGCTTTTTTGTGCGTTGCAGGGCTTTTTTTTGTGTTTTATAAAGATTTAATTCAATCTTCCAATGTAGCCTTAAGTGAAGGGGATTTATATGCTCTTCTTTCAGGTGTTTTATTTGCAGCCCATATTGTTTCTATAGCAAAGTTTGGTAAGGGAAAGGACCCAATATTAATTACTATCACTCAATTTATAGTAGCAGCAATTCTTTCTATAATTGTTACATTTATATTTGAAGATAATTCAAAAATTATTCTTAGTAAAGCTTCCATTATTGGAATAGGGTATTTAGCCATTATGTGTACTGCTGTTGCTCTACTTCTTCAAACAATTGGGCAAAGCTATACTCCATCGTCTACTACTGCAATAATATTAGGGTTGGAATCTATTTTTAGTATTATTTTTGCAGTGCTTTTTGCTGATGAAAAGCTTACTTTCTTTTCTGTTATAGGGTTCTTTTTTATCTTTATTGCAATAATTGTTTCTGAAACAAAATTGAGCTTTTTAAAAAGAAAGACAAAAGTTCAAAAAGTATAAAACTAATATTAAATTTATAAGGTGCGTAATGTTTTATGTGTCTTGTTATAATAAAGCTATTCTTTGCCTCTTTAATTGTTGATTTTTTTTGTTAAAAAGTCTATTATAAGCTTATGAAGATTGGTATTTTAGGTGCTGAAAAGCAGGAAATTGCATTGTTACAAGCCATATTAGAAGGCAAAGAGCAAAAAATTGCTACTGCAAGCTTTTATGAAGGCAAAATAGGGAATCTTGATGTAAAGTTGGTTCATTCAGGAATAGGAAAGGTGAATGCAACAATTGCCACTCAAATTCTTATTTCAAAGTTTGAAGTTGATTATGTTATAAATACTGGGGTGGCAGGAGCGTTAGACCCTGCTTTAAATATTTTTGATCTTGTTTGTTCTACCGATGCTATAGAACACGATGTGGACGCTACATATTTTGGTTATGAAAGAGGACAAGTGCCTCTATATCCTTCTCCATTTTATAAAGCAGATTCTTATCTTGGAGAACTTGCATTAAAGACTTTTGCTACAATAAAAAATGATGCAAAAATAGGTAGGTTTAGTGCAGAAGATGCCCATCTTATAAAGCATATTAAATTAGTTATGGGTCGCATTGCCTCAGGTGATATTTTTGTTGCTACTAAGAGAATGAAAGAAGGTTTATATCATGATTTGTCTGCTTCATGTGTGGAAATGGAGGGGGCAGCGGTAGCTCATACTTGTGTTGCAAATAAAGTTCCATATTTAATATTAAGGAGCATTTCTGATATTGCAGATAAAGAACATGCAGGAATGCTCTCTTATAATGATTTTTCTAAAAAGGCTGCGTTTCTTTCTTCAAGATTTGTTCTTAAATTGCTTTCATTTTTGTCTTAATGCTAAAGACCCCTTATTTTTAATTTAAGGGGGTCTTCTTTCTTAAACTCATTTTTGATAATAGATTATGTTGTCACGTTAAAAGCTACAAGAGGGTGTTTTGTTCTCCCTCTTATAACATTTTTCTTTACACCTTAAACTTAGACACTTCCATAACAAGGG
>CAUUIE010000136.1:0-3639 GCA_963545065.1 uncultured Treponema sp.
CTCATCACATTAAAATTCGACACAGTTACAAAAAAGCTTTACTTAAGATTAACACTGAAAAGACCATTTTGAATAAAGATTTTAATTAAAAGTCTTTAAGTTTTATATCTTCTTGTTCTTTTATTGCTTTTGTGCGTAAAAAATCATTAGTATAAATTAATCTAATATTAAGTTTGTCTGTGATATTTAAAATTATATAATTTTGATCACTAAACTCCCATTTTGTGGCAAACTTTAAACCTTCATTTTTTATTAAAAGCTCAGAAGAAAGGGAATCTTCATTATGTTGTTTTAAATCTGCTTCATCCACATATTTAGCATTACCATATTTTTTTTCTAAAAGACGTTTTATTTCATTATAAGTGCTTAAAACCTCTCCTTGCTTATATGGATAGTAAATCTTTCCTGAAAAGAAGTGGTCTTTATAGAAGAAAAAATATATTTCTACCATTTCACCTGCAAAAGTGCCATTACAAACAATGCCGTAACATCCATCTTTTGTCTCCCCTTCTTCTATTAATTGGCAATTTCTGCTCTTTAATATTTCTTTAACATCGTTAACAGTTGTTCTCCAAGAAACTCCCCAAAAAGTTGCAAGCTTTGTTTCTTCTTCACCTTCAGCATTTAATGCAAAAATTATAGCAAAAATAAATATAAAAGACATTAAAATCCTTTTCACTTCTTAAATCCCCCTTAAAGTCATTGTATCTATATTTTTTATTTATTTTCAAGATATTAAGCAAAAACACACACTTTTAAAAATCGTCTTCTAATATTATTTCATTTAATTTTTTATTGTTATTTTTTTTCTTCTCTTTTTTTATTACAAAAGCATCAGGCTCATCCAAAGGAGTTTCTTCATTAAGTCTAAAAGAGGATAGCTTTATATCTTCTATTATATTTATTTCTTCTAAATTTTCTTCTAATTCCTCTTTTTCTAAGTTATCACTTAATTCGTCATTCTCTTTTTCAAAAGCTTCATCTTCACTATTTTCTTGCATTTCCTTTACATCATCCGCATTATCTTGAGTGCTGTGTTTTCCCCTTTCATTTTTATGAATCTTTTTTATATCATGCAAAGAGGCAAGATATATCTCCCCTGTAGACGTGCTAAGCAAAATGTCTCCTTTAATAATGTTCACATCAAATGAATTAATAGAAAAATCTACTAAAGCAGGCATTTGGCCCAAACACCTACCGTTTGAAATACTATAAAACTCCATTTGGTTTTTACTTGTAAGAATAGCTATTTTATCTTTTTTCTCTGTAAACTTTGCAAGTTTTATGCCGTCTTCTACAAAAATGGTATTTTTTATATTCCCCATTGTGTCACAAACTGAAAGGAGTTTTTCAGACGTGCAATAGACAAAAACATCCTCTATTGGAGAGAAAAAAGCAGGGCATAAATTATTAGTAAAGGCGTCAAACTCATTCAAAAGGGAAAGAGTTTTAGAATCCCAAAGTTTCACTTTTTCATCTTTACCACTTGTAAGAAAACACTTTCCTATAGCATTAAAAGAAATTGAATAAATAGAGGCAGAATGTCCTTTAAAGTAAGCACTAAAATCTTTTTTTGCATTTTTTAAGATAAAATGTGCTTGCAAAAAACCATTTTCAAAACCAACTATAACTAACTCATCATCAGGGCTTATTGCAACACTTTTAGGAAAAAGCTTTTTATTAAGATTTTGTATTTTTACGTCATTCCAATTATCAAACCTTCTTTCTATTAATTTTCCTTCCTCGTCTAAAGAAACAAATTTCATATTAGAAAGTGAAAAATTAGAAGAAATGATAGGAGATGAATGTTCTTTAAATATATTTAAAATTGAAAGTTTTTTTTGCTTTGCAGTGCTTGCTAAAATTAAATAATTTCTTTCATATATGCAGTAACTGTTTTCTAATTCTCCATTTTTATAAATCCAACCTACTACATTAGGCTCTGATTTCACTTTTAATACTAACTCTTGAGAAAACAAAAAAGGATTTAAAATTAAGAAAAACACAAAACAATAATATTTTTTCATATCTTTACAAAGATTTAAGACAGAGACGCTCACAAAACATTTTCGGCAAAAATAAATAGAAATTGAAACGCATTAATTTAACATAAAAGTAGGGTGGTCGACAAGGATAATAAAAAAATGTAGTATAAGAGTCGTAAAATTTTTATGAGTTATAAAAAATTTTGTATTGGTGTTGACGCTTTTGGCTTAAATCATGGAATATCTGGCACAGGTTCATATCTTTCAGAGATAGTTAAGAATGTTCCAGAAAGAGACTTTGAGTTTTGTTTGTTCGGTCATGAGCTTGATAAATACACCTATACATCTTCAAGTACTAATATTTCTTTTAAAGGAATTAACATAAGAGATAATGCTTTATCTGAAGCTTTTTGGCATAAGAGCATGTTAAATTCTTTTATAGAAAAAAATAATTTTCACGCTGTTATATATGTTTCAGGTTTCAGTCTTCTTCCTGTAAAGATAAAAACTCCTTCTTTTTTAATAGTAAATAGCGTGCCTAAGACATCTAATTTTTTATCAAATCTATATATAAAACAGATAATAAAAGATATTAAAGGAATAATTGTTCCAAGTGAATATATAAAAGATGCTTTAATTTCTTTTGGAGTGCCACAATTTAAGATTGCTATAATTTACAATGGAGTAAATCATAGCACTTTTAAACCTATAGAAAAGGAAGTTAAAGACATAGTTTTTATTCAACCTTTTTCTATAAAGCGTCCATACATTATTTATGTTTCTAGCCTTGCAAACACTTTAAAGTCTCATGTAGAGCTTATTAGAGCATTTGACCTTTTTAAAAAGAAAAGGAACACAGCTCATAAACTTGTAATTGCAGGAGCTGAAGGAGATGCCTCTCCTTTAGTTAGAAAAGAAATATTAAAGTCTCATTATTCTTCTGACATTCTTCTTACAGGATATTTTCCACATGAAAGTTTGAGTAAATTATATGCAAATGCAGATATTGCTATCTTTCCTTCCAGAAACGAAGGCTCTGCCCTCTCTGTTTTAGAAGCAATGGCTTCAGGCGTGCCTACTGCATGTTCAAATGAAGGAGCTTTAAAAGAAGT
This sequence comes from uncultured Treponema sp., assembly GCA_963545065.1. GTDB lineage: Bacteria > Spirochaetota > Spirochaetia > Treponematales > Treponemataceae > Treponema_B. The sequence goes on from CAUUIE010000136.1 coordinate 3,098, forward strand.
TGCGAAAGATGCAAGCATATATTTTGACTCTACATCTTTAGAATCTATTGAAAATGCAATAGAAAGTCTTATTACAGAAGAAAATAACTTTACTTTAAGACAAACTTTAATAGAAAAAGGCATTTTGTGTGCAAAAGATTATAGCTGGAAAAAAACAGCAGAAGAAAGCATAGATTACATCCTTTCCCAGCTTAAAACATTTTATAAGCCTTGTTAAAATTATTTATTGTTTTATTGCACTTCATTTTTTTAAAAGAAGATTCTAAACGCTTGTGCTTTGCATAATATTAATATGGCACGTTTAAATTAATGCACTTATCCCCTATATTGACACTTCTTTACATTCTTAATTTAATTTAGCTATCACTTTAAACAGTGCTAACCACTTGCCTTTAATTAAATGTTTTTTTTCACCTTATGTTAAAATCCCTAACAAAAGCTCACATTTTTCTTAATTCTTTTCTAGTTTTTAGTCGCCTCTTTCATAGTCTTAAAGGTAGCCTTAAGCCTTATCTTAGGCACCATATTAAATTTAACACATG
>CAUUIE010000137.1:0-3607 GCA_963545065.1 uncultured Treponema sp.
CTGAAATGTATTTTTCAAAAGAAATTATGAGTAAAAATTTTTATAAAGGACCTAAGGCAGTTTTGTTGCCAGAGATGGAAATAGTAGGCTAGATCTACGAACAAGATAAGGAGGAATATTTTTAAGATTCCTCCTTTTTTGTTCACTGATGTCTTCCTATATTTCTGTAATCTTAACTTTTTTATCATTATGGATTTGTAAACAATTTGTATACTCCCTAATATCTTGTTATGCAAAGAAAAAAGCTATAAAATCCACTCATTATGAAAATAACAAGAATATTATTATGGCTATTGCTTTTAACAGTTTTTTGTTCATGCAAGCAAGAAGAGAAGCAAATTCAAAGAGTTGAATTTGCTTTTGACACAGTTTGTTCCATTCAAATTTTCACCAATATAGAAGAAAAAAAAGCACAAAATATTTTGGATGAAACTTTTGCAAAATTAAAGCAACTAGAAAGTGTTTTTAGCCCAACACTAAAAGAATCAGAGCTTTATAAACTAAATGAAAACACATCCACAAAAGACATTCCAATCTCAAATGAATTGCAATATGTAATAAAAGAAAGTTTGCACTTTGCACACCTCACATCTGGAGCTTTTAATCCATGTATCGGTTCTCTCACAAAATTCTGGCAACCATTATGGAAAGAAAGTGAAAAAGCAAAAATTCCAACTCAAGAAGAAATAGAAAATGCTTTAGCTACAGTAGACTATACAAATTGCATTATTTTAAATGGTAATATAGTGAAAGCACCCAATATAAAACTTGATCTTGGAGCTAGTGCAAAAGGTTATGCAACGGACTGTTTGAAAGCAATTTTAATCGAAAAAGGTATTAAAAAAGCGGTTATTGATTTAGGTGGCAATATCTTAGTTATGCAAGAAGAAAATGATAATTCAAAAATGAAAGTCGGTATAAAAAGTCCAATAATTCATGAAAGTAATAAAATAGTAGGCTATGTTGAAGTAAAAAATAAAGCTATTGTAACCTCTGGTAATTATGAAAGATTTTTTGAAACAAATGGAAAACTATACCATCATATCATTTCTTCAAAAACAGGTTATCCTGTAGAAAATGAACTCAAGTCTGTTACAATAATTTCAAATGAGGCTATGCTTAGCGATATTCTTTCCACATCTTGCTTTGTTTTAGGGCTAGAAAAAAGTAGAATATTGCTAGAAAAGTTTTCAGGAGTTTCAGCAATATTTTTCTTAAAAAATGATGAAATTATAGAAATAAATAATAGTTCTTCTCCTTTTAACTTGCTAGATTCAAGGTTTTCTATAAAATGAATTGCTTAATTCAAGAAAATTGGAGAGAGAAAAGATGGGAAGAGTACAAAACCAATAATTTAAGTTGCCTCATCTCATCTGAATTTCTAAAATTGATAGATGAAACCACGTCCATTGAAGAAAAACAAGCTCTAAAGCGTCAAGTATTTTTTGATGAAAAGGAAATGGAAACCTCTGAGGGAGAAAATGCTGACCCTTTAGGAGAAATAAATCATACTATAAGCCCAATTTTAGTACATCAATACAAAAACAGAGTTCTTTTACTTGCAACAGGAAAGTGTTTTTCACATTGTCGTTACTGTTTTAGAAAAAGCTACACAGCTCGTCCTAAAAGCTTTATAAGCCATTCAGAACTCAAAGAGGTAATCTCGTACTTAAAAGAAAATTCATACATAAAAGAAATCTTAATTTCAGGTGGAGATCCATTAACAGCCTCTTTTGAAGAACTTAAATACTTGCTTACAACTTTAAGAAGAACCTTTCCTTCTCTCATTTTTAGACTTTGCACTAGAAGTCCAATCTTTGCTCCATCAATATTTTCAAAAGAACTTCTTTCATTATTAGAAGATGTAAAACCACTTTGGATAATTCCTCATATAAACCATTCAGCAGAACTCGGAGAATCTCAAAGAAAGTGTTTAAAAGACATCCTAAAAAAAGGCATTCCTATGCAAAGTCAAACAGTCTTACTAAAAGGAATTAATGATGATGAACAAACGCTCATTTCCTTGTTTAATAACCTAACAATGTTAGGTATTAAGCCTGGCTATCTTTTTCAATTGGATATGGCTTTTGGAACAAGTCATTTTAGAGTGCCATTAAAAAAAGCACTTCTTTTATGGAAAAATATGGAAAACGAACTTTCTGGTCTTTCAAGACCAACTTTTGCAGTCGACTTACCCTCAGGAGGAGGGAAGTTCCCACTATCAGTTGTGAGTTTTCAAAAAAGATTTGTTTATGACGGAAAAAACATAATAAGTGTTACAAATGAAGACAATAAAGTATACACCTATTCCACAGAGAATGATAAAAAATAATACTCAACTCAAATTAATGAATTCAAAAAGTGAAAATTAATCACACATAACCTCACATAATATATAACAAATTTTGATAAATTTAAGATTATTTGATAAAAAATATTAAAATTCTTTATTTTTTAAATGCTTTTTAAGCTTTTTTTATAATTTATCCTAATTTGGCATATTTTTTGCTACATACTACAAGTGAGAATAAATTGTTCTTAAAAAACTTTACTACATAGGAGAAAACCAAGAATGAAAGAAACTAGTATTTATAATCAATATGTAAGGGAAGTGAAAAATTATCGCTTATTGAATAGCGAAGAAGAAAAAGAATTAGCCACAAAAATAAAAAAAGGAGATGTAAAAGCACTAGAATGTCTTATTAATTCTAACTTGCGTCTTGTGATTAAAATTGCACATAATTATATCATTCCATCAAATAAATTGATGGATATTATTCAAGAAGGAAACATAGGTTTAATGACTGCTGCGAGAAAGTTTTCACCAGACTTTAATGTTCGATTTGCTTCTTATGCATCTCTTTGGATTAAGCAATCTATTAGTAGATATCTATCATCTAATGACGAGCTAATTCATCTTCCTTCAAGAAAAGCTACAATTGTCAGAAATATTAAAAAGTTTAGAGCAGAGTTTAAAAAGAAACATGAAAGAGAGCCATTTTCTGTAGAGATTCTAAAAGAAATTGACATTGACGAAAAACAATTAAAAACACTCTACCCATTCATATATGAAAATGTTTGTAGTTTAGATGCTGGTATTACTTCTAATAAAAAAGAAAAAAGCACTTCAACTTTATATGATTATGTTATATCTGATAATAAAGAAAATCCTGAAGCCATTTATATAGCTCAAGATGTTGAATTGCAACTAGACAAGCAATTAGACTTTTTGGGAACGAGAGATAAGGATATTATAAAAAATAGATATCGTCTAAATATAGAAAAAAAAGTAATTCCATTCAATGAATTGGGTAAAAAATATTCTCTTTCTCCTGAATCTGTGCGCCAGATAGAAATTAGAGCAATAAAAAAATTGCGAGTTAAAAAAGAAGAATTGATAAATGCAATTCCATTCTAAAAATTGGTATAGATTCCTTGAGAAATATTATCTATGAGCATTAGTTATAAGCCCTTTTTTATGTAGGCATTTTTTGTTATACTTACACTCCATCTATGGAATATCAAGTAACAGCTACTAGAAGAAGACCAGGAAGGTTTGAAGATTTAATAGGGCAAGATTTTGTTGTTGCAACCTTGCAAAAATCAA
>CAUUIE010000138.1:0-3506 GCA_963545065.1 uncultured Treponema sp.
CAAAGCTATAAATTAGAACTTTATGCTATAAGAATGAGTTTTCCCTCACCTTATTCACAAACTAATGAGATATTATCTTTTTCGCTTCCGCAACTAAATAAAAAGAACCTGTAATTAAAAGCGGAAAGTTATTTTTTCTTGACACATCAAATGCAGTTTTAATCACATTTTCATAATCAGGCGAAACATGGCATGGTATGTTAGTATTTTCATATAATGACACAAAATCTTTTCGAACCTTTTCTAAATTACTTTTCTTAAAAGAACCTGGTATTGTAATATATATTTCTTTAGCAACCTCTTTAAAAATTGGGGCAATTAATTTAGTATCCTTATCATCAGCACAGGCAAAAAGAATTAGTGCCTTTTCATTTTTAATTTTCCTATATGTTTCTATACAATACTCAATGCTCTTTTCTGTGTGAGCTCCATCTAGTATTATTAAAGGCTCTTTAGAAAAAACTTCAAATCTTGCTGGTAACCACGCTTTTTTTAATCCTTGTTCTATAGTTTCTTCTAATATGCTAGGAATTAAAAACTTTACTACAACACTTGCAAGAGCAGCATTTTTTGCTTGCACTGTATCTATAAAGGAAAGAGTTGCATGAAGCGACCTTTTAAACAATCTACCAATTTCATTTTCTTTATTAAATGCAATTTCTATTTGTAATCCTTCTAAACTAGGCACAGCGTAAACTGGTTCTTTTATAATTTCAGGCAAATAATAAAATGGGCTTTCCATTTCTTTTGCCTTCTTTTTAAAAACTTCTAATGGAGATAACTCTTGATCAAAACAAAAAACAGGACGAGTTTTTTTAATTATACCTGCTTTCTCTCCTGCTATCTTTTCTTTAGTATCTCCTAAATATTGGCAGTGTTCAAGTTCAATTGGAGTAATCACACTACAAACAGGATTTAATATATTTGTTGTATCAAGACGCCCACCCATGCCTGTTTCAAAAACACCCCAATCACACCCTTCATCTTTAAAAAGAAGAAAAGCCAGCATTGTAACAATTTCAAACCATGAAGGATCAAGAGAAGAATCTTTTTTAAGGAGGGTTTCAAAGCCTTCTATTATTTTTCGATACTCTTTAGAATATGAATCACAAGAGAAAAATTCATGTGGTAAACTAACTCTTTCTCTAAAGTCCATAACGTGAGGAGAAGTGTAAAGACCTACTTTGTAACCTTCTTCTTGCAAGATTGAAGAAATCATTGCAGAAACAGAGCCCTTACCTTTAGACCCTGCTATATGAATACTTTTATAATCATTCTGTGGGTTTCCAAAATAGTCTGCATACATTCCCATTGTTTTTAAATTAAGAACAGCTTTTTGAGGCCAACGCTCAAAATTAATAAACTGCTCTAGCCAAGAAGTAAAATAATCAGTTGTAATCCTTTCCATAGGAAAATAACACTCTTTAAAACAATGAGAATAGTTTTATTCTTCAGCCTTGTCTAATATTTGGGAATATAGCTTTTTATATTCTTCTATTCCCTTATCTTTGGAAAAACTTTCTTCTCTTATTAAGAGTAAAAGCATAATGGCATAAGAAAAAAGACTATCTGAAGAAAAATTATCACCACTTTTTATGCCGTTGATAAATTCAAATCTCTTCCTATCTAAGAATAACTCTGCTTGTAATGGATCATCCATTGCAAATGCCTGAGATGCTATGCTTTTTGCATAATACGATGAAAGCACTTTAGCACGCTCATCATAGGATATATCAATCCCATCCCATTTTAATTTTCCAGCTCTAAGCTCTCTTAATGCAAGACGCATGGCACGCTCAAACTCATACCATTTGTTTAAAAAGTAAGAAGAAACTTTACCTCCATCTCTAATAGGTTCAAGAGACAGTGTACTTAAAATTTCAGCATCTTTTTTGTTTATATATCTACTTGCTAACTCTTTAAACTCTTCATATTTAAAGGGAGGTTTCATTCCAAAAGATATGCTAGGAAGTTGTGCCATTAAATAATAATATTTTGCCACCTTACTATATCTCCTTAGAAGCTTCTTTTAATATTTCTCTAAGACGTGGACTTAAATAATCAGAAAAAGCTTCTGCTACACTTTCGTTAGTAAAATCACAATAAGATGATGCACCTTTTTCACTCACTTTAAAGCCTGCTTTTATATTATAATCAGGAATGACATTCACCCCTTCCATTAGCTTAGTTTTAAAAGCTGCAAGTAAAGATTTTTCAAGGTCTTTAGCATCCTTTTCTTTTAATAGTACTTGTGCCCCATTACTATTTTCTTTTTTAATAAGAGACTTAACTACTTCAGGAATTAAGGAAGTTAAAATAGAGCCATCATATCTATTTTGTGTTTCTATCTTTATAATTGCATCTAACTGGGCAATAAGACTTTCTCTAAATGCAATAATAGTATTTCTTGCCGCTTGTCTAATAGAAGAAACAGACGCCTTTTCAAAACGCTCTTCTTCCTCCTTAGCCTTTTTAACTATTGTCTCAGCCTTTGTTTCAGCCTCTTTTACAATGCCATTCGCTTTATTTTCTGCATCTTGAAGAATTTGAGCTGCCTTCTCTTCTGCTACTCCAACACCATCTTTTTTTATTTTTTCAATTAATTCTTGCAATTGCACTTCCATAAAACAACTCCCCCTAAAGTCTATTCTATTTAAGAATATATATTCCTTAAAGACCACTATAACAAAAAAAACAAATAAAAACAATAGATAATTTTATCTATGGAATTCTATTTTAGAAGACAAAAATATTATTAAAACCATCAGATAGCCTCTTAATAAAAAACAAGAAAATGTGTAAAATGTAAATATGATAAAAGTAGTTTTAGTTTTCATAATATCATTTTCATTTTGTTCTTGTGGACTAGATACATTTATATATTTTGAAGCTCCTAAAAGATTACATAATGATTATGATTCTCCTCAAGATGTAAATCATTTTCTTGCTTTTGAAACTGCAGAACTAAGCAATGCCTCTGTTAGTAACTATTTAAAAGGTTTTGAAGTATATTACAGAATATATGAAAAAAAGTCAGATTTATTGTCGGATAATTATTCTATAAACAGCTATAATGAAAGTAATCCTGGTGAAAGTGCAACATATTTATTAGAAACAAAAAAATATATGCCTCTTTCTATTTCCACTTATAGCGTAAATGAACGCCCATTAATTAAAAAACATTCTACAAATAGAAAGATAAAAATTCGTTTAGTGGGATATAGTGGAGAAGATAGTGGGTTTTATGTTAATAATGTAAAAATTGCTATTCCAATTCGTAGTAATTCAAAAAAATTCACTAAAGATGAAATTAATAATAAAAATGAAGATGTTTACTCTAGCACAGAAAATACTGATGCTTGGTATGTCAATATGTATGTAGCAACTTATGGCACAGATCAAAATCTTAAACCTATTTATAGTAGCTTGGAATTCATTGGTTTTTTAGAAATTCAAAAATAAACTACTAGTCTTATTTTTAATATGATTAGATTATAATACTGTAA
>CAUUIE010000139.1:0-3488 GCA_963545065.1 uncultured Treponema sp.
TTGGCACTCCAATAAGACCGTTGCATCTTGTTGTATTGGCAATATAGCATGACGACTGTTCTGTTCTGTTCTGTTCCAAATTGTATGTTGCCTGTTGCGTTTGTCAAGTGGATATCAGCTTTTTTTTCAAAATAATCGCTTGGAATTGCATTTACAAAAGGCACTTCTATTGCATCGTAATTATCATATTTTTGATATGCCTTACCCTTTAACTTTTTATTGAACTTAATGTTATCAGCCATTGTCATAAGGCTTAGTTTTTCATGCCTTCTTCCATGGTCTAAGTTAGTAAACCACCTAACATTCCCAAACTTTACAAGCCCCGTAGCCTCATCATAAAAACTACTTGAATATTCCCTTAAATCATCCCTTATCACCTTAAACTGTGCATTCCCACTGGTAAAGCCTGAACCAAGCCACATTTCATTGTTTTTTATTAGCGGAAAAACTTCTTTATAAGTAATTGCATTCATGTTTCCTATAATTAAAAACTTAAGCTTTGCTTCAAAAATCCATGCTAAAAACTCTCTAAAAAGAGAAAATGGTGGGTTTGTTATTACAATATCTGCTTCATCTCTAAGCTTTTTCACTTCATCACTTCTAAAATCTCCATCTCCTTCCATATATTCCCATTGCAAATCTTCTATGTCTATCTTGCCATCTTGATTATTATCTTTTGTAAGAGTGAATATTTTTCCTTTAACGCGTGTTTTATCTAAATTGAAAAGAGGACTAATTGTTTCAAACAATGTAGGTTGCCAATCAAGCTTAATATTTTTACTTTCAATAGCATAGCTTGTGCTAATGAGCTTTTTTAAGCCTAGTAAGTGAAAGTTTTGAGCAAAAAACTTAGTAAAATTGCTCCATTCAGGGTCATCACACGGTAGCAAAATAGTTTTGTCTCTAAAAACGTCTTTGTTATATTCAAGATATGTATTTATTTCTTTTTGAATATCTTGATATTGAGTGTAAAACTCGTCGTTCTTTGTAACTTTTGCTTTAGAAAGATTTTTGTTTGCCATTGCTATATTTACTTATAAATTACAATAAAAAAATAATTTTTATAGACTTAAAACCTTCTTTAGAATAGATTGTTTATAATCCTATATAATTATATGTTAACACGATTTTTGTTTGCTTGCAATTCTTTTAAAAGAATTAAAAAAGAGGTAAAGAATAAGCCTTCTTTTTTCTTAAACTTTATAGCTATCTTTATTACCTCTTTTCTCGCTAGCTATTCCTTTCATTTTATGAAAAGTTACTTATTTTTATTGCTAGAAAAACTTAAGTGTTTTAGAGGAAGTTTTCCCATCTTCATATTAAAAAGCTTATCTTTAGAAAAACTACGTAAGCATCTCCCAAATCCTAGCTAGAGTTTAGGCAAAAACTAGCTAGAGTTTAAAGAAATTCTAGCTAGAGTGTGAGCCCATTTACTACTAGAACATGGCTCCCATCACTACAATAAACGCACCTTAAGGTATGTAACACTCTTAGTCTTGTTCTAGCTAGAAGAGGGCTTTTCTTTTAGCTAGAAGTGATGCTGTGTAATAACTATAGTGCAGAGCCAATCATTTAAGTAATAATAGGTGACGTCTAGCCACATTAGACCATGCCGATTAGCTAACGGGAGGTGTCCCGTTAGCTAGACGGAGCTCATCCTGCTAGCTAAAAGGAAAGAAAACTACTATCTAGTTAGAATGGACGAGAGTGACGTTTTGTTACAGACTTGCACTTTTTGTAAGTTTTAAAGGTTTTAAGTCTTTTAAGATGCATCATTATATTACGGAATTCCTTATTATGTTAAGGATTTAGATAATCTTAAGCGATGAAAGCTTCTAAACACAAAAATGTTTTAAGTGGTAAACCGCCATTTGCTATATTTTGGAAAGATTTTAGTTTTAAGTGGTTTTAATTTAGAGGCTTCACTTTTGAATATTCTTTTAAGTGCTCTTCTAGTTCTTCCCCCCTTTCTATAAGGGAGAAAATTTCGTTTACAACACCAATATTATTAAAAAGAGTTTCAAGCTCAGAATTAGCAAATTGGGAAAGAACATAACTTGCCATATCTATGTTTTTCTCACTCTTTGGAGCAGGCCTCCCTATGCCTATTCTAAGTCTCCAAAAAAGAGCACTTCCAAGATTTTCTTTTATGGAGCGTAATCCATTATGCCCTGCAAGACCACCCCCATATTTTAGGCTTATAGTGGCAAGAGGAATTTCTACTTCATCATGCACTACTAAAAGAGAGGAAGGGGGAATTTTATAAAAAGAGCAAAGTTTTGAAACGCTTAATCCTGATAGGTTCATATATGTATAAGGCTTTATAAAATGCAAATTAGAAGCCTTTCCATTTATTAGAGTTTTTGCATATTCCCCATTAAATTTAGCTTGCCAATTAATATCTTTTGTTAAGTTTAATTTATTGGAAAAAATCCAAGCAACATTATGCCTTGTTTTTTCATATTCATTTCCATAGTTTCCTAAAAATGCAATAGCTTCTATCATGTGTTTTCTCTTTTCCTTACATTCTAAATTCTTCGCCTAGATATATCTTTCGTGCAATTTCAGAATTTAAGATCATATCTTTTGAACCTTGCTCCACAATCTCTCCATTTCCTATTATATAAGCTCTATCTGTAATTTCTAGTGTGTCCCTTACATTATGGTCTGTAATAAGAACTCCTATTCCTTGCTTTGCTAAAAGGCGAATAATGCTTTTTATATCGTGCACTGCGATTGGGTCTATTCCTGCAAAAGGCTCATCAAGCAATAGGAATTTTGGCTCAATTGCTAAAGCTCTTGCAATCTCTGTTCTTCTTCGCTCTCCACCTGAAAGAGTGTAAGCTGCTTGAAAACGATTTTTTGTAATGCCAAACTCATTTAGTAAAAATTCTAATCTTTCTTTTTTTTGTTGTTTATTTATATCACGCCTCATTTGCAAAATAGAATATATGTTTTGTTCTACCGATAGTTTTCTAAAAACTGAAGCCTCTTGTGGAAGGTATGAAATGCCTGCCCTTGCCCTTTTATACATTGGTAGCTTTGTTAAAGGAGTGTTGTTTAAATAAATGTTTCCTTTGTTTGGTTTATAAAAGCCTACAATCATATAAAAAGATGTTGTTTTTCCAGCACCGTTAGGACCTAAAAGACCTACAACTTCTCCTTGCTTCATAGAAAAAGAAACACCTTTTACTGCATGTTTTTTTCTAAAATACTTATGTAAATTTTCTACTCTTAAAACCGACTCTTGATCTGTTTCACTTTCTCCATATGTTTCATTTTCTTTTAAGTTACTGTTTTCTTTTCTTTTAAGAAATATTTTTATAAAATTAATTAGTTTTGCCATTTTTATTTACTTCTCCTAAATGATCAAAAGAAGGTAGCATTTTTGTAAATGTAATTTACTTGCCCTCTTAAAGCATTGATTAATAGTTTAGCCTTTTTCTAGCAATAGACTTTTAAGGTATCTTAAGACATTTTTAATGTGG
>CAUUIE010000140.1:0-3361 GCA_963545065.1 uncultured Treponema sp.
CCTTTTCTAGCTAGAGGGAGAGGTCTTTTTCTTCTAAAAAGAAAGTGAGGCGTTAGAAGGAAATGGAGGTGTGGTAATAGGCATTATTGGAATGGGCGGTTTTCCTTGACAAAATATGTTTTTTTATAATAAAATTAGCCAATCTTGTTTTAAGGAGGACTCTCATGCCTTGTGGAAAAAAAAGAAAAAGACAAAAGATAGCCACTCATAAAAGGAAGAAGAAGCTAAGAAAGAATAGACACAAGAATAAGTAGTTCTTCCTTAATCGTTATAATGGTTTTCTATTTTAGAAATGGAGGGTACGTCTTGGATGTACCCTTTTTTTATGCAAAGATAGTAAAACTTCAATTTATCAGTTTAAACATTAAATGTCTGTTACATTATTAAAAAACATTAAAAGTCCAGAAGATATAAAAAAATTAACAAAAAAAGAGTTATCGCAACTTGCAAATGAAATTAGGGAAGAAATCCTTTCTGTTGTAGCAAATAATGGTGGGCATCTTTCTAGTAATCTTGGCGTAGTGGAGTTAACTATTGCACTTCACAGAGTGTTTTCTACACCTAAGGATGCAATAATTTGGGATGTAGGTCATCAAGCCTATGCACACAAAATTATAACAGGTAGATATAGCATTTTTCATACATTAAGGCAAAAAGATGGCATTTCAGGTTTTCCAAAACGCGAAGAAAGCGAACACGATTCTTTTAATACAGGACACGCTAGCACTTCTATTTCTGCTGCTACAGGAATAAGTCAAGCTATATCTATTTTAGGTGATACATCTTCTGTTATAGCGGTTATAGGGGATGGAGCTTTAACAGGGGGCATGGCTTTTGAAGCTATATCTTGTGCTGGTGAGTTAAAAAAGCCACTTATTGTAATTTTAAATGATAATCAAATGTCTATAAGTCAAAACACTGGCTCTTTTGCTCAATATTTAAGCCGTTTCACAATGCATTCAAGCTATCAAAATTTTAAGTATTATTTTGATTGTTTTGTTAATTCCATTCCATTAATTGGGAAAAAGCTCATTTTAGCAATTTATGCAATAAAGAAGGGAATTAAAAGCATTTTTTATAAGCACAATATGTTTGTAGAATTAGGTTTTGAATATGTAGGTCCATTAGATGGGCATAACATAGAAGTGCTTGAAAAAGTGCTTAAGAATGTTAAAAAACTTAAAAACCCTGTAGTAGTGCATGTTCGAACAATAAAAGGAAAAGGCTATCCATTTGCAGAGGCAAACCCAATAAGTTTTCATGGAACACCACCTTTTAATTTAGTGGATGGAGCAGTAGAGAAAAAAGATGCAATTACTTTTACACAAAGTTTTTCTCTTTCTCTAATAAAAGAAGCAAAAGAAAATGATAAAATTGTCTCAATTACTGCAGCTATGGCAGAAGGCACAGGTCTTTTAGCTTTTAAGAGCTTATATGCTAACCGTTTTTTTGATGTAGGCATTGCAGAAGAACATGCGGTAACATTTGCTGCAGGGCTTTCAACAAAAGGTCTTATTCCCATTGTTGCAATTTATAGCACTTTTCTTCAACGCTCTGTTGACCAAATTATTCATGATGTAGCATTACAAAATCTTCATGTAATTTTTGCAAGCGATAGAGCAGGGGCAGTTCCACATGATGGAGAAACTCATCAGGGTGCTTTTGATATTGCCATCTTTCGTTCTATCCCAAATATTACCATTCTTTCTCCGTCTTCAAATAAGGAAATGGAGTTAATGATGGAATGGGCTATAAAAGAAAATAGCCCAGTTATTATTAGATATCCAAAAAAATCATGCCCGAAAGAAGAGGAGGAGTTTTCTTTTCCTATTGTTAAAGGGCAAGGTGTTATGATGAAAGGAGAGGGGAGGGCAAAAATATTATTAGTATGTTTAGGCTCCATATATGAAGAGGTGAAAGAGGCAAGTGTTTATCTTAAAGGGCAAAGCATAGAAGTTGATATTTATAATTTACGTTTTATAAAGCCTTTTGATGAAAGATATTTTTTAAAGATAGTAGATAAATATGAACATGTTTTAGTGGTAGAAGATGGAGCTAAAATTGGGGGGATGGGAGAGCATATTGAAAACGTGATCTTAAAAAACAACATGGAATGTAATAGACGTGTTAAAACTTATGTTTTAGCCTTTCCTGATCTTTTTTTAAGTCAAGGAAGAAGGGAAGAAATTTTAGAGGAGGCATGCCTTTCTAGCTCTAAAATAGTAGATTTTGTTAAGAAAATGTTTAGTTAAAAGAAAACCTCTAAGCTTTATTAAAGCTTAGAGGTTTAAAACAAAAAGTTTTATTATAGCACAGCCCTAAGACCTATGCCACCTCTTGGTGCATAATATAAGTATGTTTCGCTATTCAAATAAAAGCCGAGTCCTGGGGAGAAATCAAAGAATAAATTAAACTTACTTCCTTGAAAAAACAATTCCCAACGAAGGTCAAGATATACGGTCATAAAAGAAGCAAATGACCCCCAATAGCCCCCTGTAAAAGAAAGACCTGCACCTATTTCAAAAGGACAGCCAACACCTGTAACATTGGGCTCAAAGATAGTTCTAAGATAGCCTAATGCAATATCTCCAGCAAAGTATCTACCATAGTAGCGTCCTACAAGTCCTGCAAATAAACCTACAGTTAAGTCAATTTGATCTTTTTGGGTGAAATTGTGGGAAAAAGATAGACCTATAGGAACGCCAATAATGCCACCTAGCTTATTAGTTCCTGCTTGGTTTTGTGCAAAAGCATTAAAGCTTGAAGTTGCAAAAAAAACTAGCAAAAATGATACGACATAAACTTTTTTCATAACGTCCTCCATAACGTGAATGTTAAGAATTATTATCTTTTTTATGACAATAAATATGTTTTACTATTAAATCTTAAACCTTTTTACTTCATATACTAAGCTATTAATATTTTGTTTGTTTTCCTCTGTTATTTCTTTTACATCTTGAACAGCATCATTAATCTGCTGGGCACCTAATGCCATTTCGTTCATGCTATCTGTGATAATGCGTGTAAGCCCATCTAGTTTTTGCATTTCTTGGGCTACAGTTTCCCCACCATGCAACATTTCGCCAGAGCCTTCTTGCACATCGTTTGTTACAGTATTAATATCTTTTATTGCAGTTAGCACTTCGTGACTTCCATTTTCTTGCTCTTTCATTGCCTCAGTTAGTTTTTCGCTCATGCTTTTAACTTGATTTGCAAGGTTGAAAATTGAAGTAAATTTAGAATCTACCACTCTTGAAGACGATATTAAAGATTCAATTTCTAAAGAAAGATTTTTAAGTGTTGAAGTAATCATTTTTCCTTGAGAATTAGAGTCTTCTGCTAGCTTTCTTATCTCGTCTGC
>CAUUIE010000141.1:0-3348 GCA_963545065.1 uncultured Treponema sp.
TATAGACCAAGGCTTTAAATACTTTGGAGCTGCCAATATGACTAGCCATGACTCTTGGGTCTACAAAGAAGATTATGGTGAAAGCAGAAACTCTTGGCTATATACAGCAAGCTATACAATAGGCTATCTTATGCCAATTCCCCTAAAATTTATAGGTTTATTGATCGAAACAGAAAAAAAACTCTATACAGAGCCTAGCAATAAGAGTGATTGGGGTGATCAATACATGTATGCTTACATCACTCCAATAATAATTTTTGAAGCAACAAAATATCTTAACATTGCAATAAGTCCACAGTTTTTTACACGAAAGAATTACACCAAACCTGTAAATACATTCTACGAAAAAAACACTGTAAATGAAAAAAAGCCACAGTACGTTGAATTCTACCGAATAGCAATTGCTTGTATATTTACCTTTCAACATTAAGTAATATTTTTCCTAGCAGGCTAACGCACACAAAGTGAGTTAACCTGCTAAAAATTGTATTAAAAATACTTAGAATGTTTTGAATGGAAATAGATAGAATGGAAGAATTATTCTTTTAATGTAGGTGTGTAACCAGCCTCTTTAATTATAGAAATTACATCATCAATACTAGCTCCTTCCACCTCAACTACCTTACTTTCTAAGTCAATTTTAACTTTTGCATTTGCCAGCTTTTCATTCAAAGCTTTTTCAATCCTTGCCACACAATGTTTGCACGAAATATCTTCCACAAAAATTTTCATAGTACTACCTCCAATGTTCTCTAATTTATCAGCTATAGGTTCATTCGGTGAAACTGCCACATGCCCTATGCTTCCTTTAAAAGTATTAATTCTTAAAGCATTAAGAACTACACTAACTGATGAAAAACTCATAGCCAAAGCAGCAAAAGAAGGCGATAGGTGTATTCCAAATGGAAGCAAAACTCCTGCAGCAATAGGAATACAAAGAGAATTATAAAACAAAGCCCAAAATAGATTTTCTTTTATAATCTTCATCACATATTTACTAAGGCACAAAGCAGAAATAAGTGTTTGTAAATTCCCATTCATCAAAATAATATCAGCACTTTCAATTGCAATATCTTCCCCTTTTCCAATAGCAATGCCCACATCAGCTTTTGCCAAAGATGGAGCGTCATTAATGCCGTCTCCCACCATTGCGACAACGCAATCTTTTTTTAGTTTTTCGATTAGATGAGCTTTATCCAGTGGCATACATGAAGAATAAACTTCATCAATTCCAACTAATTCCCCCACTTTCATTGCAACCTTTTCATTATCACCTGTCAGCATAATAGGCTTTATACCCAATGCTTTTAACTTAGCAATAGATGAAACAGCATCTTCTTTCACCTTGTCAGAAATACTAATCATTCCTATAATCTTCCCGTTATTTTCACCTTCAAAGACTGCAACAAACAAGTTAGTCTCTTTCAAATCAATTATTTTATCATCAATAGTTTTATCACATTTAAAATCCTCCATTAGCCTCATATTGCAAATGAGGATAGTTCTATCTCCTATTTTTCCGCTAACACCTTTTCCAATAAAACTTTCAAAATCTCTTATTTCTTGTCTTTTACTATTCTTTTTTTCAGCTTCTCTTATAATACTAAAAGCTATTGGATGAGACGATTTTTCTTCTATTGAGTAGGCAAAAGACAAAATATCTTCTTCTGAAAAGAGAGAAGAAAAAGATTTAATCAAGTTAACACTAGGCTTACCTTCTGTTATTGTTCCCGTTTTATCAAATACTATTGTTTTCACTTTATGAAAAGTCTCTAAAGCATCGCCTGACTTAATTAAAATGCCTAAAGATGCAGATCTCCCCATACCAACCATTATTGCAGTTGGTGTTGCAAGTCCTAAAGCACAGGGACATGAAATAACCAATACTGAAATTGCAATAGAAAAGGCGAGTGTAAAATCTTGTATAAGAAGAAGCCAAAAAATAAAAGAAAACAGAGAAATAACTAGTACTACAGGTACAAAGATACTAGAAACTTTATCTGCCAAATGGGCAATAGGAGCTGAGCTATCAGCAGCTTCTTTTACTAAAGCAATGATTTTAGAAAGAGTGGTGTCCTCTCCTACTTGTGTTGCCTTAAAAGTGAAATATCCTCTACAATTTATTGAAGCACTCATCACTTTGTCGCCCTTTCTTTTTTCTACAGGGAGACTTTCTCCAGTAATAGCTGCTTCATCTAATAAAGAAACACCGTCAAAAACTACTCCATCACATGGAACTCTTTCTCCTTCTTTTACGCAAACGATATCACCTAAAACTATTTTCTCATAAGGTATAGTAATAGTTTTTCCATCTCTAATAACATTTGCAGTCTTTGGTGTTAATTCCATAAGACTTTTGATAGCTTTTAAAGTTTTTTTCTTTGCAAGACTTTCCATGTATTTACCAAGTGTTACCAAGGTTAAAATAGTTGCAGAAGATTCAAAATATAGAAAATGAACTATAATACGTATCTCAGAAGAAGTAGCATCACAATAAATAAGTCTATATATTGAAAAAACACCATAAAGAATTGAAGAGGCAGAACCTATTGCAATTAGAGAATCCATTGTAGCATGTTTTTTTAGAAGATTAGAAAATCCTTTAATAAAAATAGACTGATTTATAATAACAACCGCCAAAGAAAGTAAAAATTGGCTGAATGCAAAAGAAATAGCATTTTCTATAAGAAAGTTTGGAATTGGAAGACCCAACATACCTCCCATAGAAATATAAAAAAGTGGCAGGCTAAAAAGAGCCGAAAAAATCAATCTCTTTTTAAGAACGTAGCTATCGTCCTTTTCTTTGCTTTTATTCAGGCTTACTTTTACTCCATCATTATTTTTTAGAATAGCTTTATAACCTACACTCTCAACTGTTTTAGCTATTTTTTCTATACTGATAATACTAGGTTCATAAGAAACTTTCATACTATTTGTAAGAAGTGAAACTTGAACTTTTTTTATGCCATCCAGCTTTAACAAAGTTTTTTCGATAGCAGAAGAACAGGCAGCACAACTCATTCCAAACACATCAAAAAAATCTTCTTTCATAAAGCCTCTCCTTGAAAATACCAATTAACCCTTAATATATTTAATCTACAAAAAGAAAAAAGAAAAAGCAAGAAGAGAACTTATCAAATAGTTTTTATTAAAAAAGCGATTAGTACCCAAGAATCTCCATGTCAATAACATGGAGAAGGCTTAAGATAGTTTATTGTCGCAAACTATAAATGTTGCGGTCGCAAATACGACCGCTTATAAATGACTTTCCTATTTACTTCAAGTGATTAAGTAATGATGACTTATAAAGATTTCCCAAAACACTTAATGAAGCAGAATGAATAAATT
>CAUUIE010000142.1:0-3308 GCA_963545065.1 uncultured Treponema sp.
TTTTGGGAGAATTTTATTCTGCTAGAGACATGGCTGTTTCTTCAATTCACTCTTATAAAATTCCTGAAATAACTTCTATGCATAGACTTTTGCTGGGTTCTGCATTGTTTTTGATAGAAGTTTTATTTTCTTCTATGATCTTGAAATATCTTTATACTGTTATAAGAAAGATGGAATATCGAAAAATATATAACAAACTTTTTAATTCTTTCATAGAAAACATGAGGTTTTGTTATACTCGTCAAGATTTAATAAAAGCAATAGTGGATATTCTTGAGAATAAAGCTGATGCTTCAGTTATGTTTTTTGATAACTTCGGTCAAATGTTATATAATAGTCCTGCATCTTTTGCGTCTAATCCAGAGACTTTTGATTTGTTGAAAGACATAACCAAAGAACTAACTGTTGGTATTCATTTCTTTGATGAAGGCCTAAATGCTACTCGCCAGAAGAATGCTCGCATGGTTGACTTTGTTTTGGATGAGATTCATCTTTTCATTGTTTGGCCAGCAATAAAAGACGTTGATGAAGAAATATTTCCTTTAGCGTTATCTGAGTTTAGCACTTTTTTAACTAGATCTGGTATTCTTTCAAAGTTGATATATCTTTCAGAACTTTCACAAGAATGGAAGCAAGTTTCTCAGACACAGCTTTCTTTTTTGCCTAGTAGCATACCTGATATTCCTTATCTTGATATAGGTGCTTATTTTAAACCTTTAGTAAATGTTTCAGGGGATTATTACAACTTCATTCAGGTAACAGAAAATAAAACACTTTTTGTTTTAGGCGATGTTTCAGGTAAGGGGTTGGCTGCAGCTTTAGTTATGGGTGTCATTGTTAATACAATCAAAATAACTAAAGATAAAGAAGATTTAAGGGCTTTGATTCGATTAATTGATACAGCTATAAAAAGGATGAATTTGCTTGATAAATACACAGTTCTTTTTTTAGGTTTGATTGATACTGAGGCGATGACACTCAAATATGTTAATGCATCAATTGAAAATCCAATGATTTTAACAAAAACCCATGATGGTTTAAAAATTAAAACTCTCGATTCTACTTGTAGTATTGTTGGCATAATTGACCTTGATGAAATAGAGGTTATGGAAAAACCTCTATATAATGGAGATGTTCTTCTAATTTATTCAGATGGTGTACCTGAAGCTATGAATAGTGAAGGTGTTGAATTAGGAGAAACTGATTTTTATCTTGATAATATTAAAAACTTTGTCCAAACAAAAAATGCACAAGGAATAGTGGATTCTATAGCCGATATGGCTATGCAATATGTACATGGGGAGAAAATGAGAGATGATGTAACTATTGTTGCTTGCAGGATCAAAGGGGATCAGGTGTAGGGGGGCTTGCAATGGGATTAATTGTTTTTGTTTGGTTCTTTGTTATTATTCTTTTTGTTTCTTCTCTTTATTGTCTTTTTGTGAAAAATTCCTTTGCCATGTCTTTATTGAGATGTTCTGTTACAGCTTTCCTCGCAATATTTTCATTGGCTATACTGTTACATATTTTGTATTCATTTCATGATGTGGATACATTAATTTTTACTAAAGTTTATATAACACTTCTTTTGTTGTCTTCGTTGTTCATGTTGCAATTTGCTTTTGATTTTCCACTTTTTGAAAAGCCAAAAAAAGGTGAGTTGGCTTTTAACATTTTATACCACTTGTTTGGTTTAGTTGTAATTGTACTTTTTGTTGGAGAATTTTATTGGAATGCTCTTTATGGCTTTAAAATTGCTTCCGCACATATTGCGGGTTTTGCTACAATACGTGTTCTAATTTTTATTTTTGTGTTTATAACGCCCATTATTATGGCTGTTGTTTTTTTGCATAAGATTTTTTCACTTCAAAACTTAATTTTTAGACAACAGTCTTTTTTAATGCTAGTATCTGTACTTTTTGTGTTAGCATATTGGCTTTTTGTTTATAGGTTATTTGATATTTATTCATGGGCAATTATAATTCAGCCATTAGGATATGCAATGTTTGTTGTGCTGGCTATTAGGGCATGTTCTCTTAGCATGACATTTGATAAAAAGCAAGTGTTTTTCAGTGTTTTAAGATTTTTAATTTTTAGTGCTGTTCCTGCAGCTATTGTTGGAGCTATAAGTGCATATGTTTTGACAAATGTTCGCTCTTTTTATTATCAAGTTCTTCTGTTAGTTATTATTGCTAGTGTTGCTTTAGCATTAGGTAATTTGCTTTTTTATCGTTTTAGGAGATTATTGGGGGACACTAGGGAATATCAAGAGCTTTTGTTTAACGCTTTACAAAAAATTGATTATACATTAGGAAGAAGAGAGACTGCAAAAGAATTTTCAGAAATTATCGAAAAATATGTAGGAACTTCTAGTATCGATATAATGGTTGTGAATGATGATAACATCTTAGAAACAATATATTCAACATTTGATAATGGCTACTCTTATGATACACGTACCCGAGTGTTTGATTTTATTTTGGAAGAGAATATTTCAATGATTGTTAAAAGTAGTGTATTGGTTGATAGCCAATTCCAAGAGCATCGAACTGAGCTTTTAAGCCTTTTTAACAAGACTCTTTCGGAAGTAATTGTATTTTTGAGAGAAGGAAATAAATTGATTGGGCTTGTTGCTCTTGCTAGGAAGACAATGCATGCTGACTATACTGTTTATGATCTTAATATGTTAGAAGAAACGTATTCTTATTTCTTTTTAATTGTGTATTATTTAAAAAACATAGCAAAAGAAGATGTTGTTATTACAGTCGATAAAGAGATAGAAATGTCTGACCAAATTATAGGTTCAATCCAAAAGAACATGGACGTAATACGAGATAGAAATATTGAGGTTGCAAATATTTCGTATTCTGCACACCAGCTTGGTGGCGACTTTATAGATTTTATAAAACTGACAGAAGATAAGTATTTCTTTTTAATTGGTGATGTTTCAGGTAAGGGCCTGTCTGCAAGTATGTCTATGGTTATCTTAAAGTCTATGTTACGTACATTTTTAGTAGAAACGCATGATTTTAAGGATTTGATTGTGAAGGTTAATCATTTTATAAAAACAAATTTACCCAGAAGTACTTTTTTTGCAGGGCTTTTTGCAATATTAGATTTAGCTACTAATACCATTTATTATGTAAATTGTGGTATTCCTTTAATGTCCATGTTTGTTGATTCTTATAAAAATGTTATTGAAATTCAAGGAGAGGGAAGGGTGTTAGGCTTTGTTAAAAATATATTACCATACATAAAGGTAAGAAAAGTTACACTAAATCCTAATGATGTGATTTTCCTAACAACTG
>CAUUIE010000143.1:0-3304 GCA_963545065.1 uncultured Treponema sp.
ACACGTCATCATTTTTTGTTATCTTCACTATATTTGTGTGTTGATCTTTTAATTCTCCTTTATATACGTCCTCTCCTAATTTTGCTTCCATTTTTATATGAAGAGAAGAGGGACTTTCAAGTTTTTTCAATGTTATTGAAGTATTTTCTATAAACGCTTTGATACGTGGAATGTCTTCATTAGAAACAGCTTTTAACACTTCAAGCCCTGCTTTTGCATCTCCTGCTACAAAGCCTGCCCCCGCTGCTACTATAATTCCTTTCATTCCACCAGTGTTTGGCACTACTACAGATTTTGCATTTTTTATAATATTTCCACTAGCTTCTATAATAAGAGACTCAGGCAAGCCTCCTATATAGTGCTTTATTGATGCAGCAAGAAAAGAAATAGCAATAGGCTCTGTGCAACCAAGAGCTGGTTTTAACTCTTCTTCTAAAATCTTAATATACATATTCTCTATTTGCTCTTTCATAATTCTTCTCTCCTCAAAACATATTTTATTTACTTATGATAATTTAATAATTTCATCTATTAATGAACCAATGTGATCAATTGTTTGAATAAAAGGCTCATCAGTAGTTAAATCAAGTCCTGCTTTTTTTGCAAATTCTAATGGAGTTAAAGTGCCCCCTGCTTTTAATGCTTCTTTCCATTGTTCAACAGCATTCGGCTCTCCTTTTATAATCTTTAAACTGGCTGCTGTTGAAACAGTTAATCCTGCACTATATGTATATGAATAAAGCCCCATATAGTAATGCCCTTGCCTCATCCATGTAAGCCCTGCATACTCAGGAATTTCTACAGCATCTGCCCAAAAATCTCTTAGCGTTTCAAGCTTTAATTTTGATAATAATGGAGCTACAGACTCACCTTTTTGCACTAAATGATATAGTTTTCTTTGGAAATGACCTTCTAATAAGTGAGTTACAAAATTATGGTAATATGTATTAGAAACTAATAGAGAAAGTGCCATTCGTTTTGTGCGGTCATCTTTTGCATTTTTCATAATATAATTAGAAAGCAAAAGCTCATGCATTGTGGAAGGAGATTCAACAAAATATGTAGAAACAGAATCAGCATCTAATATATTATTATTATTTCCTGAAAGCCAAAAGTGTCCTGCATGCCCTGCTTCATGAGCTAGAGTGTAAACATCTGCCATAACTCCTGCCCAACTCATCAAAATATATGCCCCTTTTCTATATGGAGATGCACAGAATGCTCCAGATGCCTTGCCTACATTTTGCACATAGTCTACACGGCGATTATCAAATGTTTCTTTTACAAATTTACAATAATCTTCTCCCATAACACTAATTGCAGAAAGAATATCTTTTTTTGCTTCTTCTAGTGTGACAGTACCCTTATACGTTGGGTCAATAGGAAGCTTTAAATCTGCAAACGTCATTTTATCAAGCCCATAAATCTTTTTTATAAGATTTGCATAACGGCGCATGTGAGGAGCTAATTTATTAAAGATAATATCTATTTGCCTATTATACATATCCTCTGTAACATCTTGACCTGATAATAAATATTCAAACACGTTTTTATAACCACGTAATGAAGCAAAAATCTTTTGCCCTATCATTTGGGACTCATAATTTGCAGCTAATGTGTTTTCATATGTTTTTAGACCATTGTAAAACTTTTCATAAGCACATCTTCTTTTTTCTGTATCTGTGTCATATTCTAAAGCACCTTCAAAACCTGTAAATGTTAAAGTATATTCTTTGTCTTTCACTTTTAAAGGTGGATAGTGTAGGTCACTATTAATGGCTGCACTATATATTGTATGAGTGTTGCCAAAAACTGGAGAAAGGTATGAAATTGTTTCTTCTACCTTTGGATCTAACATATAAGCTTTGTTTTTCAATATATTTTTAATATACGTTTTGTTTTCATTTGATATTTTAACTGCATCTTCTAAAACATTTTCTGGTAATAAAGAAAGCTCGCTATCTATAAAAGAGAGAATGCCAGAGAACTCACCTTGAAAACTAGAACCCTTATTCATCATATCAAGCTTTTTTGCATTAGTATAATCTGTTTCTATGCCTAAAAATATATAGTAGTCAATTACATTAAGGTCTTCTGCTATCTTTCTATATTCATCTAGCAAAGAAGCTACATCTTTACCTGTTTTAATTTTACCGCTAAATTTTTCTTTAAACTTTTTAGCCTCTTCAATAATCTTTTCCATAGCTTTTAAACAATCTTCATCGCTTTTAAAAAGCGGGGATAAGTCCCAAGTTAAAGATTGATCTACTTCAGAGCGTTTTAATTCTTTTTCCATAAATTGTTTTTCTCCTAAATAAAAGTATCTTAAAGTAATATAACTACCTTCTTAAGTATACATTGTTATATAATTAAATGTCAAATTAAATATCATTTTTTAATTAGGGGATGTGTTTAATTCATGTATTTTTCTTAAAATATGATAAAACGTTCTATTATTATAGAAGCTTTTTTAAAAACGTTATAAGATGATAGTTAAAAATGTGTATTAATCTTTTGCCTTTACATTTTCTGCTCACCTTTTTAATAAGGTTGCTTTCCATCCTTAACTTACTAAAAAAACTATCATTTTCAAAAAATGCACATCTTTACCATAACCTCTAGCTAACGGGACATCTCCTCTTAGCTAACAGGACGCCTCCCGCTAGCTAGACGGAGGCATCCCGTTAGCTAATCGGCATGGTCTAATGTGGCTAGACGTCACCTATTATTACTTAAATGATTGGCTCCACACTCTAGTTATTACGCAGCATCAATTCTAGCTAGAATGCGATCCCTCTTCTAGCTAGAACAAGAGGCATAGTGTTGCATACCTTTAGGTGCGTTTATTGTAATGATGGGAGGCATGTTCTAGTAGTAAACTGGAGCCTATTCTAGCTAGACTTTCTTTAAACTCTAGCTAGTTTTTACTAAAACTCTAGCTAGAATTTGGGAGGGAAGTACTTAAGTTTTAAAAAGGGTTAAGGATTTTAATAAGAAAGTAAGAGAGCTTTAAATAAAAGGAGTGGGAAAGCATCTTGTAAAATAAGAGGAGACTTTCCATTAAAAAGCTAGACTTTGCCCATAAAGTGGCGGGCAGTTCATTCATAAAAGAGAGGGTGAAAAGATTAAAACCACAGGCGTTAATAAAAATCATTTTAATGAGGCAAATTAAACAATTTTTTCCCTTCTTTTTCTACATAACTATAAGGCATTAATATGTAGAGTGGGAAAAAAAATGTTTTAATGTTATAATTAAAGACTTATGGAAAAGATAAGAAACATGCCTATAGGCATTCAAAGTTTT
>CAUUIE010000144.1:0-3285 GCA_963545065.1 uncultured Treponema sp.
TAATTGTACTCATTGCTAATTGTTTTCTGTTTTGTGCTGTTTGTAGTGCCATAGCATTTTGTTGCTGTTCTAGTTGCAATTGTTCCAAACTTGCTAATTTTATTTTTTCTATGTTGTCAATATAAGCTTGCCCTGTAGCATCTACTTTTGTAATAACATTTGGCACAAGCTCTGTAAGCCTTGTTAAAGTGTTATTATATTCTTCTTGCTCTTCTTTTGTTTTTGCTGTGTTATTTCTTAAAGATTCATATTTTGACAAAAGTTCTTCAATAGCTTTATTTTTTGCTCCCGCCTCATTAGCTTTCTCTTGCATTTCTTTTATATCATCAATGCCTTTTTTTGCCTCATTTACTATAGCCTGTTGATTATGCCTTACCTGTTGCAATGTGCTATAAACGGCGGCTGCAACACCTGCAACCACCCCCGCCATTAAAAAGATAGGATTTTTTAACGTTTCAATATTTAATAAAGTCATCGCTGTTTTAATTTTTGCAATAAGGGCTGGCACTAAAAGGAAAGGCCCTAAAGCGGCCGCCGCTGTTGATAGTGCTGTTACAAATGTTTGGACGCCTATAGGTAAGCTATTAACTGTTTTTAATATATTCGTAAAACCTTTTACAATAATATCTAGTGCTGGTGCTAATATGCCCCCTATGGTAATTTCAACTGCTTCTAGTGCACTAGAAAGCTCTGCCCGAGTATTTGCAAAACTTGTATTTTGGATTTTTTGCATTTCTAAAGCGGCGCCGTCAGAGGACTTTAAAAGCCCTTCCATTGTGTGCAAAGCCTCTCCACCCTCTTCTATAAGTTTTGCCATAGCACCACCGGCCGCATCTCCAAAAATGTCTATGCTTTCTGTAACGCCTACATTCTTCTCTTTTAGTGTTTGTATAATATCTGCAAAATTGCGCGTCTGAGGATTCACCTCTTCATAAGAGACGCCTAATTCTTGCAATTTTGTTTTTAAATCTTGTGTTCCACTTGCTAACTTTTGAAAAGCACTTTTTAAATAATTTCCTGCCTGCTCCCCACCGTAACCTGTGTTATAAAGTTTCATAAGGGCGGCCGTTGTAGACTCTAAAGAAATGCCAAGACCTGAGGCAACGGGGCCTACATATTTCATAGAATAAGCTAACTTACCCATACTAGCTTGACTTTTACCAATTGCTTTAGAATAAACGTCAGCTATGTGGCTTGCCTTGCTAGCTTCTAAATTAAATTGGGAAAGTGTTTGGGCTATTGTTTCAGACGTAAAAGCTAAATCGCTTCCTGTAGCACCTGCAAGGCTTAAAACACCTTTAAGGCTATTAACTGCTTCACTTGCATTCTGGCCCGCACTACCCAAACTATAAAGGGCGGCACTTGCTTGGCTGGCACTAAAACGCGTTGACTCCCCCATTTCTTTTGCTGCGTTTGTGAGTAATTCCATATCAGTAGAAGAGGCACCCATAACCGAAAAAGTGTTTTGCATCGATTGTTCAAAATTAGCAAATGTAGCAATTGCATCTTCTGCAAAAGCCTTAAGAGGAGCTGTTAAAGATGCGTTGATCATCTCAGCTAAATCTTGCATATTTTTATTGTGTTTTTGCTTTATTTCATTATCAAGTTCGTCTATTTTTTGGATACACTCCGCTTTATTTTTTTCTAACTTTTCAATTTTAATTAAAATCTTTTCACTTAACTTCTCCCCTGCATTTTTTAAAATCTCTTCACCTTCTTTTTTTAATTCTTCTCATTCTTTTATTGCCTTTTTTTTTGATTCAGTGAGTTTAGACGTATCTATACTAAGCTCTGCGTAAAAATTTCCTATATTTAAACCTTCCATGTAGTAACCTCTTTAAAAAAAATATACTTAAAAAATATTTTATATAATATTTTTCATTTTTGCTATTGAATAATTTATAAAATATAGTTATAATGATTATAAGACCTTTATAATTCTTCTATTTGAAGGTTAACAACCCTCCTACCCACCCACCCATAAGGTTTGTTAACCTTCATTTTTTTAATGGTTTATGGTTACATTTTTTTTAAAATTAAAAGAGAAAATTAAAAGACAAAAAATAGAGAAAAATCTAAAAAAAGAAATAGAGAAAAAAAAGATGCAAAATGAAAGTTTGCCCCTTCAAAAAAGGCTGGCCCTTTCTACGTGCTCTTATGTTTCTTTAATGTGGAATGGGTCTTTGCAAGAGTTTTTAATTTCTTCATTAAATGTAATAGATCTTGTTATGAGTGGAAAGTTCCCTAATGTAATGCTGTCTTTTGCAATTGAATTAAAAGAAAGAGGAGCATCTTTAGACGTTGAAGATGAAGATAAGCTAGACGTTAAAGCTATGCAACAGGAACAATATGCCCTTTATGAAGAGGTAGCAAGGCGAAGCATGGTAAGCCCTACGTTTAATGAAGTTTACGAATCAATTATCGAAATGAGAAAAGAAAGAAATATAGACATAAAAGTTGAAACAATAAGAGACGTTTTTCCTTATGATTTTTTGGAAGATCTATACACTTATCACCTAAAAAAATGGGAGACTGACTTAAAAAAAAAGTCGGAAAGGTTGATTTTGACCGAATAGGTAGAGTTGCTAAATATTTCCATGTGCTTCCTTCTTCATACTTTACATTTTTAGATAAAGGGGAGGCGTTTTTGTTTGATGAGGCGTGTGTTATTGTAATGGAAAGAAACAATAAAGTGTATCACGAAAAGACTAAAAAAAGAGAGAGGGAAAAAAAGAAAAAAGAGGCGTTTAAAAAAGATATGGATAACCTTTTTAAAAATGATTCTGGCTATATTTAATATCTTTTATTTTACTGCATAAAAACATTTAAAAAGATACAATATTTTTATTTATATATATTGACATAATTTTATTTTTCTATTATTATATTTCATAACTCCTATAACAATAATTTTATGTTTAAGGCGTTTTAATGCACTTCCTTTGGAAAAGAATGCTAATAAAGGGTTATATAAAAAGAGTTTTGAAAAAAAAACATGTTCTCCCAAGCTCTAATTTATAACCACTTTTATTCCTTATTTTTTAACGGATAAAAGAGTACGGCATATATTTTTTAACTGTACATTTAACGCCTTTTTTTCATTAAAAAATTGTTTTTAGGTAAAGATTGACACTGAAATATCTATATTTTATCCTTCTCTGCCTGAAGGGGCTGTTAAAAAAACAGTCCCTCTTTTTTTTTACATAATGCGTTTTTTAAAAAAGAGGTTTTAGTAGCAACGCTTCCCCTCTTTATCTTTTAAAAATCTCCATCTTTTAAAAAAGG
>CAUUIE010000145.1:0-3282 GCA_963545065.1 uncultured Treponema sp.
CACCATGAAAATTATTGTATATTATTTCTTATTTTTTTTCATGCTGATGCCCTGCAAATTACAAAAGTTCATAAATTAAAGCTTGAGCATTTTATTTTTTGAATGCCCAAGCTTGATATAGATGTTTCAGAAATAATACCTCATATAAAAGATAAGCTACACATCACAAGATATGTAGTTTATCTTTTAAAACTCTTATTCTAATATCTTAAAGTCTTTAACCCTAAAATATATACCGTTTTGTCCAATTGGAACAGATTCTCCTGGTGGTATAGGTCTAAAAGTAGTATATGCAACATCTTCTAAGAAAAAATAGTCTTCATTATATTTTACGTGATAATCCAAGTAATCTCCTTTTCCTTCGTCTATTTCTATCTTCATTTGAAGGTAGTCATCTAATAAATTATCAAAAACATCTTCCATTGAAGCCATATAATAAAGTTTTCTATATGGATCATTCTTATCTGGAGACCCTCTTTCTGGCTCAAAAGTTACTGATCCTACCCCATCTTTTACAGTAACATATCCTATATACTCAGTAGGCATATAAGTATCAAACTCATAGGTAAAAGAATAGTTTTTTATATTTAAAGTTTTCCATTTATACTTCATTTCAACTAATTCTTGCACATCCAAGGGCTTTCCATTAGGATATGGGTTTACATCTCTTTTACAAGAAACAAAAGTCAAAAAGCATAAAAATAAAACTAAAAATTTCTTTTTCACACAATCCTCCTAATGAGTTTCTCACCTTTCAGGTGTTAATATCCAAATGCTAGCACTTATCTACGTAGTAAGCATGTAGCCGATAAAATACCTCATATAAAAAATAAGCTACACATCGCAAGATATATAGCTTATCTTTTAAAAAAACCTTAGTCTAATATCTTAAAGTCTTTAACTCTAAAATGTATATCGTTTTGTCCAATTGGGATAGGTTCTCCTGGTGGTATAGGTCTAGAAGTAGTATATGTAACATCTTCTAAGAAAAAATAGTCTTCATTATATTTTACGTTATAATAATCCAAGTAATCTCCTTTTCCTTCATCTATTTCTGTCTTCATTTGAAGGTAGTCATCTAATAAATTATCAAAAACATCTTCTACCGAAGCCATATAATAAAGTTTTTCATATGGATCATTCTTATCTGGAGACTCTCTTTCTGCCTCAAAAGTTACTGATCCTACCCCATCTTTTACAGTAACATATCCTATATACTCAGTAGGCATATAAGTATCAAACTCATAGGTAAAAGAATAGTTTTTTATATTTAAAGTTTTCCATTTATACTTCATTTCAACTAGTTCTTGCACATCTAAGGGTCTTCCATTAGGATATGGGTTTACATCTCTTTTACAAGAAAATAAGAGAAAAAAGCAAAATGTTATAATAAAATACTTAATTTTTACCATAACGCACTCCAGTTGTAATGCCATGGATATTTAGAATATGTCCCTAATTTGTTTTTAGGAATTAAATTTGGGAATATTATAACTCCATATTTATAATGATTGTTTGAACCAGGCCATGCACTTTTAATTTCTTCATCTTTAGCATTAGCTTTTCCATCAATTCCAAATGTGAAAATATTGCTTATGTAATATCCATTGTAAAATCCGCCCCAACCAGGATTGCAATGAACATAATCTGCAGTAATAGTTGTTCTTTCTTTTGTTTTTTTATGCACAGCATCACAAGTTAAGTTGCAATAACCATCTATAACCCATGCATGTCCTTCTTTTTCGAAGAAGGTATTACCAGATTTATCTCTTTCTTTATTGACAGCCGTTCCTACTGTCAATACGGGACACAAGTTATCTATAGAAGATTTAACACTATCAAAAGAATAATTTGTAGACATTATTCTATTTCCTATGGGACATATGCTTTTTGTTTTATTAGCTTTTTTTGCATTTGGCTGACTACTTATAAGAAACTCATAATCACCTCTCCTTATTGGTTTCACTAATTCCCATGGCGGTAGCCTAATCGGTCTTGCTGTGCCTACATCTGGTTTTTCTTTTGGCATAGGAGTTTTAGTGCAAACGCCGGTAATATAGTCATGAGATAATAATCCTTTTCCAAGATCTTTCATATAAACGCTAGTTTCTTTTTTTGAATATGAAGCATCACAAGATTCTGCTATTTCATATATAACAGAGGCTAGCTGTAATCTGTATATTGGATAACTTTCATCAAGACCTGATGCCTTTCCTGTCCATTTGAGTATCCACCACTCATATTCACCATCCCAGTCTTTTGCAATTGGAAAATACTCTTTCACTCTATTCCTAAAAGTATAAAAATCTTCATTTTTGCTACCATAATAATTATTAGGATATTCATGAAAAGCCATTATCTGTGCTATTGCTATTGTTGCACAACCTGCAGGAAAATCTCCTCCCTTTAATTTTACAATAACATCGTTATATATCTCTCTTTGTTTCCATTTTGTTTTTATTAGGAAAGGTTTGAAATTTTCGTCATTAATTTTCCAATTTTCATATCTATAATCTCCACTTGTTACAAGATCTTCCCATGCAGATTTTTGTTTGTATTCATTATCTTTTTTCTTTTTTAGTTCATGCCAATCCTGCATTGTTTTATTGACATATGCCTTGATATTTGAGGAAATAAGCTTCATAAAAGGATTATCTTCATCAAATTCACCTTCTTCTACCAATGCCAATATTTCTCCAACTCTCAAATCATTACACGTAATCGCAAATCCTGATTTCTCTCCGCTTCCTATCTTATACAAAGATAATTTGATATTCTCTTTCATTTCTTCACCATCCAAAGAAAATAAAGAAAGATCATTCAGGTTAAAAAGGTTATCATCAATCTTATGCAATGTTGGGGTGATTTTCAAATCCTCATCTTTTTCTTTTAGCCCTTGCAAAATATTTAACAAGTCTGTTTCTATCTTTTCATCTTCTACCAAAGTATTTTGCACATTCATTAAAGAACGCAGATAAATCTTTCGATTTTCCTCATTAATAAGTTCAATACCTTTTGTTTCTTCTTGTAAGGTTGGATTTTCTAATACATAATCACTTGGCATTTCCTTATGCTTACAAGAAACAAAAGTCAAAAAGCATAAAAATAAAACTAAAAATTTCTTTTTCACACAATCCTCCTAATGAGTTTCTCACCTTTCAGGTGTTAATATCCAAATGCTAGCACTTGGATATAGTATAAGTCATTGTTTTATGTTTTACAATGTTTCGAATTGAATCACGTTAAATCTTACCGAAATAATTCCTGTGTATCATGTAAAAA
>CAUUIE010000146.1:0-3281 GCA_963545065.1 uncultured Treponema sp.
TCTGTAACAGATGCTGCTTGAGTTAATGCTTGTTGCTTAACACTTTCAATATTGCTACTAATTTCATGCACTGCACTTGCGGTTTCACTCGCATTAGAAGAAAGCTCATTTCCAATTTCTTTCATAGCATCACTATTTTTAGTAACTGAGTGGATTGAATCCCCTATTTTTTGAATGGTTGCATTAAAATACTCTGCCAACTTAGTAATTTCATCGTTTCCAGTAATTGGAAGGCGAACAGTTAAGTCTCCATCTCCTTGGGCTATGTCTTTTAGTGCTGTGTTAATACGCTTAATTGGATTAATAATCATGTTTGTAAAAAAGAACGAAATAATAATTGCAATTACTAAGATAATTGTACTTATGCCTATTAAAGAGAAAATAAGTATTTTTGCTTGTTCTGCAACAATTGTGCTTGGAACAAAAATGATGGAACCAAGCGTAGTAACTTGTGTTTCAATAGGAGTCATTGTAACGTAATATGGTGTTCCGTTAATTGTAATATTGGCTGTCTTTTTTGTATCGTGCGTATAGTCTTTTAATTCTTCTATTCCCGCATCTGCAATAAGAGTGCAGACTTCCGTATCGTTAAAAGTGTTAACTATAATTTTATTGTCTTTATCCACAAGGATTGTTTTTGAAGTTGCATCTTCTCCCGCATTTGTAGCTATGGACGATCGCAATCCTGTTAAATCTATATTCATTCCTAAAAGACCTTTAAATTCTCCTTTGGTATTATATACTGATTGAAGAATTGAAAGCACAGCTTGGGTTGGAGTAATTTTTACTGCTTCGCTCGCGTAAAGTTGATTTTTCAATTCTTTTGTGGTCTCGTACCAGCTACGCGTTCTTGAATCGTATCCGTCTTTTCTGTTTACAGGGGGATAGCGCAAAAAACCGCCGTGCTCTTCAATTGCAAAAAAGAGTGCTTGAATGTTGCTGTTTGCTTTTTCAAATTTTATAAATAAGTTATTTACGCTTTCTTCATAGCTACCTGGTTCAGGTTTCATTTCTGAAACACCTGTAGGTGTTTTTTTATCTTTATATGAAGTAATGCTATTATCAACAGAAACAATTTCATCAAGGGAAAGCAATGTATAGAAGGTATCTTTTGCTGTTTCAAAATATAGCTTGGATAGCTTTTCTATATGTTTAAAATCATCGAGCCCCGTCTGCTGTAATCGTTTATTAAGAACACGCTTTGCCTGCGGGTAAATTGTAAAAAAGACGATAAGCACGATAAATATGGCAAATATAGCAAATTGTGCAAACGTCTTAACCCGCAAGCTTACATACTTTCGGCGTTTACCCGTTTGATGTGTTTCGTAGGAAATTGATTTTGATGTCTTCATAATGCACTAAACTCCTTATATTAATATTTAATATATTTTTTATAGTCTTTCTAACATAAAAGATGCTTTATCTGTTAGGTAAGTCTTAAATTTTTCTTACACTTCATTTGTTCCCAAATATTAAAGGCTAAAATATTTAAAAAGAAATACTTTTATCACTTATAAGAATGAGTTAAAGATTAAAAGTGGTTTTAATTTTATTAAATAAATATTTGTTATGTGTATTCGCATTGTATGGGGGGGAAGGATGTGAGTAACTATATTGTTTAAATTATCCACATAAATCTCCTTAAAACAGGGATATTACTACTATACCTTATGTATTGCAATGGGTTTTTTAAAGAGAATTGCACAATTATTATATAATTCTATTGAAAACAATATATTAATATATAATAATGAAACATATATGAGTAAGATAGAAGAAAATTCAAACGAAAATTCGTTTATTTTAATAGCAGAAAGCTTATTAATAGGGCTTTTTACAGGTTGTGTAATAGCATTGTTTCGCTTTTCTATTACTCACATATCACATTTAGTTGGTGATATTTTTCATTTTATAAGTTTATATCATTACTTGTCTCTTTTAATTTTAATGCCGGCATTTGCAGCTTTAGGTCTTATTATGGGAGTTATAATACAAAAATATCCTATGATTCGTGGAGGTGGCGTAGCTCAAATAGAAGGCGTTTTTATGAAAAAGTTAAAACTTTCTGTTTGGCCTGAATTACCATTAAAGTTTTTAGGTGGAGTTATGGATATAGGCTTAGGTCTTTCTTTGGGACGTGAAGGTCCTTCAGTGCAAATAGGTGCTTATATAGGAGATTTTATTGAAAAGATAGGGAAAAGGTCTTTTACAGAAAGAGTGTGTTTAATTACAGCAGGAGCTGCAGCAGGTCTTTCTGCTACATTTAGTGCTCCATTTGCAGGCATTCTATTTGCAATAGAAGATTTACACCAATATTTTACACCTGTTCTTTTAGCTTGTATAATGGCAGGCTCTTTTGCATCAGATTTTGTTGTAAGTCTTTTTTTTGGTTCTGATAATGCATTTAGCTTAAGTGCTGTTCAAAATTACCCATTAAATAAATACGTTTTTTTAATAGGATTGGGCATTCTTGTTGCAATAATAGGTCATCTTTTTAAAAAATCAATTTATATTTGCCAGTCCATATATCAATATTTGCATATCCCTACTGTGTTTCAGCCTATTATTCCTTTTTTACTTGTAGTTCCTTTTTATATGATTTTTGGTTATGTTAATGGTGGAGGAGATGCTTTAATTGATGCTATACAAGAACATAATTTTTCTATTTATATGTTAATTTTGCTTCTTTTTGCTAAGCTTATATTTACAGGGCTTTCTGCAGGTTCTGGAGCAATTGGTGGCATTTTTGTGCCTCTCTTTGCCTGTGGTGCATTGGGAGGTCTCATATACGCAAAACTGCTTATTTCTTTTGGGCTTATAGACCCTTTGCTTGCAGAGAATATGATAATGTTTGGAATGGTTGCATGTTTTGCAACAGTAATAAAAGCACCTCTTACGGCTTGTGCTATAATTATTGAAACTTGTGGAAATCTTCATCATTTGGGCGGGCTTGTTCTTACGTCTCTTGTAGCTTACACAACTGCAAACCTTATAGGTTCTAAAGCACATGATGAAGTGCTTTTGTCTCAAATACTAAAAGATAAGGAAGAGTTTTGCATTGATGGCGATAATTAAAAAGATTATTTAAGATGTGCTGGAGTGCTACCGGTCTTGTTTTATTAGACCGGCAAGATAGGTGATTAATAAGACTTTAAATCATGAGAGCGTCTTGTTTTTTTCACTAACTTACGTCTTAAAGACTTATTTTTTCTGTTTAATATGGTGGAAGGCTTTTCGTAATATTCTCTTTTTTTCCATTCTCTTATTATGCCTTCTTTTTC
>CAUUIE010000147.1:0-3273 GCA_963545065.1 uncultured Treponema sp.
AAAAAGGATAATAAAGTATACACTTATTCCACAAAGAATGATAAAAAATAATACTCGATACTGATTGTCAGATTTAAAATTAGGAATTAATTGCACACAAAGCTAAACAATAATATAACAATTTGTAATAAATTTAAGGTATTTTACAAAAAAACTTTCAAATTCTTTAGTATAAAAGTAATTTTAATATATTTTTTTAGATTAACTTAGTTTGGCATGTTTTTTGCTATTATAGTTACAGGTGAGAACAGATTGCTCTCAATAGTTTTATACATAGGAGAAAAGACATGTGCAAAGAAACTAACATTTATAATCAATATGTAAAGGAAGTAAAGAACTATCATCTACTAACTAATGAAGAAGAAAAAGAATTATCCATTAAAATAAAAAATGGAGATGCAAAAGCTCTGGAGCGTCTTGTGAATTCAAATTTGCGTCTTGTTATTAAAATTGCACATCATTATATGGCTCCATCGGACAGATTGATGGATATTATTCAAGAAGGAAATATTGGGCTGATGACTGCAGCAAAAAAGTTCTCACCTAGTTTTAATGTTCGCTTTGCCTCTTATGCTGCTCTTTGGATTAAGCAAGCTATAAATAGGTATGTTTCTTCCAATAACGAACTAATTCATCTTCCTTCAAGAAAAGCTGCAGTTGTAAGAAATGTTAAGAAGTTTAGAGCAGAATTTAAAAAGATGAATGAAAGGGAGCCACTTGTCGAGGAAATTTTAAAAGAAGTTGATGTTGAAAAAAAACAATTACAGACTCTTCACTCCTTTATATATGAAAGTATTTGTAGTTTGGATGCTAGTCTTGTTTCTAGCAGGAAAGATAACAGTACATCAACTTTATATGATTATGTTGCTTCTGATAGTAGAGAAAACCCTGAAAATATTTATATAGCTCAAGATATTGAGCAACAGCTAGACAAGCAATTGGATTTTTTGGGAGAGCGAGATAAAGATATTCTAAAAAACCGATATCGTCTAAATATAGAAAAGAAAGTTATTCCATTTCATGAATTGGGCAGAAAATATTCAATTTCTCCCGAATCTGTTCGTCAGATAGAAATTAGGGCAATAAAGAAATTGAAAGCTAAAAAAGAAGAATTAATGAGTGCGATTCCATTTTAGCTTATTTTGTAATAAGTTTTTGAAACTTTCGAATTCTTATTTAAGCTCTTTTTTATGTAAGTGTTTTCTGCTATAATCTCCTGTATTTATGGAATATCAAGTAACAGCTACTAGAAGAAGACCGGGTAGGTTTGAAGATTTAATAGGACAGGATTTTGTCGTTGCAACCTTGCAAAAGTCAATTGATAAGGGAAAGATTGCACATGCCTATTTGTTTTCAGGACCTCGTGGCTGTGGAAAAACAAGTTCTGCTAGGATATTAGCAAAAGCTCTTAATTGTGAGAAAGGAATGAATAGAACTCCTTGTGGTGAGTGTGCTTCATGCAAGGAGATTGCTAAGGGTTCTTCTCTTGATGTTATAGAAATTGACGGTGCTTCAAATACTAGTGTAAATGATGTTAGACAAATCAAAGATGAAGTGCTATTTCCGCCAAACTCTTCTCGCTATAAAATTTATATAATTGACGAAGTACACATGCTTTCTACAAGTGCTTTTAATGCACTTTTAAAGACTATAGAAGAGCCACCACCTTATATCATTTTTATTTTTGCAACTACTGAGTTGCATAAGGTACCTGCTACTATAAAGAGCCGATGTCAACATTTTAATTTTAGGCTTGTAAGTGTGGAACAATTAAAAGACACATTAAAAGCTACTTGTGATGAACTAAATATAAAAGCTGAAGAGGAAGCTTTATATTGGATTGCAAAAGAAGCAACAGGAAGTGTGAGAGATGCTTACACTTTGTTTGACCAAGTTGCGTCTTTTTCTGAAGAAAACATTACAATGCAAAAAATCCAAGAAAAGCTAGGGCTTACATCACTTGATTCCATTAGTTCACTTCTTTCCTATTGTGCTTTAGGTAATGCAAAGGATGCAATAAATACTTTTAATGACATCTTGCAAAATGGTGTCTCTATAGAACAATTTATTACAGATTCGGCTTCTTACTTACGTGCTTTGCTATTACTTAAACAAGGTATAGAAAAAGAGTCTTTGCTAGGGCTTAACAAAGAACGTCTTTCAAAAGATATTTTAAATGCATGGAACGAAAACCAGATTGAGATTGCTTTTTCAATTATGTTGCAACTCTACAAAGATGTGCGTTTTTCAATAAGCCAACGATTTGAAGTAGAGCTTGCTATTTCGCGCATTTCAACACTTAAAGATTATGTTGCTCCTAATGAGTTAAAACTTATTTTTAACGCTGCAAAAAACATGTTAGAAAATGGTGGCACTGTTGAAGAAAATATTTTTTCTAAAACGATCACTACTGAAAAAAAAAAGCCTGAAATAAATACTCCCGCTAGTTCTACGGCTCATTTTTCTATAACCTCTACTTCCACTACTCTTGATGAGAAGTCTCAAAAAAAAAATGTAATTGAAGAAAATCCAGTGGCAGTTCAAGAAATCATCAAAACTAACTCAATTAGAAAGTTAAAAGAAATGATGATTGAGTCTTTTGAAAAGAATAATAGTATGCTTTCTCTCACTTTATCTAGCACTGGAGACTGGGAAGAGAAAGAAGAAACTTTATATGTTTATGGAAATAATTCGTTTGATGTTTCTATGCTAAAAAATAACCTCAGACTTATAAGTGATTATGTTAATGAACACTTTATGAGGAAGTTAAAAGTTGAAGTGTTAAAAGAAAACTATAGAACAAAACAACAAGATAAAGAAACAAAGATAGAAAATACAAAATCTGATAAAGAAGCTAAGTCTTGTAAAGTTTTGGATATAATTATAGAAATGTTTGAAGGCGAACTAGTAAGTGCTACTTAAATTAATAAGGTTTTTGGAGGGCTTTATTATGGATGAAAGAAAGAGAGTTTTAAAAGTGTTGTTTATTGGTTATGTAACAGTATTTTTAATGTTGCTATTTATTATGTATCTCATAGTTTTTAAAAATGGGAACACTGCTGTTAGCAATGCTGGGCATATAAGTGTTGCAGGTGTTGCAACTATTAATATTGCTCCCGATGTTGCAAATGTTTCTTTTGAACTTTCCACAAGAGAAAAAACTGCACAAGCGGCAAAAGAAGCAAACGATGCTATGCTAAAAAAACTGAATGAGGTACTAAAAAAATATGAAATTAAAGAAACAGAGCTTAGTATGAATTACATCAACATTCG
>CAUUIE010000148.1:0-3199 GCA_963545065.1 uncultured Treponema sp.
TGCCTAAATACGCAAGAAACAAAAATGTTCTTGTAATAGGAGGCAGTGGGAGTGGAAAAACACGATTTTTTGTAAAACCCAATTTAATGCAAATGCACAGTAGCTATGTTGTAACCGATCCGAAAGGTACAGTTCTAATCGAATGTGGGAAGATGTTAGAGAAAAATAGCTATGACATAAAGGTACTTAATACCATAAATTTTAAAAAATCAATGCACTATAATCCTTTTGCATATCTTAGAAGTGAAAAAGATATACTAAAATTAGTGCAGACAATCATTGCAAACACTAAAGGAGAAGGTGAAAAATCCAGTGAGGATTTTTGGGTGAAAGCCGAAAAACTATACTACACAGCCCTTATAGGTTATCTATACTATGAAGCACCTGAAGAAGAACAAAATTTTTCTACCCTACTTTCTCTTATAGATGCGAGTGAGGTAAGGGAGGAAGATGAGAACTTTAAAAATGCAGTAGACTATATGTTTGAAGCACTTGAAAAAGAAAAACCTAATCACTTTGCAGTAAAGCAATATAAAAAGTACAAACTTGCTGCGGGCAAAACGGCTAAAAGTATTCTTATATCTTGTGGTGCAAGGCTTGCTCCATTTGATATAGAAGAACTCAGAAATCTAATGAAATATGATGAAATGGAACTTGATACAATTGGAGATAAGAAAACAGCCTTGTTTGTAATTATCTCCGATACAGATGATACCTTTAATTTTGTGGTATCAATTATGTATACACAATTATTTAATCTGCTGTGTGATAAGGCAGATGATAAATACGGAGGAAGATTGCCTGTACACGTTAGATGCTTGTTAGATGAATTTGCAAATATCGGTTTAATTCCAAAGTTTGAGAAGTTAATAGCAACTATAAGAAGTAGAGAAATATCCGCCTGTATTATTTTGCAAGCACAATCGCAGTTAAAGGCAATTTACAAAGACCATTCGGACACCGTAATAGGCAATTGCGACACAACATTGTTTTTAGGAGGCAAGGAAAGTACCACTCTTAAAGAAATATCGGAAACTCTCGGAAAAGAAACAATAGACCTTTACAACACATCAGAAACCAGAAGTAATCAAAATTCATATGGATTAAACTATCAAAAGACAGGAAAAGAGTTGATGAGCAAAGATGAACTTTTTGTAATGGATGGTGGAAAGTGTATTATGCAGCTAAGAGGAGTAAGACCGTTTCTATCAGATAAATTTGATATAACAAAGCATAAGAACTACAAGCTATTATCCGACTATAACGATAAAAACACATTTGATATAGAAAAGTATCTGAGAAGAAAAGATGAAGTAAATTTAAAAGAAAATATGCAGGTGAATGTGGTTGATGTAGCCATTGAATAACTTTTGTTCACAATGAGCAGAAGTCTTAAAAATTGATACAAAAAGTTGATAATAAGGAAAAACAGGTATAAAAAATATAGACAAGTTTAAGAAAATATGAGTACAATTTATTCAACTAATGGTATAATTAACTCTACCTATAATAAATATCCGGCATAGATTTATGCTTTAAAATCAAATAGTGAGGAAATAAATGATAATTTACTGCACAAAACAAACAATGGAAAGATATAAACTTAAAAGACCAAATGAATATAAAGATCATATAATTAGAGAAGTTGCTGAAAAAGTTTATGAGATGGAAAAAGATGACCGCATACTTGAATGGGGAGCGAAGCTATTTTACTTTGACAGAAGAAAATGTATTCAGCTTATGAACTTTGCAAGTAAACTTACTATCATTGTAGTAGATATTAAAATTAACGATTTGGAAAGTTTAGGCAATACCATAGCTGAATATCTATTATACTTGTATGAAGCTAATAAAGA
The DNA here is from genome assembly GCA_963545065.1 of uncultured Treponema sp. Lineage (GTDB taxonomy): Bacteria > Spirochaetota > Spirochaetia > Treponematales > Treponemataceae > Treponema_B. The sequence continues at coordinate 1,857 of CAUUIE010000148.1, forward strand.
AATGACAAATATACTGGAAAGACTTTTTGAAAAGCACCCTATTGTAGTTTTTGATAAACTTGTAGATAAAAGCATAATATCCTCTCTTAACCGTAATCAAAGTTTTATACTTGATGATGGATATAGGCTTTATGAATATATAGAAAATAATATACTGAAAACAAGAAAATTCAATAAAGATATAAATAAAATTCCCGTAATGCAAAAGATTGAGGGAAAACAGGAATATATCTTTCCAACAGATAGATTTGAAGAACTGTTAAAGAATTATTATACTGAACATATGACTTTGTATAATTCATAGTTTTATATAAATGTTATAATACTATTCACAAAAGGAGATGCAACTATTGAGTAATAAAGAATTGATACCTAAAATTCATTCATCTATGTACCATCAGTTAAAAAAGAAAGGTTATGCTACAACTGTAGATGTCTTGATGGATTTAGAAATACTCTCAAAGAAAGATTACGAACTTTGGAGGAATGGAAAAGTACCATATTTAGAAAAGGTATGTAATGTAAACCTTAAAAAACTGTATAATGTCCTGCACGAAATGAGGGCATATGCTGTAAAGCATAACCTAAAACCATCATTTACAGTATATAAAAGATGGGCAGTTAAGAAAAAAGGTGGACAAGGTAAAAAGCCGGTTATAATTTTAAAATTTAGTAAAAGCGAATTAGAAGATATTGAAAAAAGATATGCCACACATTATGTTGATGCAAAGGTAATAGAAAAGTTAAAAAAAGAAAAACAACTGAATAAAGCTGAATAAAGCAGTAAGTCTAACGAATAATTGGATTTACTGTTTTTTTATTGCCTAAAATAAAAGCAAAAGAAATAAGGGAGATAAAAATGAGCAATAATAATATGAGGGTAAGAAGTCCACCCACTTTTGTTCATAATGAGCAGAAGTTAATGATAATTTGTAACTATACATTTATAGCAAAATCTTAATTTAATCAGATAGAATTTCTATCTAAATAAAAGAAAGAGAGGTGAAGAAATTAGATATAACACTTGGAAGTTTATTCGATGGAATAGGAGTATTTCCTTTAGCGGCAAGGAATGTAGGGATAAAAACCCTTTGGGCAAGTGAAATAGATAAAAATGCAATTTCTATATCAAAAAGGCACTTTCCTGAAGTTGAGCATTTAGGGGATATAACAAAATTAAAAGCAAAAGATATAAAGCCGGTAGACATAATAACATTTGGCTCACCTTGTCAAAATTTTTCAACAATCGGAGATTTAACAGGACTTAGTGGAGAAAAATCATCTCTTTTTTATCAAGCTATACGATTGATAAAAGAAATGAGGTGTGAAACAAATGGAAAGTA
>CAUUIE010000149.1:0-3115 GCA_963545065.1 uncultured Treponema sp.
CCGATGGTAATTGCGCGCTTACAGTGCCAATAGCACAAGTAAGTAATACTAATAATGATAGAATTGTTTTTTTCATAATTTAAATTGTTTCTTGTATTATTGCTTATAGTTAGACGAAAGAAAGAATGTATATTCTTTTTACAGTAGGCAAAGATAAGGCAAATAAAAGTATTATGCAAGAAAAAAAATAAAAAAACATCTAACGGATATTACAATTAACGGAAATAAGCATATAGATGGCTGTATGCAAGTGTGCTTTTTATCTTTGAAAATTAGTATAATCCGTCTAATAAAAATAAGAAAGTTTTTTATACAGATAAAGGTAGATATATCTATTGTAAATGAATATGTCTACCTTTATTAAATTAAGGTGATTATTAAAAATAAGCAGTATTTTTTTTACTTCAATATTATGTTGTTTTATAAAAGTTATCGTTATTCTTTTACTATAAAAATAATATCCGATAGGCTTGTATAGTTTGTTCCTTTAAAATTGAAAGTAATCTCTTTTAATGATTTTGCGGAGAACTTATCGAGAAATTCTTTGATTTTGGGTTCGAGTAACGAAAAAGCACGTTTCATTTTCCAAGATTGTTTCATATCCTTTATATCAACAAGCACAAGAAATAATCTATTTTCTGCACCAAATAGGCGAACACTCTGATGTTCATATAGCCATTTTATTAGTGTTTCGGGGTGTTTACGTACTTCCTCAATAATATATTTCTTTGTATCTGTAAGTTGTTTTATTACTTCAGAATGTCCATTGTTCTCAAGTTCTTCTTTTAAGAAAGTTATTTGTTCTGAGTCTGACAGATTTTTGTCAGACTTAATGCCCAATGCCTTTGCTTTTTTCTTTAACCAAGTAAGTTCCTTGTTTCCAATTTTTTCTTTTAACCTATTCTCCATATACTCATTTGGAAAATAAGTTACTTTTAAATCTATAGGATAATCGTCAATAAAAAAGTCTACACTCTTAATTTCTCCAATTGCAGAAAGAACACGTTTATGTTTTTTAAATATAGATTCAATTAGGTAAGATGTCCAGTTATTATACCAACTTGTTTGAACGAATTTCCAAGCATTTGTTGCTATTTCATTAGCTTTCTTTTGTAGAGTGTTGTAGTTGCTAATATCTTTAACATATCTCTTTACAAGATACTGATCCAACGAATTGTTTTGATCGCCTCCCCATTCATATGTATCAATCTTGCGTAAACCACTTTTTACTTCTTCTTCATTAATTTTCTTTGTTTTATACCACTCGTTATTTCTATCTTGCAAAAAGGTATTGAGCATATTTTTTCCATTAGGATTGTTTTCTAACAAAGAATATAGTTCGGAAAACTGATTGTTTACTTTTGTCGATTTAAGTTCAAGCTGATATTTTTCAGTAAATTGTTTAATAAGTTTGCCACGACAAATTGCTCTTACTTTTAGGTATAGCAAGGCTTTTTCGTTATGGTTAAAAGCTGATAGATTGTTTGATTGGAACGTATTGTTCCATTTTTCGAAGTTTGTCATTCTTTTATTTTTGGTGTACAAATTAATAATATCTCGCTACTGCCTGCAACACTACCTTTTCCTCCTCTTCCATTTGTATATTTTTTATGTTCAACCCTAACATTTCTATATGGTTCTATCATTTCTATCATTGTGTTTATGTCAGGATAGCTTCTATCGTTGTAACTAACAAGCCAAGTTGGAATGTGTTGTGCTCTTTTAAATAGCAATTTAAAACTACAAATAGCTTCACTACTTTTATCAAAGCCGCTATATCTCTTAGGTTCATAGCGTTTTATACCATTAACAAACTCCTTATCTCTCCAATATTCTACGAATGTTTCTAAAAGATGATAAAATGATTGATAATCGGCATGGCTATTACAATACGGAGGGTCAAAATAAACTAAATCGATATTAGATAATGTGGGAAGAAGTTCCAAAATATTTTTATGGAAGCTTTTATTACTTTTCTGATTGTTAAAAACAGCAGCATTGTAATCTGGTAGTATATCAAGAAATATATCTCTTACTGGTCGGATTAAACTCCGATTTCTTTTAACTCGTATGGGGTCTGCTGCATATTTTAAGGCTTGTGTATGTGCAAAATGTCCCATTGTTACTTTTCTAGTTATACTACGACACATAACAGATAAGGAAAGTGCTTGTTTAAATGTATTCTGTAAACGTGGCACATTGCTCCTAAAACTATCGAGTAAAGCTGCTTCTTCTGGGCAAAAAAATAAATTTGAAAATAAGCCTTCCATCAAATTATATTCTGACGGGTTGTGGTTTTGAGAGAAAAGTATATCAATATCTTCTTTAGTTAGCAATTCTCCTGCATTTTCAATAAGAGCTTTTCCTATTTGATAATTAAAATTCAAGAAATCGTTAGTGTAAGTAGTCTTTCCCAATTGCTTCATAAGATATGCAATAGACTGAGAACCTCCAAATGCATCAAGAACAACTTCCGTATCAACAGGAATAAATTGCTCAATCCACGCCCTGTGAATGTATTTTGATCCCAAATATTGTGGTTCTGGAAACTTATAATTCAAATAATAATCACTAAATAAAGAGCCTTGCATTGTATATTGTATATCTTAATTTCGGCGAGAACAAAAACTAAAATTCTTGTACTCTTTAGTTCATCTTTGGCAGTATTTATTCATCTTTCTATCTTAAAGCCTTTAGATGTAAGTGCAAAGTTATTATTTTTCAGCAACATAAAACATTTTATTCTGTATTTTTTGTGTTTGTACATTCGACTTAATCAATAGGCTTCTAACAATATTATGGTGTTTCTATTGTTTTTTGTGGTGCCACTTTTTACAACGATTACAGCTATCTCTAATTTTCTTATTAATATCTCTCTGATTTATTATTATATTTTTTTATTTTCTAATTAAAAAAAATATTTTTCATATTATTTTTTTCTTGGTTAGAACAACAAACTGATTTACAAATGGTTGAATGTGGCTCCTTACAACATAAAATTTTAGCTTTCTGCTATAAATAAATGGTATAAAAAAACGAGAATAGTTAAAAACTATCCTCGTTTTGCGCTCCAGGATGGGCTTGAACCAACGACCCCCTGATTAACAGTCAGGTG
>CAUUIE010000150.1:0-3098 GCA_963545065.1 uncultured Treponema sp.
TGAAGCATTTTTTTTACTTCTCTTATATTGTGTTGTAAGTTATCAAGATGTATTATAGCTTTAGTAGGTCTCATATTTTTAATGCTTAAAGTGTCTAGTTCCAGTAAAAAGCATAGCTATACCATTTTCATTGCAATACTTAATACATTCATCATCTCGAATAGAACCACCTGGCTGTATTATTGTTTTTATACCATTTTCATCTGCTAGTTTAACAGTATCAACAAAAGGAATAAAACCATCTGATGCCAATACAGTTTTTTCAAGATTTCCACCTGCTCTAGTAATTGCATCTCTTGCAGCATCTACCCTATTAGGTTGCCCTGTTCCTATTCCTATTGTGCAAAAAGATGAATCAATTTTAGCGCTAAGTAAAATAGAATTTGATTTTATTAGTTGACAAGCTTTCCATGCAAAAATTGCAAGAGGCATATCTTCATAGCTAACTTTTTCTTCTGTCACACAATGAATATTCTTTACTTCTGTCTCTTTAATAATATCTAAGTCTTGAACTAACACACCACCAATTATTGATTTCATTTCTTCACATGTTTTTAATGGAGAAAAATCTAACTCTATGAGTCTACAATTTTTACGTTTTTGTAGGATGCTTTTTGCTTCCTCACTAAATGATTTGGCAACAATACATTCAACAAAAAGATTTTCTATTTCTTTGCAACAAGATGCATCAAATTCTTTATTAAATGCAATAATTCCTCCATAAGCAGAAACAGGATCGCTCTTAATTGCCCATTTCAATGCAATAGATGGATTATCTTCCGTCATTGCTATACCTATTGGTGTTTGATGTTTTACTACCACAGCACAAGAAAAAGATAAAAAAGAAAGAGTAGCTCTATAAGCTAAATCGCAATCTAGTATGTTATTATACGACAAAGGTTTGCCTTGCAATAAGTTGCCTTGCAAAATGCCCATATTTTCGCTTTGTTTCAGTTTATAACTTCTAGCCTTTTGATGAGGATTCTCTCCATAACGCAAATCGTTTTTTTCATAGCATGGTAAAAATAAGTCTTCACCAGTTTTTTCATTATATCTTTTTTCATAAAGCATTTTTAACCAATTAGCTATAGCCACATCATATTTTGCACAAACATCAAAAGCCTTTATAGCCATTTTAGCTCTTAATTTTTCATCAAAGCCTGTTTCAATATTTTTTATAACTTCATCATAATCTTCTGGAGATGAAACTACTAAAACTCTTTTATAGTTTTTGCTAGCCGATCTTAATAATGCAACACCGCCAATGTCAATATTTTCTATTCCATCAGTTTCAGTTGCCTCAGGAGATTCTATAGTTCTTTCGAAAGGATATAAATTACATATAAGTAAATCAATTTTACCTTTATGTAATTTTGCTAAATCAGCCTCATCTTCTTTTGTGTCTCTTGCCAAAAGACCTGCATGAATAAAAGGATGCAATGTTTTCACTCTACCTGATAAAAGTTCTTCAAAACCTGTGTAGTCTTTAATTTCGATAGCCTCAATATTATTTTCTTTTAATATTTTAAAAGTTCCACCAGATGCTAAAATACTATACGAGGCTTTTAATAGACTTCTAGCAAGTTCAACTATTCCTGTTTTGTCACTTACAGAAATTAATGCAATTTTCATAAAACTCTCCTTAACTCAAAGGCAGATTCATTTTCTGCCTTATTTTATTTCCCCACGTTCAATACTAAATTTCTTTTCTTCTTCTTTTACTTTGATCTTTATATCACCAATAGGATTCCATTGCACAAAGAAAGAAATAGTAGGATCAAAGTTATATGTTTTTCTCCCTCCCACTGTTTTAAGCGTTGGTTTAATTGCGTATGAAATAGTCATAGTCCAATCTTTTAAATGATGGGTAAGTTCAAAGTTAATAGATTTAAGTTTGAAATCTGAAAGCTGTCTTTTCTCTTTATCCCAGAAGAAAAAAGAATATAAGATATCTTTAAATATATTTGTTTCTCCTTGAAAGGTAATAGGTAAATTAAAGTTATTTCCAAAATATTTAATTATAGCATCATTTCTCGAAGTGGCACTAAAACTAACGTCAATAAATTCATGTATCTTAAAAGTAACTCTTGGAGCAAATGTAAAATAGCTATCTGTCAACCTAACCAAATTAAAATGTAATGAAGACGAAAATGATGCTTGAAAGTTAACTCTATTTTTCCAAGAATAAAATTCCAAAGGCTTAGAAGAGTTAGAACAAGATAAATCAAGAGCAGAAGGAATGAATTTTTTTTCAGTTCCATCTGCTTTCCAGCCAGTTAATGCATCGAGTTTATATGGCAAAGTTCTTGTCATTGTATAAGAAAAAGAAACATATTTCCAAGAAAAATTAAGAGCAAACCTATCATGTTTTTTATCTTCAATATTATATATATACTCTTGCGATAATGACATATTAAGTGGTAAAGAAAAAGAAGTTGTAAATTTTAGAGGATCCCAAAACCATTTTTTGTTAGCATTTTCTTTTTCAAAATATTTGGTAGATAAACTAAATTTAACGTATGGAATATTAAAAACAGAAGAAAATGTATATGCAGAAAGGAGTGGTTTTAGGTTCATAGAAATATTAAGACTTTGGGTATATTTTCCTATCACAAATCCTAAAACAGTGCTGGCAGAATGAGATGTGATCATATCTTTATTCCATTTCACTTTCTCAATTTCCCATTTAGGTTCAGATGCAGTTCCAACAAATTTTCTTTGCAATAATGTTTCACTCATTGTCCAACTAAGAGTTATAGGTTTAAAAATAGCAGTATTCACAAAAGGAGTTACGTTGACTGTATTGCTATTTTTTAAGCTATAAATATTTGCTTTGTAATTATTTAGTTTTAACGTATCTTCACGTGTCTTATCTTTGACATAAGGATGATCTTGATAATTTGAAGAAAGTGCTAAAGAATTAGTAAGAGTTGCTATCCCCCTATACAACGATAGACTACTATTAATTGAAATATCTCCTTTTATTTGGTAAAACTTAGAATAAAATTCATTCCATTTTATATCTTTTGGTTCTTTCCACGCGTCATGGTCAAAAATACTTTCATATATAGCTTGCCCACTCAAACGATAAGTTAAAT
>CAUUIE010000151.1:0-3045 GCA_963545065.1 uncultured Treponema sp.
TCCCTTCTTTCATGCCAAGCATTAGCATAATAAATATATTCAATGCCAAATAAATACTCAGCCTCTTCTTTTTCACTTTCAGAAAGACTTTTATATTTTTCAAAAATCTCTTTTTCTTCATTCGTTAAAATGTTGCTGGCCTTATTTAAAAAAAACGCCTCTTTTACATTATTACATTTATGTAACTTTGCTCCCGTTTTTTTATTATATTTTTCTAACCTGCCATTTTGCCTATATTCAACATCAAGAAAAAACCCTATATCTCCATCTTCTCCATCGTCTTTTAATGAAGATAACATATAGTGCGTTTTTGTCTCAGCACTCAGTTTAAAAATTAAACTATCAGAATAAGTTGAAAGTTTATTTGATAATGTAGATGCAACCCGCACAGAATATAAAACGTCTATCTCTAATATTGAAGTAGTCCATTGAAGACTTTCAGTATAAAAACTTTCAATAGGCCCTCCCCCATTAAAAATGGGCTTTCTATCTAATCTTCTAATTTCAATAGAAAAACCGTCATAAGCACCATAGCCTAAAAAAAACAATTTAAAAATATTTTTTTTACTCTTAGCTTTTGTAATATTAGGTTGCAATGGAATTATTTCACTTTCGTTAGTAAGCTTATTTTTATAAAACAAAAGATTAAAAGGATTATAAAAAAAGTCTCCTACACTAAAAGATTTTGTTAAAAAACCATTTTTAAAATTAAACTTTTCTTCCATTATCACACTTTCGTAAAACGTGTTTTTTTTGCTATCTATAATAGTGCACGCATCCGATGCACGTAATGAAACATCAGCTGTTATTTCAAAAACATGAGTCTCTTTTTTCTCTTTTTCTTCTAAAAATGTTAAACCTTTTTTAATTAGTTCTACTGCATTTTTAATAGTTCCATCTTCAATATATTCTTCATTAAAAAACATATTATTAGGAATGGTATCTGTAATATTTTCTTCAGTAAGCCCTAAACTTTTTAATCCATTTTTGCTAATTTCATTAAATGAAAAGGAAGGATAATATAAAAAAATCTCTTTTTTAATATTGCCATTTTCGTCTATTTTGTCGCTTGTAAAAAGGCATAAATATAAAACATTCTGCCCCTGCCCCTCCCCTTTTAAATGTAATAATGTGTGATAAGAAAAACGTTTTTTTATGCCATGAATGTTAAAATTTGAATAGTCAGTTAGCTCATCTTTACCAATGTATAAAAGGGCTTCCTTTTCTTTTCTTTTATCTTTACAAAAAGGTGATACATCTTTATTTAATAAGCCAGCATTTTCTATAAAATCTTCAGGGTGAATAAAAAAAGTAAAATTACATTTTTTATAATCAGCTTCTAAAGATAAATTAAAAGAGAAAACGCATTTCGCTTCTTTTTCTATCTTTTGTAAAATATCATAAGGTGTTGAATCTTCAAACTTAATTTTAGAGGTATAACGTTTTAGTGAAGAATCTTTCCCTAAAAGAAAATAAACAATATTTGATACATAATTTGAAAAATTATCTTGACTCTTCTTATTAGAAAAAGGAAAAAGACTAGACCTATTAATTATTTCAAAACCATATAACACGGGGGTAAAACCCCTAATAGTTCGTTTTACTTTCTCACCTTTTTCGTCAATAATTTCGTGTGTTATAAAATCTTGTACATAATCTGCATGGATATATTTAAAAGAAAACATTATAGCAATATAACGTTTTCTACTAGGCAAAATGCAACCTGTTTTTTGTTCAAAATCTTTAATGTCCCGCCTAAATGGTAGCACTGCCTTTTTTTCTATATCTTCTATATTAAAAGTGTCAGCATTAAAAGGTTCATCACTTTCTATAGCTCTCACCCTTAAATAAGTTTTCTCACCCATATCAGCTGTAAATCTTAAAACTCTAATGGGGTAATAATCTTCTTCTCTTTTAAAATTACTGTAAGAGGTGCGTTTAATATAAGGGGCATCGCCTAGGTCAAAAGTGAAGATAATATAGCCGTCTGTAACATATCTAAAATTATTTTTTTTCTTTTCTTTTGGGTCAAAACTTAAAATTAATTCCCCTTTATTTATTCTTTCAAAAGAGACGTTTTTAACTTTTAAAATGTTTCTATTTTTTTCAAGATTAAAAAAATTAAGATATGAAGTTTTATAAATATAATTAAAAGAAAAAAGGCAATCGCTCATTATATCAACAATATTCATATGTTCATAATGAGCCCAGTTTTTAGGTGTTTTCGTAAGTTTTAAAAGAGTTTCAAAAGTTGAAAAAGAAATATTTATATTGTTTCCATTAATGTTATAATCTGTAATATAACCTTCTGCTATTTTTTCACCTTCATTGAATAAAATTAAAAAAAAACTATTTTTAGGTAATGGGTGAAGTAGTGTGATTCTACCACTTCCTTCCTTATTAATTTTTTTATTAAATGAAAAACTAGAAATGTCAGCATTTGCTATAAAAGACAAATTATTATCAAAAAATAAAACCATAAATTAAACACACCTTTTTTTATATATGCTTTTTATAAAAAATATCTTCTTGCAATAAAAGAAACGTTAAAGCTTTCAGCTTTTGCTGTTTCTCTAAAAGTAATTTTACATTTTTCTCCATTAAAAAACTTAATAGGATTTAAAACATATTTAATATTTGTTTTCAACTCTTTTCTTTTGTATCCATTTTCTTCAGTAATTTTTAAATGAGTAAATGAATCTTTTTTTATTACTATCTTCTCTTTTTCTTTTAGTGTTATCTCTTCTTCAAACTGCACTTCATAAATTGTTTTTTTATTATTTTTATATAATGTAAAGGTGATAAACGGATTTTTTTCTTTTAATATTTTTACCTCTTTTTTTGCTTCTATAATTAAAATGGGAAATACTTCCAAAAAATTAACGTTTTCTTTTTCTTCATTATTAGTAGTGAAGGTAATTACATTTTCTTTTTTTTCATACATTAAAGGATCAAGTGAGACTAAATTAAAAGAAATAGTAAAAGTTCTACTAATCTCGTAACCTTGAAAGTATGAGACTTGAAGGGAACCATTTAAAATGCACT
>CAUUIE010000152.1:0-3025 GCA_963545065.1 uncultured Treponema sp.
CACACTCATAACGGCGTAAAATGGTAATGGTAAAAATTAAAAAAATCAAGTCAATAAAAGTGATAAGGAGTTCCCTCATTGCATAAATTATTTTTAGTGTTGACATCATTTTTTATCAAACACAACACTCTTTAACTTTTTCATTAAGCAAAGAGCGTTGTGCTAATAAAACATTATTTAGCAATTCTTTTTAAGGAATATATGTGTCGATCTTACTTTCTGGATATCCTTTACCTTTCACTAAAGTCTTTATATCTTCACTTGGCACTAATACTCTTTTACAACAATTTTCTTCTTTTGTTCCAAAAGGTCTTTCTCCTAGTGTAGTAATTGATTGAGGGAGTTTTAGTGTTAAACTAGTACAATTAAAAAATGCAAATTTTTTAATTGTGGTAATACTTTTTAAAAGTGATAAGTCTAAATTGGCAAGTGCAGGACAATCTCTAAAAACATTTTCACCAATTTCTTCAATATGACTTGTATTATTTAGTTTTACACTTTCCAATTTTGTGCATTTCCAGAAAGTAATGTTTCCAAGTTTAATCAGTTTATTACTTGAAGAGAAGTCGATGCTAGTAAGAGATGAACATTCACTAAAAGCTCCATCACCAATATCCCTAATATTATTCAAGTCAGTTAGATTTATATTTTCAAGTTTGTCGCATTGATAAAAAGCGGAGTTAGCAATAGTTGTAAGTTCTTTACAAGGAGAAAGATCAATACTTTTAAGATTAGTACATAACCAGAAAGCATTGGCTCCAATTTCACTAACTCTGGAAAGCCCTGAAAGATTTACATTTTCTAATTTGCTACATTTAGAAAACAATCCTTTTCCTAATCCTGTAAGTCTAACACAAGGCGAAAGATCAATAGAAGTAAGTGATGTACATTCAGAAAAAATTGAATCCCCAATATGATTGATATAGCTTAAACCTGTTAAACTTACACTCGTTAGTTTTTCACATTGGCTAAAAGCCTCATCTTCAATCATAAGTAGCCCGGTAAGTTTTGATAAGTCGATGCTTTCAAGACTCTTGCATCCCTTAAAAACATAGCTTCCTATTTTTATGACATTGGAAAGACCAGAAAAGTTTATATTAGATAAGTTATTACATCTTAAAAATAACATACTCTTGAATTCAGTAAGTTTTGTACATGGAGATAGATCTATACTTTTAAGAGATGTGCAGTCAGCAAAAACACCTGTTCCAATCTCTTCAATACTACTCAAGCCTGTTAGATTTACATTTTCAAGTTTTTCACACTGAAAAAAAGCTGAATCTTCAATCTTAACAAGAGCTATAAGTGGAGATAAATCTATCTCTTTAAGACTAGTACATGCAGAAAAAGCATGTTCACCAATCTTAGTAATTTTAGAAAGGCCAGAAAGATTTATGTTTTCTAGCTTACTACATCTTGTAAATAAGAGTTTGCTAATTTCAGTAAGATTTACACATGGAGATAAATCTACACTAGTAAGAGAAGAGCAATCAGTAAAAACTCCTTCGCCTAATTCTACAAGAGCAGTACAACCATTAAAGTTTATCTTTTCTAGTCCGGTACACTTGTGAAAAGCAGCATAAACAATTTTAGTAAGCTTAGAGCATTCATTTAAGTTTACAGCTGTAAGTCCACGTGAGTTATAAAAAGCCTTTTCTTCTATACTGGTGATGTCCTTTGGAATAATTATTCTTCCTCTAGGTTTTGAGCCTTCATAACCAGTTAGTTTTGTATCTTCCAACTTAAAGCGTTTATAGTTTGTTCTAACAAACACGGTTATGTCTTTTTTAATAGAAAAACTATCTAATAAAGCATCTCCATCCTCATTTTCGTGCCTAAAATCATAGATACCATAATCTATGCCTGGCCATTCTTTTTTCAAGCTTAGCTTTGCTTCTATCTGAGCTTTCACATCACCAAAAGTTTTTTCACTAGAAATAGAAATATATGCAGGAGTCTTTACATCAAGTCTTTCATCCGCTTGCACTCTAACAAGAATCTCATTTTTGCCTCTTGAAACAGCAAATACCTTTGCATCATTTTGAAATTCGCTATCATCGTTTAATAGTTCTCCTGTCATATCATTCAAATGCCATTCGCTAATATCAAAATTATCTTTTAGAATTATCTTTTTTATTGCAGTATTTTTTAAGGCTTTCCATTTTGCACCTCTTGCAGTAAGGAATGTATTTGGATTTACTACCGTAAGATTATTATCACAAGACACCGTAATGGTAATTTTTTGAACTTCTGGATCAGTTTGTTTTCTTGATGTAGCATACACTATAGAATTAGAGCTAAACACAAAAGAATCTTCCAAATAAGCTCCATATTCGCCAAGTCTCCATCCTGCATCACTATAACCATCTTTTATTACAACCTTTTCTTTGGCTTTTGCTTTAGATTCACCCCAAGTATCACCACTTTCAATTTCTATTGAGCTTGAAGTTTGTAAACTATCTTTAAACGTATAACCACTATCAATTTCTATTGTTAGGACAATTTGCTTTTTGGACACAGCAAAAACAGTAGCATTTGAATCAAATTTATAGTCGTCTTTTAACTCATTACCATTGGCATCATTTAGCTTCCAACAGGAAATCTTCCATCCCTCTTCTATCTCTTTTATTTGTGCTTTAGCGGTATCTTTTATATCTTTCCATGTTACACCTTTTGCCTTTTTAAACGTAGCAACATCTTTTACTGTGACATGTTCATCACCTTTTACTGTTATAGAAATCTCTTCAGTCTGCGAAAAGTCTTTTCCATTATGATTACAACCAATAGCGAAAAATAAAGGGAATAAACTTAAGCAACATAATAGCTTAAATGCAAGAACCCTCCTAGAAAAAATATTATAAATAAAATAATTATGTTTAACATTCATATATTGCCTCCTACAAAATGTATCCCTAAACATACATTTATGTTAATGAATGTTTACTAATTAATCAATAGAAATTGAAAAAATATTTTTGGCTCTTGACTAGCATCCTTTAAATATTTGCTTTATTATTTTTAATAA
>CAUUIE010000153.1:0-3014 GCA_963545065.1 uncultured Treponema sp.
CTTCTTTAATGTTTGCCTCTTTTCCATCTTCTCGCTCGTGCTCAAAAGCAATTACTTCACTAATGCGAGAACCTGCAACAAAAGCGTTTTGTATGGTTTGAAGTGATAAAAATATTTTTATAAAGTGCCTTGAAACTTTGTCATTATAAGCTATTGCAATAAAAAGAGAGCCTACAGGTATAGCTTTGACACCATTAAGGTATAAAATGCCAAAAATAGCGAGTAATATAATATCAATTAGTTGTTTTATTCTTGAAACAATATTCCATGAAAAAATGCCTTGAATAAGTAATCTACTTCTTTCTGCCTTATACATTTTTGTAAGGTAGTCTTCAAAATGTTTTTTAACCCTCTCTTCTTCTCCAAAGGCTTTAATGCTTTCCATAGATTTTATGCTTTCATTTAAAAAGCCAGACATATCTCCTACTGCCGTCATAACGTTTACAGCATGAATGTTACTTTTTTTTAAATATAGCCTTCCAAGCAAATATATAAGAGGGAAATATATAAGGCATGCAGCACAAACATATAAATCAATGGTGGCGAGCTTTGTGTATAATACTATGATTAAAATTACACTATCTAATATTGCAGGAAGAGCAAAGGTATATATGTTGCGTGCAGTATTAACGTCTCTACAAAATCTACTTGTTATGTTTCCTGCTGTAATCTCGTCAAATGTTTTCATTTTAAGGTGCAGTAAGTGCCTTCCTAAATCCATTTGCATTTTAGTTGCTATTTTGTTTGCAACAGAAACGAATAAAAGCTGGCGAATATATATGGAAAGTACATAAACTATTAAAACTATGGAAAAGATAATGGCGTTGTGAAACAAAAATTGAAAAAGGTTAGGGATTTTATGAAGATCGCTATTAATAACTTTTGCAGTTATTGTAGGTAGCGTTGCCATGCAAATGGAGTATATGAGTGTTGCTATAAAAGCAACAAAAAATGACCCTTTTGCATATTTTAGATATGATAAAAAAAACTTATAGTTTATTTTTTTATTTTTCATTTATTGCCTCCTCTTTGTTTGATAAGAATTCGTTTTTATACCATCCATCACTGTTTGATAACTCTTGATGTGTTCCAATTTCTTCAATAAAGCCATCGTTTAAGACAATAATTTTATCCATTTCTTGCATAATGCTTACTTTGTGAGTTACCATAAGGCATATGTCAAATGGTTTTTTTTGTTTAAGTGCATTTACAATGTTATAAGATGTTTTAGAATCTACCGCAGATAATGAATCATCTAATATTAAAAGAGAAGGATGTTTTATTATGGCCCTTGCAATGGAAAGACGTTGGCGCTGCCCACCAGAAAGACTTAGACCACGCTCCCCAATTTTAGTTTGAATGCCTAGAGGAAAGTTTTCTACGTCTTCAAAGCATGCAATATTTAAGACCTCTTTAACTTCGGCTTCGCTATAGTTAGAATTAAAAAATGTTACATTGTTATAAATAGTGTCTTGAAACAATTGCTCCCTTTGGCTTACATAGCCAATTTTTGTTCTTATGGAAGAAGAAAATAGCTTAGATTCTTCTCCGTTGATTAAAATGCCATCTTCTGTTTCATATATGTGTAGCAATGCACGAACTAAACTAGTTTTCCCTCCCCCTGTTTTGCCCACTACTGCTACTATCTCCCCTTTGTTTAACTTAAAAGAAATGTTATTTAAAACATTTTTTTCACTTGTTTCATATTTAAAATTGAAGTTTTTAAACTCAATGGTTTCAATGCTTTTAAGAGGTTTTTCGTTCCTCTCTTCCTTTTCTTTTGCGTTTAAGATTTCTAGCACACGTTCAGCAGAGGCTAAACCATCTTTATACATTTGGATATAAAAACTAGATGAAATGCAAGACCATGTGAATAGGTAAACAAACATAAAAAAAGAAATTAAATTGCCGTATGTTATCTCTCCCCTATAAACTAAAACGCCACCATAACAAAAAGCTATGAGCACAGCTATTTCAGTTATTAGTGTTACTACAGGTTGCAATATCGAATCTAACTTAGCTTTAAAGTATACTGCATCAAAATATAGCTTTACCTTTTTTGATAGTTTGTTTAAACGTACCTTTTCGTTACATAAAGAGCGCACCAGTTTAATTCCTTCAGCCATTTCTAGTATCTCTTGTGAAAGATGGCCAAACTTAGAATATACATTACCTGCTCTTTTTTGTATTTCTTTAGAAGTTAAGGCATAAAGAATGGTTATGATTGGGAAGGGAATTAAAGTGGCAAGGGTGAGCCGCCACGATGTAAGTGTTGCCATCATTGCAATGCACACAAATGGATATATAAAGCTATCCATTAACAAAATAAAACCACTACCAAAATATGTTTTTATATAGTCTATATCATTTGAGTTTCTTGATAATAAGTCCCCTGCTTTGTATTTTTCAAAAAAGCTCATTGGTTTTTTTAATAGGCTTGCAAAAAACTTTTTCCTTAAAAAGTAGCCTCCGTAGTTACCTGAGTTATCAATGAAAAACACAAATAAAATACACATTACATAGCTAGCTAGTGACGTGCTACCTATTTTTAAAATGTAAGACATTAAAGATGAAAAGGTGAAAGTGTTATTTTTAAACTCGTCTATAGCAAGTCCTAGAAAATATACAGGTAAAAAACCTACAAATTCATCTAACAATAAAACAAAGGCACCAATACTTTGTTGAAAAGCTAAAGCCTTATACGTTGATTTTAGCTTTTTGTGTATTTGAAACATAACCTCTCCTTAAAAATTAAGGAAAGATTAACATAATGTGTATATAAATGTAAGAGACGCCTAATATTTTTTGTGTAATAAGTGATGTAATTTCTTGAAAGTTTTTAAGAAAAGGCTAGCTTAAAATAGGTTTTATAGCTAAAACCTATTTTAAGCACTTATTAGCATAATCTTAAAACATAGTAGAGTAGCTAGCTATTAACATGTTTTAATATTTTTTAATCAAAAGAATGCTCGTAATCTTTTAGCTCGCTAAACTTGCCACTTTCAATAATTTTT
>CAUUIE010000154.1:0-2997 GCA_963545065.1 uncultured Treponema sp.
TAACCTTTCGATAAGTTGCCATCCAACCGTAACTTATGGCAACTTGAGAAAGTGAGGGAAACGTTGATTAAATGCTCTCCTAGCTTTAATCAGCGTTTCGTTAGCTCATAAGCAAAATCAGATGCAGGTGTAGAATTCTGTGCAACTAATTGCACAAAACTTCCTAGCAAAATAGCAAAAATAATAAAAACATTGCGTTTCATAATAAAGTTCTCCTTAAGTTTTTCATATTAAGCATGGTAACCTAAAAAATGTTGTTTTTCAAGAAATTCATCTATATATATGATAAGAGGGAATTTATTTTAATGTGGCTATATTCGCAACCTGCCATGACAGAGCATTTAATCAGTATTTCCTTTATTATAATAACTACCAAAATTAAAACATCATATTAAAATCAACCGATATAAGTAGATGACATGAGTGATGAAGTAGCAGAATTCTTAAACAAACAAATAATCACGTATTTAGGCAATAAACGGACATTAATTTCTAAGATAGAAAAAGAAGTTGAAATAATAAAGAGAGAGATAGGAAAAGAACGCTTATGTTGTGCAGATCTTTTTTCGGGCTCTGGAATTGTTGCTCGTATGTTAAAAAAGCATAGCTATAAATTAATAGTGAATGACTTAGAAAATTATTCTGCCTTAATTAATGCTTGCTATCTAACTAACAAAATAGATTATCCCGCTCCTCTTTGTGATGAATACCGTTCTTTCATTGAAAAAGCCTGTTTTCAACATAAAATTGAAGGAATAATTACTAAGCACTATGCCCCTAAAAACGATAATGCAATTCAAAGAGGGGAGAGAGTTTTTTATACACATGAAAATGCTCTTTTGATAGATACTTATAGACATTTAATTGATGAGATTGTAAAAGAAGAAGCGGTGAAAAAGTTCTTTTTAGCACCTCTTGTTGTGGAAAGTTCCATTCATGTTAATACTAGTGGAGTTTTTAAGGGCTTTTATAAAAATAAACACACGGGAGTAGGTTGTTTTGGAGGGGCTAAAGCTGATGCACTTGCTCGCATTTATGGCAAAGTTGAATTAAAAGCACCTATATTTAGCAATTTTGATAGTGATGTAGAAATTTATCAAGAAGACACGGTAGATTTGAGTGCAAAATTTAAAAATATAGACATAGCATATCTTGACCCTCCATATAATCAGCATCCATATGGTTCAAACTATTTTATGTTAAATTTGATAATTAAAAATAAATTAGATGTTCCTATTAGCAAAGTTTCAGGAATTACACAAGATTGGAATCGTTCCAGTTTTAATAAGCCCTATATGGCGTTGGCATCTATGGAAAAAGTTATAAGCTTGCTATCTGCAAAATATATAATCATCTCTTATAATTCTGAAGGTTTTATTAGTCTTGAAGAAATGTGCAACATGCTAAAAAAATATGGAAGCTTAAAAATAGTAGAAATTAAATATAATACTTTTAGGGGTTCACGCAATTTGCGAGGACGAAATATACATGTTAAAGAATATTTGTTTGTATTAAAGAAGGAGTGAAAAGAGCTGAATTCACCTATAAATGGATGTATTAAGAGATTATAGTAATTAGGTTTTGATGTTTGGCTCTAAGGAGTGGGCTTTTTTTGATGACAAGCCTATCTCTTTCTTGTGGATAAATTATAGAAAATTACAGTATGTTTTGATAAAATCGGAAGTGTATTTTTTATATTAAAATTTAGCTTAGGGCTAAACATATGGAAATAACAAAATCTAAGGGACACACTTTAATTTGTTCTGATGTCTTTGAAGGGCTTAACGTTGTACCTGATAAAAGTGTAGACCTAATTTTTATTGATCCTCCTTATAACATTGGAAAGATTTTTGAAAATACAGAAGATCATTGGGAAAATGATAACGAATATCTTGAATGGTGCTATAAATGGATTGACCTTTGCATTCAAAAAATGAAAAGCGATGCTTCTATGTATATAATGACTTCAACGCAATTTATGCCATATTTTGATATTTATATTAGAAAAAGATTATCGATTCTTTCTAGGATTGTCTGGCATTATGATAGTTCTGGAGTTCAGGCAAAAAACTATTTTGGCTCTATGTATGAGCCAATTTTGTTTTGTGTGAAAAATCCAAAAAACTATTGTTTTAATTATAATGATATTTTGGTTGAAGCCAAGACAGGTGCAAAAAGACATTTAATTGTGTTTGGCAGTTTCCTCGAGTTAGATATAGAATGACAGAATATGAAAATCATCCTACACAAAAACCTACTGCTCTTTTGGAACGTATTATTTTAGCTTCTTCAGATGAAGGAGATGTTGTTCTAGATCCGTTTGCTGGTACGTTTACAACATCAATTGTTGCAATGTTATTAAATAGGCAATCTATAAGTATTGATATTTCTAAAGAATATTACAAAATAGGTTTAAGACGTGTGCTAGGAATGAAGGAATATGAAGGAGAGTTGTTACATCCGCCATGTAAAACTTACAAAGAAATAAAACAAACTGAGTTGTTTAATGAGGTTTTAACATGAATTATGAATCAATATACAAACTTTAAAATATTCTTAAGCTAATGATATGTTTGATTATGCAAACGACAAGAAAAAGCTATAGGAACATTCATCAAAATAATTACAAACTTGAGAAGATTAGAAATGCCAATATTTTCAAGAATGAAACTTTCAAAAACTTGTTTTAATCTCTTAACATAATTTTGCCATCTTTAATGTATACAACCTTGCCACCACATATTGAACCTGTGTAGGTTTTGGAATTAAAAAAGAGCTTGCCATACCATTTTTTATCAATTTCAGTTCGAAAGCTAAGAGTTTTGCCATCAGGTGAGAACTGTAAATAACCTACATAATCAAAAGGACCAGCCTTTTCTTTGCCAATAAAGAGATATTCTTTTCTACCAATTCTAGCACTATATGCTAAGTTTTTACCATCAGGTGAGAATTCGGGAGAATATACCTTATCAAAAGGACCTATTTTTTCTTTGCCAA
>CAUUIE010000155.1:0-2985 GCA_963545065.1 uncultured Treponema sp.
AGCATCAATAGAATCATTCATTAATGGGTAAACCACGTGTGTTACGCCTTGCTTAATTCCTTTTATATTTTTATACTTCAATTATATCCTCTCTCTTTCCTTCTTTTCTTAAAAACCTTAACCTTATAAAAAACTACGTAAGTTTCCCCCAAAATCTAGCTAGACTTTTACCAAAAACTAGCTAGAGTTTAAAGAAAGTCTAGCTAGAATAGGAGCCCATTTACTACTAGAACATGGATCCCATCATTACAATAAACGCACCTCAAGGTATGTAACACTATGCCTTTTGTTCTAGCTAGAAAAGGGATTGCATTCTAGCTAGAAATGATGCTCTGTAATAACTAGAGAAAGGAGCCCGTCATTTAAGTAATAATAAAGCATTTTTAGCTACCTTAGATCCCGCCTCTTAAGCTTAAAGTGGGATGTTTTTTTTAGCTTAAAAAGGGAAAAGTTTATGTAAGAAATTATTAAAGGACATTATTATAAGGGGGCTTTTAATATTTAAAGAAAAGAATGAGATAAGCTTATTTTTCATATAATTAAAATATTTGTTTTATAAATATTTTGATTATGCCTATTACATAATTTGCATCTTTATGCAAATAAAATTGCATCTTTAAAAAGTTTAAAAAAGATAGTATTATAAGTAGTATAATCTTAAAAAGGTTAAAGGAGTGTTTTATGGAAAAAAGTAAAGTTCCATCTTTGCCAATGGTTGAATTTTCCAAAATGGAATATAAAAGACCTGATGTAGAAAAGTATGAAAAAGATATGAAATCAATCTTTGATAGATTTAAAGAGGCAAAGACAGCAAAAGAGTGTATAGACTTAATAGATGAAGCAGAAAAATTGTTTGTTACAATGAATACACTTGGTTCTCTTGTATATCTTCACTATACAATTAACACAAAAGATGAGTTTTATGCAAAAGAGCAAGATTTTTTTGATGAATTAGGACCAAAGCTTGGTAAATATGGTGATGAGTATAGAAAATTAATTTTAAATTGCAAGTTTCGCTCTGAGCTAGTGAAAGAGTTTGGAGAGACTTTGTTTAACATGTATGAAATACAAAATAAAACTTTCTCTACTGCAATTATGGATGACTTAGCTTTAGAAAACAAGCTTGTAAGTCAATATTCAAAATTAATGGCAAGTGCTGAGCTAGAATATAAAGGACAAAAGAGAAATCTTTCACAAATGGCACCTTTTACACAAAGCAAAGATAGGCAAGAAAGAAAGGAAGCAAGCAAAGTATATTATTCATTTTTTGAAAAGAATGAAGCAGAGCTAGACCGCATTTATGATGAGCTTGTTAAAGTGCGCACAAAAATTGCTCGCACTTTAGGATTTAAAAACTTTGTGGAATTAGGTTATGCACGTATGAGTAGGGTGGACTATAATGCTGAAATGGTTGCAAAATATAGAGATGCAATTTATAAAGAAGTAGTTCCTGTATACCAAGAGCTTAGAGAGAGAAAAAGAAAGAGATTAGGGCTAGATCACCTTTACTATTATGATGGACCTCTTCAATATAAAACGGGAAATGCAACACCTCAAGGAGATGCTGAGTGGATTGTTGAAAATGCAAAGAAAATGTATAAAGAGCTTTCTCCTGAAACAGATGAGTTTTTCACACACATGACTAAATATAAGATGATGGACTTAGAGGCAAAACCTGGAAAAGCAGGTGGAGGATATTGCACTTCTTTACCATTATATAAGTCTCCATTTATTTTTGCAAACTTTAACAGAACAGCACATGATATTACTGTTATAACACATGAAGCAGGGCATGCTTTTCAAAATTATCAAAGCAGAGATTTACGCCTTTCAGACTATGTGTGGCCTAGTATGGAAGCTGCAGAGATTCATTCAATGAGTATGGAGCTTTTCACATGGCCTTGGATGCATCTATTTTTTGGGGATCAAACAGATAAGTTTAAGTTTAGTCATTTGGGGGGAGCTTTATCTTTCTTGCCATATGGAGTTACAGTTGACGAGTTTCAGCACTGGGTATATGAAAATCCTGAAGCTACACCAGCTGAGCGAAAAGCACAATGGAGAAAGATTGATGAAAAATATACACCAGGTCAAGATTTTGATGATAATGAGTTCTTAAAACGTGGTGGTTTTTGGATGCAACAAAAGCATATTTACGAAATGCCTTTCTACTATATAGACTATACTTTAGCTCAAGTTTGTGCATTGCAATTTTGGGTTAAAGATAGAGCTTGCCACAAAACAGCGTGGGAAGATTATTTGCGTCTTTGCAAAGCAGGCGGTTCTCTTTCATTTTTGAATTTATTAAAATTAGCAAACTTAAAGAATCCTTTTGAAGATGGATGCCTTACCTTTATTGTGCCTGAATGCAAAAAGTGGTTAGATAGCATAGACGACACTAAGCTATAGAAAAAGGTTTTAATTAATTAATAATGTAGCCATGATGGGGCATTCACCCTAGTGGCTATATTAAAAAACTTTCTTTTAAAGTAAATCTTAAAAAGGTAAAGAAGAGTATATTAAGAATTAGGTAACTTAAAAAATATTTACCATTACAGTGTTTTTTTAAACTGTAAAATTATACTTTTGCAATATGAGCTATGCATTATTTATAAATGGACTATGAAACGATTTTAACACAATAGAAAGTGTTGTTATTTTTTTTGTTTAACACATAAACACATACAAAAAAGTTATTCCTTTAATTATTTAATAAGAAGATGGAGATTTTATGAAGGAATACCAAAAATTAAGAGAAGAAGCACTAAAAAGTGCTATTGCAAAAGATTACTTTGAAAAATATGTATATACGCAAATAGGAAACATAGATTTTGTAATTGCTTCGCATAACACTGAAATGAAACAAGCGTCGCTTTTTGGAGCTTTGGAAAAAGAGAACTTAAAGTCAATTTTGTGGGCAGAGGCAAAACAAGGGACTCATCATGATATTTATGAATCCTTTATTCAATTAATTTTGACAATCGG
>CAUUIE010000156.1:0-2928 GCA_963545065.1 uncultured Treponema sp.
GCTATAAGGTCTTTAATATTTGCCCCATCTTGTGCTAATACATTTAAATTATTTACTGTTAAAGACGCTTGTAAAACGGTAATATGTGCGTTATGAATCTCTCTTAACTCTATCATTGCCGATTTAAAACCTTCACTCATTACCTTAAAGTTTTCTTTAAAGACTTCAGTAAACCAATCCCTATCAGCACCAGAAAGTTTTTGAATAACCGTTCCACTAGATTCGTGTTTTACTGTTGTGCCTTTCTCTAATGCTTTTGTAATTTTTGAAAGTCCCGCTAGGTTCCCTTCTAACCCGTCAAAAAGATAAGAAAGATCATTAATGCTTTTATCAATTTCTTCTGCTGTTATTTTACCGTCTTTCATTATTCCTTTTATAATTCCGTCCACCTTTCCTTTAATTCCCGCATTAGCTATTGCGGCACTTATAATAGCTTTTTTCATTTCTGAGGCAAAACCTTTTTTAAAAGAATCCCAATCAGCATTATAGGCCGCCTCCCCTAGAGACGCACTTAAGGCGTCTTTTATGCTTTTTTTCATTCCTGCCCACGCCTTAACATGCTCATCCATTTCAGAGTTCATAAGACCTAAAGCCCCTGTAAGTTTTTCCGCTTCTCTTTGATATGCTTTTGTTACCCTCTCCCCTTCCTCTTCTATTGCTTTTAATAAAGAGGCTTTTCGCTCTTCACTACTAGTAGCACCATACTCATTAATTAATTTATTAAGATTTGAAAAAAGCATACCTGTTTTTAATTTTTCAATTATTCCATCTCTTAATTTTTCTTTTAATGCAACACCTAAAGTTGATAAGTCTTCGCTTCTTATTGCATTTACAACAATGTCATTAATTCCTTTCACATAGTTTTTTAATCCGTCCACTTCTTCTAAAGATATGCCTTTTTCATTAAAATATTTTGTTGCATAATGGTTTAACTTTTCTCTATAGTGTTGTGCTAGGGCATCATCTCCTTTTTCTATAGCATTGTTATAAGCGGTTATTAATTCATTGTATGACATCTTTCTAAACATTTGATCCCCGCTCCAATCTGAATAGCCTTTTCGCCTCATTTCATCTTCAACTTCTTTAACAAAACCATTAGGGGAGCCCGTTCTCTCTAACCCCGCTTTTGCCATTTCATACTGTAGATCGTATTCGTCTGTTTGCATGTCTTTAAGGCGTGCTATTGCATCTTCAATTTTTTTTGTTTTTATGCCATCTAACATATTGTTTAAAACATCTTTCATTGAGTGCGTTTTTTTCTTAATGTTTTCTAATTGACGGGCGTAGTTTTCTGCTTCTTTCCCTGCAACCTCATCTGCTTTTTGTTTTTGCTTTTTATCTTCTTCTTCTCTTGCTTTCTTTAACGCTCTCTCTTCTTCTTCTTTTCTTTTTTTATTGTAGTTTATGATATTTCCAATAAATTTAGTTATCATGGAAATGCCCCCTACTACTGCTTTGCTTATTGGGTCAGGCATCATGTTAGATATTTGGCTGGCCATTTGGCTCACCATGTTTAAGCCCCCTTCAAGTGAAACGGTTCCCTTTTCTATTGCATTTAAGATAATGTCTGTAGTGGCATTTCCTACACTAATAATTGAGTTTGTAAGTTCTAGTCCCACTAATGCTGTCGCTTTTTTTGCCTCTTTTTTAAGACGTGCTGTCGCTTTTTCTGCTTGCTCTGAAGAAAGGCTATTTTTGTTTTTTGCATCTTCTATAGCCTTTAATGCCTCTTTTTTTGCTTTTGCAATATCTTTAAATTTGGACGTGTAACTAGTTTGAGACTTTCCATTAAATGAGTCTATTAAATTGTTTATATCAGAAAATGTGTAATAAGTTTTTCCAACCTCTTCACTTATGCTTTTTGCCTTTTTTTCTAAACCTTCAATATGATTATTTAATAGCTTTATTGTATCTTCGTCTTTTTCTCCTTCAGCCCCTTCGGTCTCTGCAATTCTTAAATGCTCTTTTGCACTTTCAAGTTGTGCTAGTACATCTTCTAGTTCGCTGTTTTTCTCAGCATATTCTTTTTTGGCTCTTTCGAAAGCCGTAAAAGTAATTTCACGCGTCTTTTCTATCTCATCATTTATAGTAATTCCTTCTCTAGCTCCGCTTCCACCTGTAACACTTTTTTCTGTAATATTTTCTTTCTTCAATTCTTCATCTATAAGTTTTTTTCTAGCACTAGCCCACTCTGCTTCTACTTCAATTTGCTTTTTGCCATATTCTTTAGCCAATGCTATTTTCTCTTTATATAAAGAATCTATCTTTTTAAGCTCATCATCTAACGTTTTAATTTTTACTTCAGGCTTTACAATAACCTTAGTTTTACCCATGTCTTCTAATGACTTTTTTAATGTGTATAATCTTGACTGCACTCTTTTTAAATCTTGGTCATTAAACACACCTTTATCATTAAGAGTGAAATTAATATCTTCAGAAACATTAACACCTTTTTTTAAAGCTCTTAAATCTTCTAATCCTTTTGTTAAAACTTTTATCTCTGTTTCTATCTCTTCTTTGTGTGCTATTGATTCTTTATTTCCCTGCCCCAGACTAATCTCTTTTGCATTTTTAGCCTGTTTTTCAGCATCTTCTTCAAAAGCTTTTATAATGTCTTTTTTACTTTTTAATGTTTCTAATTGCTTATTTTTTAGTTTTTCAATTTGCTCTTTTCTTACCTCTTCATCGCTTTCTAACTTTTCAATATTTTGAACGGTCATCCTACTTTTATCTACTATGTCTTTCCATTCGTCTAATTGATTTAAATATTGATTATCTTTTGTTAGCTCTCTAGCTATTATCTCTTGAAATCTTTCCTTATTTTCTTTTAAACTCGATAAAATTGTTCCATCTCTCAGGTCCACCCTAGCAACTCGCTCGCCCCTAATTTTTAAGCCTCTCAAATAATCATCTAATTCCTTATCGCCT
>CAUUIE010000157.1:0-2839 GCA_963545065.1 uncultured Treponema sp.
AGTAACTTTTTTTACGTGTAAAACACATTATATTTATCATGCTTTTAAAGCATGAGGCATTTTTTACATTTATGTTTACAAAATTTAAAAATGCTTTATAGACAAAATCTTAAAATATTCTCATAAACTACTTAAATAAAATAACAATCTTATGTATAATTACAACATTGTTGAAATTTTATAAATTCCAACATACACATAAGGGGGTGTGTTTATGGATATTTTAGAAAAACTTAAAGGTGGCGTGATTATGGATGTAACCACACCAGAGCAAGCAAAAATTGCAGAATCTGCAGGTGCTGTCGCTGTTATGGCTTTGGAACGTATTCCTGCTGATATAAGAGCTGCAGGTGGGGTTTCCCGAATGAGCGATCCTAAGATGATAAAAGAGATTATGAAAGCTGTAAAAATTCCTGTAATGGCAAAGGTAAGAATTGGGCATTTCATAGAAGCTCGTGTTTTAGAAGCAATAAATATTGATTTTATAGATGAATCTGAAGTTTTATCTCCTGCTGATGAAATGCATCATGTGAATAAGGCAGAATTTAAAGTGCCTTTTGTATGTGGAGCAAGAAACTTAGGAGAAGCTTTAAGGCGTATACAAGAAGGTGCTAAAATGATTCGCACTAAAGGAGAAGCTGGAACAGGGGATGTGATACAAGCTGTTAAGCATATGAGGCAAATTATGAAGGAAATGAAAGAGCTTACAGTTTTAAGACCAGATGAGCTTTATGTTATGGCAAAAACTCATGCTGTCCCTTACTCTCTTGTTGAATATGTGCATAAACATGGAAGACTCCCAGTGCCTAATTTCTCTGCAGGCGGAGTTGCAACGCCTTCAGATGCTGCTCTTATGGTGCATTTAGGAGCTGATGGTGTTTTTGTAGGAAGTGGTATATTTAAATCGGGAGACCCTGAAAAAAGAGCTAAGGCAATAGTTGAAGCTGTGAAACATTATGATGATTATGCAAAGATTGCAGAGGTTTCAGAAGGTTTAGGAAAAGCTATGGTAGGCATTAATGAAGATGAAATTAAAACTATTATGAGTGAACGCGGAGTTTAATTTTTTATCTTTTATTATTTTTTAAATTCCCATCAAACACATTGTGCTTGATGGGATTTTTTTTAAACTAGATTGATATTCTAGTGTTTTAAGGATAAGTTTTATGAAAAACATTTGTCTTTTTTCCCTTTTCTTTTTTATTGTTATAAATATTTTCCCAGACACTGTGCTTAAGACTATAGAAAATGAAGAATCTATACGCCAAATAGGAATATTTAATAATACCCCAGTTTTTTTGATTAGCGAGGAAGGAGAAGGACTTATTTCCACTGTGAATGAAATTTATATAGTCTATAAAAATGAAAAATTAGGTCCATTTGATGCTGCTTCTTTACGTGAAGCATATAATACTAAAAATAGTATTTATTGCTTTGCTAAACGAGATAGAGATAGGTATATATTTATAAATGGTAAAATATTTGGACCATTTATGGACATATATCCCCCTAGTTTCTCTTTAGATGGTAGTAAGTTTTGCTTTAAAGCAGAAGTAGATGGAAAACATTACATTTATTTAAATGATAAAAAATTAGGTCCATTTGATGATCTAAGTAATCATATTAAATTCTCATCTAACGGAGAAAACTTGTTTTATAGTGCTACAATTGGAAATCGTTGGCATCTTTTTAACATAGATGAAAAGATTGGCTCTTTTGATGGTCCCCCTTTTATTTCCCTTAGCCCCGATGGAAAAACACCTTACTATCATGCAAAAATAAATAATAAAACTTATGTTTTTTATGGTAAAGAAAGAAAAGGTCCATTTGATGAAGTCTGTGATCTTACATTAGCACCTGATGGAAGGACTTTATGTTATTATTATTATGTAAATCTTGAAGAAAAGTGGCATTTATTATATGGAGATAGAGAAATAACTTCGTTTGAATCAAAATTAAGGTCAAGTGGCTTTAGATATATATGGGACGATGCACTTTATTTAAATTTAAATTTTTCTCCTGATGGAAAGACCTTCACCTATACTTATATGGAAGATAATAAATTTTATATTGTTGTAGGAAATGAAGAAAGAGGTCCATTTGACAAACTCAGCTATATTCATTTTTCAAAAAAAGACAAAAATTTTGCTTATTTTACAAAAGAAGAAGATAAGTCTTATGTTTATATAAACAACAAACGCTCTGATTCTTTTGATGCAATTGATAGCTATTCTGTAATATCTATAGCGACTAGCATTCATTCAACTTTTTCTCCCGATGGAAAAACATTTGCCTATGCAATTAAAGATGATGGAAAATATTATGTTATTTTAGACAATGAAAGAATAGGACCTTTCGATAATGTAAGCTCACTTAAATTTTCTCCTAATAGCAAAATTTTATTATTTAATGTAAAGATAGAAAATAGCCACTATATTTGCACTAATAAAGAAAAATCGGCACCTTTTGATGAAATAGGAGAGGCTCAAATATCTTTTGATAGTAAACGTCTTGCATACAAAGCTAAAATTGGAGATGAATGGTATGTTTTTAATGGAAAAGAAAAATTAGGACCGTTTAATAGAGTAGACGATATTAACTTCTCATCTGATAGCAAAATCTTTGCATATGCTTTTGTGATAAATAAAAAATATTATCAAAAAATTGTTATTGATAATGTTACGTATACAGGCTCAATTTTTAATGACAAGGTTTTGTACATCAAGGATAATAAAATTATGATGAAATAGGAAACTATGCAATAGTCTCATGTTTAAAAGAAAGTAATTTGTTCTTTAAATCTCCCATCAAGCACATTGCTTGATGGGGGCACTTTTTT
>CAUUIE010000158.1:0-2751 GCA_963545065.1 uncultured Treponema sp.
ACCTCCCAAAGCCTCTTCCATTCAACCTTTTCTCTATCCCGTTTAATCATAGTCTATAAAACTCTAAAAGCCCTTCCACACACCTTCCTCCCCTTCAAGCTCAAAAATAATTTTATTTATTTCATTCCTAAGCTCCATTTCACGTGCTACCATTTTTTTAAGTTTATTATTTAACTCTTTTATATCAATTTCACATGTACCTTTGTCTTTTTCAACGTATGTTAAAACAGATAAATTATAATCATTTTCCATAATCCTTTCTTTACTCACTAAAGAGGCAATATGCAAAACATTTTGCCTTTTTTCATACCAAGAAAGTATATTTTTCACATTATTATTATCTTCATTATCAGAATCAGTTGTTAATCTATTATTATTTGTTACCTTCTTAGCCTCTTTTGAAGCGTCAACAAAAAGAACATTCTCATCTTTTTTATTTTTCTTTAAAACCATTATACAAGTTGCTATGCTAGTGCCATAAAAAAGATTCTCAGGTAGACCAATTATTGCATCTATATAATTATTTTCAACTAAATATTTTCTAATTTGCTTTTCCTTACCACTACGATACATAATGCCAGGGAAGGTAACAATTGCAGCTGTTCCATTTTTATCAAGGTAATAAAGCGAGTGCATAATAAAAGCAAAATCTGCTTTAGACTTAGGAGCTAAAACGCCTGCAGGAGAGAAACGCTTATCATTAATCAGTGTAGCATTATCAGAGCCTTCCCATTTAATAGAATATGGTGGATTTGAAACAATTGCTTCGAAAGGAGCTTTATCTTCATGTTTAGGGTTTATAAGAGTGTCCCCGTGCTCAATTAAGAAATTTTCATACCCTATATCATGCAAAAAAAGATTAATCCTACAAAGATTATAAGTTGTAAGATTTATTTCTTGACCAAAAAAACCATTTTTAACATTATCTTTGCCAAGCACTTTAGCAAATTTCAAAAGAAGAGAGCCAGAACCTACAGCTGGATCATAAACTTTACTCACTTCTTTTTTTCCAACTACTGTAATCTTTGCCAAAAGCTCTGAAACTTCCTGTGGTGTAAAATATTCTCCACCACTTTTCCCTGCATTAGATGCATACATTCCCATAAGAAATTCATAAGCATCGCCAAAAGTATCTATCGAACTATTTTCACATTTAGTCAAATTCATTAAAGCAATGCCATTAATGAGTTTAACTAACCTTTCATTCCTTTCTTTAACACTTCCACCTAATTTGTTGCTATTCACATCTATATCATCAAAAAGACCTTTAAAGTTTTTCTCACTTATCTCACCTATAGACGATGCTTCTATATTCTTAAAAGCCTTTGATAAGTCTTCATTAATATGTTCTAAATTTCCCTTTTCGTTAGCCTTTTTTTGAATATTTGAAAAAAGCTCACTTGGCAAAATGAAAAACCCTATATCTTTTATCATATCTTCTTTTACCACTTGAGCTTCATCATCTTCAAGGTTTGCGTAATTAAAATCTTTGTTTATCTTTCTTTCATTTTTATTTATATACTCAACAATGCTTTCAGAGATATACCTATAAAAAAGCATGCCTAAAACATATTGTTTAAAATCCCATCCATCCACACTGCCTCTTAAATCATTTGCTATAGACCATATTGTCCTGTGAAGTTCTTCCCTCTCATTTTCTTTTTTCACTTCCATAAAAGTTTTCCACCTTTTCAAATTATTTAACTGATCTTAATATAAAACTGATCTTAAATTAATAAGAAATAGATAAAGGCATTTATAATAATAACTTTAAAAATAAAATATTGTAAGTCATTAAGATGCAAAAAGTCTAAAATTAAATAAAAAAACTATATTAATAATTAAAACACGGACTTTAAAGAGTTTAAAAGAGGCATTGGTAACTTAAAGTGTCCCTTCACTTTAATTCCTTAAATTAAAGATTGACTTTTTAATGCGGAAAATGTTTGTTTTTATAAGAGAAATTAACCTTAATCTTTTCAATCTTCTCCATATAAATGTTCTAGCTGATGAAGAAGTTCTAAGGCTTTTTGCTTGCAAGAGCCACAAGCAGTGCCTATTTTTGTGCGAGCTTGTAGATCTTCCCATGTACGATCTCCTTGCTTAAATGCCTCTTCTATATCTTTATCACTAACATTTAAACAAGTGCAAATATATTCAACCTCTTCACTACCAGATAGCGATGGTAAAGAGTTTTTTTGTAAATAATCATCTATGGCAGCACGTAAAGCTTTGTCCCCTAAAACTGAGCAGTGTATTTTATGTGAAGGCAAACCACCCAACCTAGAAACTATATCTTGAGGCTTTAGCCTATATGCCTCCTCTAATTTCATTCCTTTAATTGCATCAGACAAAATAGAAGTGGAAGCAATAGCACTAGCACAACCGTAAGTCTTCCATCTGCAATCTTCAATCTTCCCGTCTTTAACACGAATTAAGATCAGCATCTGATCCCCACATTTTATATTTCCTATAAGACCTCTTCCATCACATGGCCAACTCTCTTCTGCTTCTTGCAACATATTATGTGGATGCATAAAATGCTCTTTTACAACATCTGTATAAAGCCACTCTTGCATAGCCTTAAAATCACTCATAATTTTATCACGTCCTCCGATGACATAATTATACTAAATAAAAAGAATTCTGTCATTAAATAAAAAAATAATTATTGGTTTATTTTGTTTACACAAAGTTTAAATAAATTGATTAAATAGTCATTCATAAGCCCCCCAACGCTTTCTCTTTCCT
>CAUUIE010000159.1:0-2713 GCA_963545065.1 uncultured Treponema sp.
TTAGCCTTTTTCTAGCAATAGACTTTTAAGGTATCTTAAGACATTTTTAATGTGGTAATAGTGTGTTAGAGGTAGTAACGCAAAAAAATACAAATCTTGTAAAGATTATCGGTTTTCTTTTCTTTATTTTAAGAATTATGAAATATTGTTACAGAAAATTTGTTTTTTTTAAAATATGTTATAGACTAAATATATCTTTTAGAGTAATTTATCAACTAGTTTTAAGCCTTACATGGCTTTAATTTTTTTTAAGCTATTAGCCTTTCATTAAAAATTAGATGATAAGGCTAAATGCTTTTGAAAAGGAGTTTTTATGAAAAAAGAGTTTTTGTTTTGCTTGGCATGTTTTTGCTTTTAGCTGTTGCGTTGTTGTTTGCAGGATGTAGCGAAAAGGATGAAGGGAAAGGGAGTAAGGGGGACTCTACAAAGATTGAGCGTTCTACTAAATCTTCTGAAGATGCGGACGACGATGAAGATGAGGACGAGGATGAAGACGAAGATGAGTCTTCAAACGATTGGGATGATGTTTTAGATTCTTATGAAGAAATTATAAATGACCAAATAGACATTCTTAAAAAAGTGAAAGCAGGGGATTCAATGGCTGGTCTAAAGCAAGTTGAAAATCTAAAGAAAATAGAAGATTTAGCAAAAAAGTTAGGCAGTGCTGGTAGTAGCATGAGTGCATCACAACTAAAAAGATTTACAGAGTTGCAACAAAAATATGCAAAAGCACTAACTCAGTAGTGTTTTTTATATGTATCCCGCTAGTGTTTTTGCAATAGCGGGATAGTGTGGTTATAAGTGTTAATGAACAATGGTAGTTTTTATTAAAAGGCGGTTGGGTTTTATTAATTTATAGAAGACTATCATGTACTTTTGTTGTATCTTTGCTATTGCACTCTTTTAGTAAAATTATAAAAGGGTGTGATGCATTAAGCTTTAAGCTTAAATTAGCTATTCTTTTTTTAAAGCTTCATTTTTTTCGTTATTTTCTTCGCTTTCAGTCTTCTTTTCTTCTTCAATTTCTTTGTTTGGCTTATCTTCTTTTAAATCTTTTTTCTCTTCCACAACATTACCTGAAACATTACCTTCTAATGTAATATCTTCTGTTTCTAAATTTACTGTAATTTTTGAAGCCTTAAATGTGTCTTGTGCTTTAGTAACAATTGGTTTTCCTGTTAGATTTAAACTGGAGCTTTTTCTATTATACATTGCAAAAATAGACGTGCAAGTAATTTCTTTTCTTAAAATTTTAACATCGAATTGCATAAGCATTGTTTCTGCTTTTTGATTATATTCAATGTGCTCTGAATTAATTTTTACATCATTTTTTGAATCATTTAACTCAGTGCTACCATAAAAAATTGCTATCTCTTTTTCTCTATCATACTCCATAAAGTTACTAGAAAAATCAAATCCTTTTTCTTTATCTTCTCCTTTCACCTGCCCTGTAGCTTTTAAATATCTATAGTCTTTACCATAAATCTCTATTGTGTCAGCAGTTATTTTCATAGTGTCCACAGTAACTACAGCATCCCCTTTTAAAGATGTTGCATTTTGACCTTCTTTAACAGTGCCTTTCATTGAGCGAGCAGAAAACGTAATTTTAGACTTTGCAGCATAGGCTGGATTAAAAAAAATGATAGAAAATATTATAACTAGAGGTAATAGTTTTATGTTATGTTTCATGTTATTAACTCCTTAAGGGCTTTTTTTTATTTTCTATCTATAACACCTTCTACTTCGCTTGTTAATTCAAATTCTTTAGAAGCAGTGTTAGCAATAAAACCTTTTCCCTTAAAAGACATTTCATTTTCTTTTGTTATAGAAACTTCATCTTCTACGGAAGATGAAAGTAAATGTTCATTTTTTTGCCAATAAAGAGATGGGGAGAATATTTTGAGTTTTTCTTTATATGAAATAAATTCCACATTGTTTGATAAAAAATATTCTTCTCCTTTATTATCTATTAAAACAGAGCCTGCATTTCCTTTAAACTCATCTTCTTTTGTTTGTTTATTAATTTGGTTAAATGTAATTTTCTTTCCCGCCCATATCTTATCTTTATTATACATTTCTAGTCTTTCACAAAAGATAACAATATCTTTTTCAGATTCCTTATATCTATCTACTTTTATGTTTTTAAACACTAAATTTGGTCTTTTTTCACTTTCAATTGCTTCTTTGCTGTAGTCAATGGAGCAAGAAAAGAAAAAAAATAAAGATAAAAGGTATAAAACTTGCATTTTTCTTAACAATAACATAGTATTATCTAGTAGTATAAAGTTTTAAATATTTTTAGTCAAAGTCATTACGGGTGGATTTTGTAAAGTGTATGATTCCTTACTACTTCACAAAATAGAGAAGTTGTGTATAATAGAGGGTGTGAGAAACAAAAGTTTTTAGTAAACATCATTTAGGAGTGTTTTTGGGTATGCAAGAGTTTTTGACGGATAAAGAATTTGAAGACTTTAAGAGTGTGATTTATAACGAAAGTGGAATTACCTTCTCGCAAAGTAATAGGTCAATTCTTGAAAGTAGATTAAAAGAAAAGTTGCGAGACAAAAAGCTTGAAACTCCAACCGAATATTATAAGCTTATTACTTCTAATAAAGAAGAAATGAAAACTCTTTTAGATTCTGTTACCACAAACCTTACTCGTTTTTTTAGAAATCAGCCTCATTTTGATGCATTACAAAACTATGTAATTCCT
>CAUUIE010000160.1:0-2712 GCA_963545065.1 uncultured Treponema sp.
AGCATTTTAACTTGACTCATTAAACACTTTTTAATAAGTTTTTGCTATAGTGTTATAGTTTAATACTATGAGGGATTTAAAAAGTGGGAATTAGTTTTTGTAGCAAAAAAGATGCAAGTATCTTATTTTAAGAATTCAATTATTCTATTTGCCACAATTTCCTTTTCTGCATCATTTGCAACTAAGTGTCCACTCCTATCAAGAAAAAGATAATTACATTTTGTTTTAATTTTTGCATCAATCAAGTTTTTCACTTCAAAAGGCACAACATTGTCTTTTTTAGAAAGCACTATTAACGTATTTGCCCTTATGGATAATAACGACTTTATAGCCATTTTTTGTATCTTATAAAGATCAGCTAACTTTGAAACATAATGATAAGATGTGTAATCTTCAATAGACTTATTAAATTCTTCATCTTTAAAGAAAGAGCCATCGTTTTTTTTAATCTCTTTTACAAAAAATTTTAAGATAGGAGTAAGGCATAAAGGCATAGTTCTTTTTTCAACTACTTTAAAAGCAGGTGCCATAAGAAAAAGCTTTTTTACATCAAAATATCTTGCTAAAATGGTAGCTAAAAGAGCACCCATAGAGTGCCCTCCAACATAAACTGTCTCATGCTTAGAAGATAGGTCTATATAAGAATCGCACACACAGCGAAGCCAATCTTTCCAATTAGAACTTAAAA
Organism: uncultured Treponema sp.; assembly: GCA_963545065.1. GTDB lineage: Bacteria > Spirochaetota > Spirochaetia > Treponematales > Treponemataceae > Treponema_B. The sequence continues at coordinate 689 of CAUUIE010000160.1, forward strand.
AGTCTTTTTTGCAAGTTCCATGCCCTGGAAGACGGGGAACATATACTGTGTAACCTAAGTCATTTAATTGTTTTGAAAGCCACGTCATTTCATAAGGAGTGCCTGAATAACCGTGAATTAAAAGAACGCCAGGAGATGGGGCTAAACCTTTTAGAAAAAGGCTTGATGTTAAATTAGAAGAACTAATAGGATAATTATCAAAAAACATAACGCCCACTCCTTAAAACACGCCTTTAATTCTATACTTTTTTTCTAAATTTTACTAGTATTATAGGGCGTATGAAACTATCTTTTTTAGACAATAATAATGGTGCACAAAGTGCAAAAGATGCTTTAAGCAAAATGAAAATTCTTGTTATGGGCTTAGGACTAAATGGTGGAGGCTTAGAAACTGCAATCTTTTTTGCAAAAATAGGTTCTGACATTATTGTAACAGATTTAAAAAGTTATGAAGAGCTTAAGCCTTCTGTAGAAAAGTTATCTAAGTTTAAAAATATTAAATTTGTTTTAGGCCATCATGACACTAACGATTTTAAGTGGGCAGATTTAGTAATAAAAAATCCAATTGTGCACCTTAAAGGAAACCCATATCTTAAAGAGGCAAAAAATATCCAAAGTGATGTTTCATTATTTTCATATCTTACAAAGTCACCACTTCTAGCTATTACAGGAACTAAAGGAAAGTCTTTTACTTCTACAGCATTGCATTATGGGCTTTTAAAGCTAGGCTTTAGTTCTTTTCTTGGTGGCAATATTGGAAAATGTCCTTTAGCATTTTTAGAAAAAACAAGTGAAAATACTCCTATAGTGCTTGAACTTTCTAGCTGGCAACTGAAAGACTTAAAGCAATGTGAAAAATTTAAGCCTCATATAGCAATAGTTACTCCAATAATGGAAGATCATCAAAATTGGTATAAAAATATGGAAGAATATGTTTTAGATAAGAGTGTGATATATGAAAACCAAACAAAAGAAGATTTTCTTATCTTAAATTATGATGATGCATGGGGCAAAAAGATGGGAGAAAGTGCTAAAGCCAATATCTTTTGGTATAGTGAAAAGCCACTTCCTAAAGGAGTTAAAGGATGCTTTTTTGATAGTGATGGAAATGGTGTTTTAAAAAATGAAGACGCACAGTTAGTAAAGCTTTTAGGAAATGATTTAAAGATAGTAGGAAATAAATTAAAGCAAAATTTATTAAATGCATCTTTAGCCCTTTATTTATTAGGAGCACCTTCAGAAAAAATACCTAAAGTTATGAAAGATTTTACTGGAATAGAGCATAGAATGGAACTTTTTTTTACAACAAAGAATAATATTTCCTTTTATAACGATAGTGCAGCCACAATACCTGAAGCCACTTGTGCAGCTCTTTCTTCATTCAAAGAAAAACCTATATTAATAACAGGGGGAACAGATAAAAGTCTTAACTTCGTTCCTCTTGCAAACAATGCCTATAAGGCAAAAAACATATTTTTACTTAAAGGTAGTGCAACTTGTAAGCTAATTCCATTATTAAAAGAGAAAAATATAGAATATAACGGGCCTTATGAAGATTTTAATACACTTTTGCTTAAGTTAAAAAATGAAGTGCAAGCAGGAGATAATGTAATTTTATCCCCTGCTTCTAGCAGTTTTGAGCTTTTTAAAAATGAATTTGATAGAGGAAATCAATTTAAAAATAAGGTAAAAGAGATTTTTGAATGATTTTTGAATATTAAAAATAAGTTTTTTAAGCCTTTAGAAAAAGGTATTTCATTTTATGTAAGTGAAAATAATAATGGTAATTTTAAGTTAAGTTTAGCAAAAATATAACAAAATTCACTTTATGTGTCATCTTTTATATGAATGCATTTGTAAAATGATAAAGATTATTTATAAGTGAATAAGTGTCATTTTAATATTTGTAATTTTTCTAGTAAGTGCATAAAAGATAAAAGCTTATGATTAAATATTTGTAACATATTTTTTTTCATGTTATAATTAAAGTCTTATGGAAAAGATAAGAAACATGCCTATAGGCA
>CAUUIE010000161.1:0-2710 GCA_963545065.1 uncultured Treponema sp.
TTAGCTCTGATTTTAGTTCTCTCTCTTTTTCATTAATTCTTTTTTTTGCGCTTTCAAAATATTTACTATCTAATTCTATGCCTATAAACTTTCTATCTATGTTTAAAGATGCAACCCCAGTACTTCCAGATCCCATAAAGGGATCTAAAACTACATTAGAGGGGTCAGTAACTAGTTGTATGAGACGCTCCATAAGACGCACAGGTTTTTCTGTAGGGTGATAATACACTTTTAAATTTGTTTCACTTATTACATCGGAACACTCTATAAAACTCCCTTCTTTTCTACCATGTATTAACTCTTGCAAGACGGAGACTTCCTTACGGCATTTATAATGTTCTATTGGGACTACACCATAAACTTTGTTTTTATCAATATTATTTACATGTTTTACAACAAATTCTTTTTTGTTCGTTTCTAAAAAATCTAATAGGCTTTTAAAAATATCTTTATTGTTGAGTCCTGTCATAAGGCGTTTAACTGTGTCTTCTATTTTATTTAGTTTTTCTTCAATAGTAGCCATGTTTTCAATATGTTCCATATATGGATATTTTCTACTTCTTATTTTGCCATTTTTTTTTGTAAATATAAAAATTGTTTCATGCTTTCTTGATAAAGGCAAAAAGGGGAAGGAAGTTTTGTTTTTATTCCAAATAATCTCCTCTTTAAACTTAAAACCATATTGAGAAAGTAATACTGCTTGCCTATAAAAAGGGACGCCCCGCCCAAACATTAAAATAAAACCTTCAGGTTTTAATACGCGTTTTACCTCTTCTATAAACGCCTCTTCATTATATGGTTTATCAAATGCTGTGTGTTCGATTTTTGTGTCTAGGTACTGATAAGGCGGATCGGTTACTACTGCGTGAATGCTTTCTGTTTTTATTTCAGAAAATATTTTTAAACAATCCCCTAAAAATAATTTTGTTTCCATAATGTTTTTTTCTCTTTTTGTATTAACACCTTTATAATACCTTCAGAAAAAAAAGGCTCGTAATGAGCCGTTTTTAAAAGCATAAGTAAAACGCATTTTTTTAAATGGGCCAGCATAAGATGCGGAGGCATTTAATCGCCCGCATCTCTTTATTTTTTAAAAACCTCCATACTTTTTTAAATGGGGCACCACGCCCCTAAAAACTACCTTTAGCTTTTGGAATTCTAAACTCTATTATACGCCCAAGGCTATCTGTCCTCTCTTCAATAAAGTCCCCTATAGCCCCTGTGTATTCAATGAAAAAACTCCCCTCTGTTGAAAGTTTTTTTAATCTTTTTTTGTTAAGGCTAGAAATTACTTTTTTTGTTGCAACATCTAACATTAAAGGGGCTTTTATTGGGGCATAAACATAAACGTTAAATGTAGAAAATGAGCCTTTCATTGTTTGAATATCAGAATCCATTTTTAACACTAAAAAAGGTTTTTTTAATGTGCCATTATCATGCCTTGTAATGTTATAAGTTGGATATATTTTTTTTAAGTTTTCTATTATAGCTTCTCTCATATTTTTTTTATTCCTTCATATCTTATTTAAAAAGACTTTCTAATGTATCTTTTAAATTAGCAAAATAAATATCTTTAAAATGCCTTTGGGTTTTTTTTAATATTGAATATTTGCCATGAAAATACTCAGCTGTTTCTAGTGTGTAACCATATTCTTCATTATTTAATCCATACAAATCCTGCCATATCTGAGCACTAAAACCTAGAGCACTTTCTTCCCCACGCCCGTGTAATTCTCTTCTTGCGTTTCCTGTTCTATCTTTCCATGGGGCATTTACTTTTGCATATAGTTCCATATCGGCACCCGTTTCATAACTTACCCGCTTACATTCTTCTTTTATGTTATCTTCTAGTTTTTCAAGGTTTTCAATTATTGCTTTTATTTCTATCATTGTTTTAATCCTTTAAATATTACCACACCATTTTTTTTATATGCTTCTTTTTTTCCATTATCATCTGTAAGAGTAGATGCGTTTAATTCTTGCACTTCAAAACACCTTTTTTCATTATCAATTAATATGTCTTTTTCTTGAATAAGTGAATTATATTCTACTAACAAACTATATTTTTTTTCTTCTAAAAAAGATGCATCAGCTGTTTTTGCTATTGTTATATTTGAAATAGGCACTAGCCTTACTTTTTCTATTCCTATTGTTTTTTCTTCAACATCTATAACATTTCCATAAGCATTTAAAATAGATACGTTTCTAATTATCTCTACATTTAATGAGTTTACATTTATAATTATTTTTGTATCTTCTTTTAATTTTTGAATTATATTAGTAAATAAAGATGCTTCCATTTTTCTTTTCTGATTCCCATAACTCTTTGTATTTTTCTGCTTGCTTTAATGCAATTCTTGTAAGGTCTAAAGCGTCAAGGCGTGTAACCTCTTCACTTCCCTGTTTTATTGCTTTTATTGCTGTGCTATCATTTGTAATTTTGCCTGCCTTTTGAATAAACAAAATATAGAGGGCATGGTTTTCACTTTCTGCAAAATCTAATACGCTTGTAAGCTCTTCATTACTAAAAAGATTAAAAGATTCATTAACATTTAAATCAGACAAAAGCCCCCTAATTTTTTTTATTGTCTTTTCACAATATTTCACCTATTCCCCTTCCTTAACATTTTTTAAAGTAGCAACCCTTAAAGTGTTTTTTTTGCTTTGTAAACTCTTTTTTTAAAAAGAGCCAGCATAAGATATAAGATGC
>CAUUIE010000162.1:0-2654 GCA_963545065.1 uncultured Treponema sp.
CACTATCTAAAATGCTTCCTTCTCATCCTAATAATTAAGTTCTATTTTTATGTTTTCTTCCATTACTAAAATATTGGTTAATGGAATTTTTATTTCTAGCGTTTTGTTTTTTAATGTGTGTTGAGCTTTTGGTTTTATTACTATTTTTTTTATTTTATCAGGAGCTTCAAATTTAATGTTAAGATATGAGTTTTTTAGCTCATTAGAAATAGTTTTTCCATAAGCACTTGCAATAAGATTAAGATATTCGTCTTTTGTTATATTATCTCCTTGCAAACTTGGTGCCATAAGAAGTTCAAGATATTCTTTTTCTTCATCGCTTATATTAAGAAAAAAACTTTGAAGGTTTTTCCTATCAAGAGAAAATGCAAGATGTTTTTTTTCAGTATCAAGTTTTAGTATTGCTTCTTTTAACTGATTTATGTCATTTATTTTTAAGTTTGCATTTATTTCTAAAGATGAAGTTTTTTTAAAGCTTATTATTTCAAGTCCATTTTCCATTTTAATGTTTGAAATATTTTCTTCCTTGTTGTTTGAAGCAGAACCAAATTTTGAAAGTGATGAAATAAGTTTTTTAGTGGCGTTTGAAGGAAGTATATTAACTGAAAGTAAGACTTCTTTTGAATTATTAATTTTTACTTCTAATTTTGGAGTGCAAGAAATAAATAGTAATATTAGCACATAAAAGAATAGTTTTGTTTTCATAAGATGAAAAAATAATATCATTTTTTTTATGCAATGATAAGTGCCATCATCATATTGGAAAAATGAAAAATTCAATAGTATCCATAGCTTTCATAATTAGTTGATTATCTACTCTTTTTTTATTAGTATTTTAGAATTATGGTTAAAGAAAAAATTTTAATAGTAGATTTTGGTGGGCAATTTACAATGTTAATTGCTAAACAGGTGAGATATTTTAATGTTTATTCAGAAATTATTCCACTTTCAAAGTGTTTAGAAAGCATAAAAAAAGAAAGACCTATAGGTATTATTTTTTCAGGAGGTCCAAACAGTGTGTATGAAGAAAATGCACCACTACCTCCATTAGAGATTTTTGATTTTAACATTCCAATATTAGGCATATGTTATGGAATGCAAGCGATTGTTCACGTTTTAGGTGGAAAGGTTGAAAAAAACAAATGCAAAGAATTTGGAAATCAAACTGTTTTCTTAAAAAAAGAAAATAAACTTTTGTCTAATTTGGAAGATTATAATGTATATTTTATGAACCATGTTGACCACGTTTCTTTGTTGCCACAAGGTTTTGAATGTATTGCTAAAAGTGCTAACACAAAAAATGCTGCAATAATGAATAGTAAAAAAGAGATTTATGGAGTTCAATTTCATCCTGAAATTACTAAAGAAATTGATAACGAAAATCTTTTTTATAATTTTATTTATAAAATATGCAAAGCAAAAGGAACGTGGCAAAAAGCAAACTTTATTTTAGAGGCAATTAGTGAGATTCAAGAGAAAACTAAAGGTGAGAAGGTGCTTTTAGCACTATCAGGTGGGGTTGATTCTTCTGTTTTAGCTTACCTTCTTAGTAAAGCTATAGGTGATAAACTTACATGTGTTTTTGTTGATACAGGTCTTATGAGGAAAAATGAAGGGGCTGAAATAAAGGCAACATTTGAAAAACTTCCCATTAAGTTTATTTATATAGATGCAAAAGAAAGATTTTTAGCTAGTTTAAAAGGTGTAGAAGATCCAGAAGCAAAAAGGCATGCTATAGGAGAAACTTTTATAAGAGTGTTTGAAGATAGTGCAAACGAGATTGGTAGTGTTGACTTTTTGGCACAAGGAACTATATATGCTGACGTTGTAGAAAGTGGTAAAACGTCAAATTCTCATGTTATCAAAAGTCATCATAATGTTGGTGGCTTGCCAAAAGATATGAAGTTTAAAGGAATTATAGAGCCTTTAAGAACTCTTTTAAAAGATGAAGTTAGACAAATAGGAGCTGAGTTAGGTCTTCCATCATCTATTGTTAATAGGCAACCATTCCCAGGTCCTGGTCTTGCAATAAGAATAATAGGCGAGGTTACAGAGGAAAAATTAAATATATTGCGAGAAGCTGATTATATTTGGCGTCATATTATTGAAACAAATAAAGACTTAGACTTAAATTTGGTAAGCCAATATTTTGCTATTCTTACAGATACAAAAACAGTAGGAGTTATGGGAGATTTTAGAACTTATAATTACACCCTTGCTTTAAGAGCTGTAAACACTACTGATTTTATGACAGCAGAAGCATTATATTTCCCAATGAGTGTGTTCTCCGATGCTTGCACTAAAATATTAAATGAAGTGCAAGGTATTAATAGAGTAGTTTATGATATAACTTCTAAGCCACCTGCAACAATTGAGTGGGAGTAGTATAATATCTATTGAAAAGAATGACTTGAAACGAACATTTGATAAGCTTTCATGGGAACAAAAGAGGATTAAGGAAGTTGTAAAGTATATTCAAATCTGTATGAACAAAAGAGAACATTATGAAGGTTTTCGTAAAAATCCAAATGATAAAATCTACATGATGATGAACAGAAAAGATGTAGAAGCCTATCAGAAATCTTATGAAGAAATAGACATTTTTCTTAAGCAATTTCCGCACTTGAGACATGTGGTGATAGGAGAGTTAAAGA
>CAUUIE010000163.1:0-2582 GCA_963545065.1 uncultured Treponema sp.
CTCATTACTAAAAAGGCAGTTGCAGTAATAGAGCCTATAGAAAATAGCAAGGGGGCACAATTGGAACTTACAATAGCCAAGGCTTTTGGAATGGAGATTAAAACAGTTGAGGAGTGGCTAGAAAATGAAAAAAATAGTAACTAAACAAAAATTATTTTCTACTACTAAAACAATAGAACGTCTTATAAACATTCTTAAAAAAGACAATGTTAATAATCCTTTTTTGCCAAATGAAATAGACATTATTTTACAAGCTGAATTTGAAAATATGTTTAACTCTTTTATTTATTGCAAAATGGCAGAATCAAAAGACCCTAGAATATTAGATAGCATTTTATATTTTCACTCAGATAGTGAAGATATAGATAAATGTTACAAAATAAGTCTTGAAGAAAAAAAGATAAATAAAATTATGGAAACGTCAATAAAAGTAGAACGTAATTTATTCGAAAGCTACAGGTGAAAAAAAATAAAAATATTTTATGGGCTATGAAGGCTTAGACGATGTTAAAAATGAATTACTTCCATATCTAAAAACCGCATTAGAAGAAAAAAAAGAATGCGAGAAAACTTTATTTAAAGAAATTACAAGAGCTTATCATAGGTATAGTTTAAGGCTTACTGCCTCTCTTGAAAAAGAATATTCATTTTCTACTAACAAAATATTTAAAGGCATTAATCAAAATATAGAAAAAGCAATAGAAGCACACACAGCCCGTTTGTATGAAGAGCTTACATTTATTATTTATCAATCTTTATTAAAAATAAACATTATAGCATTAAGTCCTACATTAAGATTAAAACTAGATGAAGCAATTTGGCTATTAAATGCAAAAGGTGGAGAAAAGCATTTTGTAGATGAAATGTTACAAAATAATATTAATGTTACAGGTGAGACTGAAGAAAAAAAGAAAAGAGAGAGCATAAGGGGCGTAATGAAAAGTATCCAAAATGATGGGCTTACAACGTCTCAATTAATAGCAAAAAGTGCAATGGAAAAGGTGAAGGTTTTTAACAATAAAGAGTTTACTATTTCTAATAGTATTTGGAATTTAACAGGGAATAATAAAGAGGCAATAAAAGAAATATTAAAAAGCGGAACGAATCAAGATGTAGTAAAAACAGCTAAAATGTTAGAAACATATATAATAGAAGGGAAGGGGAAAGCAGTAGATAAATATCCTAATATGATGGCCCGTCTTGGTAGTAGAAGAGTGCCTAGTAATTTAAAGTTTGAGGCTTTTAGGCTTGCAAGAAATGAAGTCGCCGAAATGTCTTTTAGGTCAACTCTTAAAAGCTATATAGAAAATCCATATATAGAGGCGTGCAGGTGGTTATTAGCAAATAATAGACTTAAAATGTATGAAGATAAATGCGAGTGTAACAATATAGCTTTTCAAGATGCTTATGGTTTAGGAAGGGGAATATATCCATTAGATAAAGTGCCCGATCGCCCGCATGTTATGTGCTTATGTATGATTGCCCCTATTACAGGAAAGAGACTAAAAGAGGCAACAAATAGGGGATTAAAAATTGGGAATGTGCCAACAAAAGAATGGCAGGAAAGCCTAGCAGAAGAAATTAATAAAACAATTATTCAAAATAACAAAAGCATTAAAGGCGTTTCAATATTTCATAATGAAAAGCAAGAGGCATTAAAAGGTGCTAGCATTGAAGTAGTGAAGGAACATAAATGGTTTGTTGAAGGGGTGAGGAAAGAAGATAAGAAAATCTTTATTCAAGATTTAAAAAAAGTTAATGGAAATGGTTTATATTATATAGCAAGATATGCTAGTAATATGAAAGTGGATTTTTACAGTAACAGAAAACGTTCGAGTTATGATATAAAAGAAAATAAGATATATTGTAATTTAATAAAAGATGCAAAAAAAGCTGATAATAAAAAATGCGGGTTTACACTAGGCATTACTACTTTTTTGCATGAAGCAGGGCATTGGTTGGATAGTAACAGATTTCAAGGCTATCTAGGGCTTACAGAGAAGATGCCCGCATTGTTTAATGATTTACAAGCAGATTTAATAAACAAAATAAATGAAGTTGGAAGGAAACATAAAAAAGATTTTATCCCCATAAGAAAACTAGATGCTTTTACACTGAAGAATTTAGATAAAGATGTTAAAAAAGAAATAAGTTTACTTATTGAAAAAAATGCCGATATTAATTCTGGTGCCTCTGATTTAATTAATGCTTTAACTTATGGTGAAATTGAAAGTAAGTATGAACATGATAGCAGTTATTGGAAATTTCATAATGAAATTATTTATAGTAGAAGGGTGAGGGCTGAGGCTATAGCTCATATGTTTGAAGTTTTAGGTAGTGGTGGAGATAGATTAAAAGTTTTTAATTTTTACTTCCCTTTATCTTTTAGTTATTTTAATGAAATGTTAGAGGAGTTTTTTTAAGGTGAATTGTAGAACGTTTTCAAAAACAGAAAAAGAGTATATAAAACTTTTTGAGGCTAATGTTTGGGTTAGTGAGTTTAATAATTACAATTTTGTTTATAATAAATTAAGCGATCCGTATAATGTAGAATATGACTTATCTTTTTTAAGTGAAAAAGA
>CAUUIE010000164.1:0-2553 GCA_963545065.1 uncultured Treponema sp.
ATCAACATTTTGCGTTGGAATAAAGCGTGTTCCCCATTCAGCTTTAGATAGTGCATATAAATCTCTTGGGTCTCTGTCTATAACAATAGTTTTTATTTTATGAAAGTATGTAGAATATTCACGCAAATCATAGCAAGGCAAAAGCTGATCAATCAAAACATATTTAGCATTTAATTGTTCTAGCTTTAATAAACTTGAAAGATATTTTTTTGTTTCTTCATAAAAATTACTTGGTTTATTTCCATAATAACATGGTGTTATGGGGTAATAATGAAGTTGCCAACCATCAGGCTCATATGTATTACAAGTTTTATTTTTGTATAAAGTATTAAAAACACCCCTAGAAAGCTTGTGTCTAAGTTTTCCTCTTTTGCTAAGGGGTGTTGCCTCAAAAGCCCTATCCCAAAGTCCATCATATTTTATAATGCCGAGATTGTTTAAGTATTGTAATGATTTTTTATAAAAATCAGATGAAAAGTGCTCTTTATATGGAGCTTGTTTACTCAATCTTTGCACTAAGTTCAAAAATCTTTTGCAAGCTAAATCCACTTTAAGTCTATGACCTTCATCAAGAGCTTTTTCTAAGTCACGTATACCATCTGCTTCATGTATAAAAGTACATTCAAAGCTGTTTCCAAAGCTGAGTACTGAAGAAAATTCTTCTAACAAATTAGTAGCTGCAGAACTTCCCGTCCCACCATATCCTGTGCATGTTAAAACACATGGCAATGAATTAATCTCTTGCATTGAATTATTATAAGCCTTTTAGGTAATTATGAATATATTTACAAATAGCTCTCATTTAAAAACATTCTTATAAAAAAGCCATCTTATAGGAATTGTAAAAGTATAAAAAATAAATCTCATAATATGAAAGCCTACAACTAAAACATCTCTTGGCTTCCTCTTTTTGCAAAGTCTATCAAATGCAAATCGTAAACGTTGAGAAGCAAAATCAAAAGAACAAATATAAAGAGCTTTTAACTTCTTTCTTGCTTCATCAGAAGAAAGTGCAAGTTGAAGCAATGATGTATTATTGTCAGTTTTTGAATTATTGATTAGAGCGGTTATAAGCTCATTAAAATTTTTAATAGTTTGCTCTACACTAAAGTTTTTTATATTTTCTTTTCCTGCTTTAGATATTTTTTCATGCAATGCATCATTTGTTATTATAGTCTCTATCTTTTGTGCATAATCTTCTGCATCCCATTCTGCAACAAGCCCACATTCTCCATTAAAGGAGAGTTCATCACTAGCTCCTGCCACTGGTGTTGTAACAAAAGGTACTCCTAACGAAAGAGCTTCAGTTACAACAGTGGGAAAACCCTCTTCAAAAGAGGAAATACAAAGTACTTTTGCAAAACGTAAAAAGGGAAGTGGATTTTGTTGATAGCCTAAAAAAATAACATTTTCTTTTATACTTAGGTCTTTGACTTTTGCTTTTAAATTTTCTTTTTCATTTCCTTCACCTATTAGCAAAAGTTGAGTTTTTATTCCTTTGTTTTTTAATATAGCAGCAGCTTCAAGTACTAGAGCAAAGTTTTTATTTTTATCAAGCCTACCAATACATACTAGAACTGGAGAACCATCCAAAAAAGATGAATCAATTTCACATACATAATGAAAGTTCTTTTATCTTTTCTATTTCAACAGGATTATAAATGATTTGGGCTTTTTCCATATATTCAGGAAAAGCTTCTTCTAATGACTGCAAAGATTTTTTAGAAATAGTAACTAATTTTGAAGCCTTATCCCAAGCTCTTTTCTGTAATTTACGACTATACGTTTCATATTTTAAATTATGAGAAGGAGTTAAGTCATAAATGCTTCCATGAAACCAACCAATAGTTATTGCATCCAAAAAACTAGGTAATAAGAAAGAAGGGCATTGATAGTTCCAAGAAATAACTACGTCATAATTGGAAGACAATCTAATGGCTCTAACTATTTCGGGATAGTTATCTATAATGTAACGTTTAAAAAGTGTTATTAAAGCACTTCCTTCTTTTTCTTTTATTAATGGAGGCAATAGCTTGATACTTTCATTTATCGGCTCTTTTTTAACCCCAAATGCGTACATTTCTTGAATACTTATATCATACATATCAGGAGGAAGATTATTCACTAAAGTTGTTAAAACTTTTTCCGCTCCACCTCCACCTGAATGTGTGATAGTTGTAAAAAGCAATTTTATCTTTTGCATTTATCACCCTATTTTATCTGCAAGTCTGCAAGCATGGAAATGCCCTCCGCCTATATCAATCAATGAAGGCTCTTCTTCATTAGAACAAGAATCTTCAGCATAAGGGCAACGAGTATGAAAGCGACACCCACTAGGCACATTTGCAGGAGAGGGAATCTCGCCCGATATCGGAAGCTCTTTTATCACATTAAGCATTCCAGCCTTTGGTTCAGGAACGGCATTTATTAAAGCCTTTGTGTATGGATGTTGAGGATTATCAATCACATCATCAGCCTTGCCCATTTCCATAATACGCCCTAGATACATAACAGCTATTCTATCTGTAAAATATCTTGCAGTTGAAAGGTCGT